>JAYVCD010000434.1:0-24711 GCA_043750125.1 Archangiaceae bacterium | reverse complement strand
CCGAGAGCGCGGGGACCTTGGTCTGGCCCAGCAGGTAGGTCTTCTTGATGCCCTTCAGTTCGACGCGGTTCATGGGGCCCTTTTTGGTTTCAGTAGAAGACGCGTGCCTCGAGCAGGACGCGGTACGCCATCGGCAGGTTTTGATATTCGGAAATTCGCTTCCCGGTGCCGGCCTGGGTCGCCGCCATCGAGTCGGGGCCGCGCACGGGAATGAAGCCGATCACCGAGAGCGTCATCCAGTCGGTGGTGCTCCAGGCAATCGACGGAGTCCAGAGGGTCGAGAGGTCCTGGAGGTTGACCAGGGTGACCAGCTGGGCGGTGAAGTCGTCGAAGATGCGCGGCTTGCTGTAGGTGAGAAACAGGTAGTGCTGAACCAGCGGCTCGAAGTTGAAGCGCTGGGGAAGCCCGTCGGTGGTGGTCGTCGGGTTGAGGTTCGGAATCTGATTGGCGGGGACTCCGAGCGCCTTCGCCTGCTGAACCAGGTCCAGAGCATTGACGAAGTCCTGGTACTGCGAACGGGTGTAGCCATCGCCCTGGTAGAGATACTCGATCGAAAGAAAGGACTCGTCGTCGAATTGGCTTCGGGTCCCGACCAGGATTTTGGGAACCACCTTGTTGCCCTCGATCTCGGTCTTTCCGATGAAAGGGACCTTCTGGCCGTTGCACGCCAGCGCGGCCTGCGCGCTGACGACGCATTCGGGAGTGATGAAATCCCGGCTGCTGCCCGACTGAATCAGGAACTCGGTGTGGAGTTCGTAGTTGGTGAAGAAGTAGCGGCTGAAGCTGCCTCCAAGGCGCACCTTGTTGGTGAACGAATCTCCGAAGAGGTTCGAATAGAACAGCATCAGGTTGATGTCGGCGTCGGCGATCAGCGCGTACCCACGCAGCGCGGCCAGGTAGTGCAGCTGGGTGTCCTTTTGATCCCAGCCGGGCCAGATCAAGAACTGCTGGGGAACTCCGCTGATCTGCTTGAGAAGGCTGGGAGCAACGACCGCGGTAATGACGAACTTCTCGAGTGGGACTTCGAGCCGCGCCAACCACGCGCCCGAGCGCTGGAACGTCGGGTCGGTGGGGTCTTTGCGGACGTTGATCAGGTCGGTCGGGTTGTAGGCCTGGCCGCTGCCCCAGACGAGGCGCTTCTTCCCGAGCATCAGGTTGAGCTCGGGCCGGAACTCGTGCAGCGCGTAGAGCTCGTTGATCGAAACCAACGGCCGATTCGCCGCGGCGTCGTGATCCGCGATGATGGTCTCGTGCCCGTCTTTGTCGGTGCCGCGGTAGTTCCCGGCAGCGGCGGCGACCAACGAGACATCGGCGTACAGGAAGCTGCGCTCGACGAAGCTGACCTTCAGCTGCCCGTTGAGCTCGGCGAGGCCGGTGAGCTGGGGTTGGTCTTCGGTAGAAATAAGCCCGTTGGTCTTCGAGCGGGTGAAGCCTCCGCGCACCGACAGGTAGCCGTTGGCCTCGACCTTGTGGAGAAAGCCCGAAGTCGGCTCGGCGGGGGGCTCGACCGCCACGGTGGGCACCAGTTCCACCGCGGTGGGCGTGGACTCGAGGCCCGCGTCCGCGGCTTGCAGCTCGAGCCCTGCGTCAGAACTTTCCTGGCCTCGCGCTGCGAACGCGAGCAGTCCCACGCAGATCAGCGCCGTTCGCGTCATCGCTACTTCCCGAGGTCCGACTGGGTGAACCGCTGGGCGGGCAGGTCGACGTTGAGCTTGAGACTCTTCATCACCATCTCGGACTTGCGCGTCTTGACCAGCTCGTTCTTCATCACCACCTTCGCCGGGCGCACGTAGCCCTTCTCGAATTCCTTGTGGTCGGTGAACTCGGCCGAGCGGATCATCTGGCCGCTGGTGCCGAAGTACTGGCCCTTCACCGGCTGAAGATCTTTCTTCCGGATGTACAGCTTGATCGAGTCGTACGAGGTGTCGGGGTTCTTCGCCTTCAGCTGCAGCAGCCACGTCTCGGGAATGTCGGAAGGCACCAGGGTCCCGGCGTAATCGGTGGTGTAGTTCACCCGCAGCACGTCGGCGTTGTTGAAGTCGCCGCCCTGAAAGTTGTCGCGGCTGGCGATGCGGGTCGCGCGCTTCAGGTTGGGCAGGTAGACCCAGAGGCTCTCGCCGTTGCGCAGCATCTCCTGGCCTTTGACCGACGAGGGGGCGTTGAACCAGAGGCGGAACTTGTCGTTGTCCCGCTTGAGGAACTTCATCTCGTAGGTCCGAACGCTGCCGTCCTCGCGGGTGGCGCTCATCGTGGTGTCGGCCTCGAAGCTGGCCGGCCCC
This sequence comes from Archangiaceae bacterium, assembly GCA_043750125.1. Classification (GTDB taxonomy): domain Bacteria; phylum Myxococcota; class Myxococcia; order Myxococcales; family Myxococcaceae; genus JAGSPQ01. The sequence continues at coordinate 22,432 of JAYVCD010000434.1, read as the reverse complement.
ATGATCGAGTCGTACTTCTTCAGCAGCTCTTCGACCGTGGGTTCCGCAGCAAACGCGGGCATCGTCAACGCGATCGTCATCAGGGCAAGCAGTCTCATCGTGTTCTCCGGGTTAACCATTTCGCAGGGCCTCGACAGGGTTGAGCCTCGACGCGCGGCGCGCCGGCAGGGCAGAGGCGATCAACGCGCCCACCACGGCCACCGCCACGGCGATGGCGGTGTAGCCCCAGGGGGTGTGGGGTCGAAGCATCGCCATTGAGGACGTCCCCGGCATCATCAGGGGAATTCCGATGGCCGAGATGATCTGCAGCGCGAGCTGGCCGGCGGCGGCCCCAACCAGGCCTCCGAGCACTCCGAGCATTGCCGCCTCGAGCACGAACAGCTGCAGCACCTGGGCGCGCTTCACCCCCACCGCGAGCAGGGTCCCGATTTCCCGCACCCGTTCGAACACGCTCATCAGCATGGTGTTGCCGATCACCGTCAGGGCAATCACGAACAGCACGAAGGCGATCAACGCCATGATGAAGTCCTGGCGGTTGATCAGATCTCGGACGAAGGTGTTGAGCTCCTGCCAGGTGTGGACTTCGTATTCCGGGCCCAGCGCCGATTGCAGGTTCCGGCGGATCTCTTCGAGCTTCGAGAGGTCGTCGACCCGAATCGCGTATTCGGTCACCCGCCCCTTCAGCCCGAGCAGGTCCTGGGCGGTCGCGAGCGGAACGGTGATGACCCGCTTGTTTTCGAACGGAAAGCTCGAGGTGGAGAAGCCTTTTACTTTGAGGTCCATCGAATTGCTGCGGCCGGTGGGGCTGTTGGTCTGAACGTTGACGCTCTTGCCCAGATCGATCGAGAAGCTCTCGCCGAGCTCGAAGCCGATCAGCGTGTCGGCCGAGTCGCCGGGAACCAGCGGGACCCCTCCGGGCTTCACCGAGGCCTTCGAGCGGGGGCAGGCTTCCTCTTCGTGCTCGAGGTCCAGCCCGCGCCCGACGAACATCGTCTGGGTCAGGCCGTTGCCGATCAGCCCGTTGAACATCAGCCGCCCGGTGACGCCGATGACTCCCGGCACCGCCTTCATCTTCGCGACCAGCTCGGGGGTGTAGGGGACATTCATCCGGGTGGGGACGGCCTCGATGTTGTCGACGAAGCCCTTCTTGTGGACCTGGAGCGCGCCGTTGCGGCCCTCGACCACGTCGGCCACCATCAGGTTGCGGACGCCATCGATGAAGCCCTTGAGCAGGATGACCATCCCGACGCAGACGATGATCGCCATTCCGGTGATCAGACTGCGGCGACGATTTCGTCCGACGTTTCGAGCGGCGAGTCTGGGGAAGCTGTTCATGTGGATTGCAAGGCCTCTACCGGGCGAAGGCGCGACGCGCGCCAGGCGGGCCAGAGCGTGGCCAACGCAGCACCGAGGGGCGTTCCAATCAAGGCGCTGATCAGGAAACGGTTGGTGACGAACGGTCGAATGATGGAAGGCACGGTCGCTCCCGGAGCGGGCAATGGAATCCCGGTGTGGTGCAGCCAGGTCACGGCGAGAAGCCCTGCCCCCAGCCCGAGGATTCCGCCGATCAGGCCGATCACCAGGCCTTCGGCGAGGAAGAGCGAGACGATCTGCCGACGCCGCATTCCCACCGCGAGCATGGTTCCGATTTCCCGGGTCCGCTCGAGCACGCTCATCAGCATCGCGTTGACGATTCCCAGCAACACCACGGTGAGGAAGACGCCCGAGACGATGCTGAAGATGAAGTCCTGGGTCCCGGTGAGGGTCTTGATGAACGGGAACAGCTGGGACCAGGTGTGGACTTCGTACTCGGGCCCGAGCGCGGACGAAATCCGGTCGCGGACCTCGTCCGCCCGCTCGACCGGCCGAACCGCAATCGCGTACTCGGTCACCCGGCCTTCCATGCGCAGCAGTCGCTGAGCGAGCCCCAGCGGCACCAGTCCGACCCGCTTGTCACCCGGAGAGAAGGTCGGAAAGGTTCCGCCCAGCACCACGTTCTCGCCGTTGAGCGCCGAGTCGCGGTCGGCGGCGAGCAGGGCGGTGCGTTGCTCGAGAGGAGGCAGCGGCTGGCTCGCGTCGTGAATCGCGGTCTCGAGGCCCACCGCAAACTCGGCGTTGAGCACCACCTCTTCCGAGTCGGTCTTCGGAAACATTCGACCGTGGTCCACCAGCTGCCGGCGGCGCGGAGTGACCTTCGCTTCGGCGTCGGGCTCGACTCCGATCGCGATCAAGAACGACGTCTTCCCCTGCTGGTCCTCGGCCAGTGCGCTGCCGTCGGCCGGAGCGGGGGCCTTGTCGGGAGTGGAAATCATCGCTCCGAACTCGATGCGGGGAGCCACCGCCCAGACGCCTTCGATCGCCGCCAGCTTCGCGCGCAGCTCGGGGGTGTCTGCCATGTCGAGATTCAGCGGCGAGGTGAGGACGTTCTTCTCGTAGCCGGTGCGATGCACCTGCACCGCGCCCAGCCGCCCGTCGATGATGTTTTCGACGATCACTTTTTGCTGGCCGTTGATGAAGCCGCGCAGGGCGACCATCACCCCGACCCCGATGATCATCGCGGCGAGGGTGATCGCCGTTCGCCTGCGATTGCGGAGAAGATTTCGTGCCGCGAGTTTGAAGATGGCCATGGGGTGCGCTTCGTAGCTGAGTGCTGTGTGAACGTTCGTTAAGTTATTTGAGGGTCTGAATGAAGTACTGGAAGTGGGCGGCCGCGTCGCGCTTGAGCCCCCGGTAGTCGGGAGTGTTGCCGGAGAGGGTGAGGTGGACCATGCGCAGCGCGAGCAGCGGGCCGATGAACGCGAGCATCGCGGCGCGGGGGTCGACTTTGCGAATCGCCTTCACCCGGACCAACTCGGAGAAGAGCCGGACGATCTGCGCCTGCGCCTGCTCGATGAAGGCCCGGGCCTGGAAGAGCCCCGCGTCGCCGAGGCGCGCGCCCTCGGACATCAGAATGCGGGAGAACTTCTGCTCGCGGGGCCCGACCCACTCTTCGAGGATCCGTTCGAGCAGAATCCGAAGCAGCCCTTCGGCTCCCATTTGCTTCACCAACGCGGGGACGTCGATCGCCGCCAGCTGCTGCGCCTTCGAGGGGCCAAGCTCTCCGAGCAGGTCTTCGAGGATCGCTTCCTTCGAAGGAAAGTGATGGTAGAGCGCGCTTTCCCGCACTCCCACTGCACGGGCGATTTGCCTCATCGAGGTACCGAAGTACCCGGCTGCGGCGAAGAGGTCGAGCGCCGCGTCGAGAATTTCCCGGCGGGTGTCGCGCCCTTCAGATTTTCTCGGCCGCGCCATTGGACGGGCGTTTAATAGAACGGTCGTTCTGTTATTGCAACTCTACCGGCGCGAAAAGGCGTGCTAGCCCCATTTTCATGAAGATCCCCCTGCTCTGTTCCTTGTTGTCGACCTCGGCGTTCGCGGCCGCGGCGGTTCCTGCGGCTCCGGCGAAGTACGACCGGGTGGCCCGGCTCGACTTCAACACCCGGGCGATCGAGCACCACCTGCCGCTGTTCTGGCGCAGCGACGCCAACGAGAACAAGACGATCGAGCCCGACGAGCTGGCGGTGTTGTGGACGGACGTGGCGACCCAGCGGGCCGACTGGGTGGACAAGACGGGCTTCACCCCGAAGTTCGCGGTGGCCTACGCGAGGTTGAGCAGCCCGTCGACCTGCGCCGGACGCAAGGGCGATGAGCTCAAGCGCTGCGAGGCGATTTTGCTCGAGCTGTCGCAGGGGCGGCCGACGTTGGTGGAGAACGAGTTTCCCGGCGCCGACCGGTCGTTGGTCGAGCGAATGGAAAAGATCGCGGTGCTGATCGAAAAGATCTTCGCCCGGCAAAGCGGCGTCGATGTCCACCTGGCAAAGCTTCCCAAGGACGACGACTTCTCGCGCGCGGTCTTCTTTCGCAACCAGGGCCCGTTTTGCGCGGCGCCGAAGACCGAGAACGACCCGGCGTGCAGCGCCCTGTCGCGCCGGCCGAAGAACCTCTCAGGCCTGTACCCGCTCGACTTGCAGGCGGACAAAGCGTTCTGCGCCCGGCTGGAGAAAGAGCCCAATGCCAAAGAGCTGATGGGGCACTTCTCGGTGGTGCAGAAGGACAAGAAGGACACCTTCAAGGCCGTGCCGTACACCGTCGCGTACCGCAAAGAGATGGACGCGATCGCCACCGAGCTCGAGTCGGCCGCGAAGGGGCTCGAGTCGACCGAGATTGCCTTTCGGGCCTACCTCACCGCGGCGGCGAAGGCGTTTCGCACCAACGACTGGGAACCGGCGAACGAAGCGTGGGTGGCGATGGGCGCGGAGAATTCGAAGTACTACCTGCGGGTCGCGCCGGACGAGGTCTACCACGAGCCCTGCGCGTGGAAGGCGGGCTTCGCGCTGCAGTTCGCGCGGATCAACAAGGACAGTCTCGAGTGGCAGCGCAAGCTCGAGCCGGTGAAGGGCGAGCTGGAAAAGGCGCTGGCGGCCATGGCCGGAGCCCCGTATGTGGCGCGCGATGTGAGCCACAACAAGCTGCCCGACTTCATCGACGTGGTGCTCAACGCGGCGGACCAGCGCAACCCCCACGGGGCGACCATCGGACAGTCGCTGCCGAACTGGGGCCCGGTCGCCGAGAAGGGCGGGCGCACCGTCGCGATGACGAACCTCTACACCGACGCGGACAGCATGGCGGCCTACAAGGACCAGTTGGCTTCGATGTTCTGCGCGGCCACGTTCACCAAGGCAGAGGCGACTCCCAAGGGCGGGCTGATGAGCACGGTGTTGCACGAGGCGGCGCACAAGATGGGACCGTCGGACGACTACCTGGTGGACGGGAAGAAGGACGACGAAATCTTCGGAGGTCCGCTGGCGGCGACGTTCGAAGAGCTGAAGGCGCAGACGTCGGCGATGTACCTGGCCGATTGGTTGGCCGAGAAGAAGGTGATCACGCTCGAAGAATCCGAGAAGGCCCACGTGCGCGACATCGCCTGGGGCTTTGGCCACATCTCGCGGGGGATGTATTCGCCCGAGGGGAAGCCGAAGAACTACAGCCAGCTTGCCTCGATTCAGCAGGGCTTTTTGCGAAAGGCGGGCGCGCTGACGTGGAAGGCGACCGAGAAGGCCGCCAACGGCACGGATCTCGGCTGCGTCGAGCTCGACCTGGCGAAGTTCAAGACCGCGACCGCCGAGCTCGAGAAGCGGGTGCTGGGAATCAAGGCGCGCGGGGACAAAGCCGGGGCCGAGAAGCTGAAGGCCGACTACGTCGACGCGAAGGACGAGTGGGAAGCCATTCGGGGAAGCATCACCGAGCGGTGGCTGCGGGCGCCGAAGGCCAGCTTCGTGTACTCAGTGAAGCTGTGAGGTTTTGCCTGAAAGGCCCTCTTTGCCGGACATAGGATGCGCGCCATGTTGATTGCCCTGACTGCTTCGTTGTTGCTGCACGCGGCTCCCGCCACCGTCGTCGTCGGCCTCAAGCCCGCGGCCTGCATTCTGTTCATCGACGGAAAGAAGAAAGGCACCGGAGAAAAGCCGCTGAACCTGAAGCTCCCCGCCGGGAAGCACGTGTTTCGCGTCACCTACAAGGGCGATGCGCACGAAGAGGAAGTGGTGCTCAAGGCCGGCGCGAATTCCCCGTGGAACTGGGAGTTCACCGGGGTGGATGAAGATCCGCCCAAAGAGTGATGCCCTCTCTTCGAATGCGTTGCGCCCTGCTGCTGCTGGGGGTGTTCAGTCCCCTACCCGCCCTGGCCGTTCCGTGCGTGGCGGCCAACTTCCCCACCGACAGCTGGCCCTCGAGAGCGGCCGAGGTGAGGGAAGCGAAGAAGACGCAGATCGCCGCGCTCGAAGAGCTGGCCTTTACGCTGGTCGGCAAGGACAGCGAGCGATTGGGGCAACGCACCGACGCGCTGCTGATCATCAAGGGCGGGCAAATCGTCTACGAGAAGTACGCCCGCGGGTGGGACGAGGGGAAAATCCACATCTCGTGGAGCGTCGCCAAGTCGGTAACCAGCGCGTTGATTGGAAGGGCGGTGCAGCAGGGGCTGCTCGAGCTCGACCAGTCGATTTGCCAGGTGCTCCCAAATCAGCCCGAAGCGATTTGCAAAATCACGGTTCACCACCTGCTCGAGTTCAGCTCGGGGCTCGATTGGCAGGAAGAATACGAGGACCAGTCGTACCAGGTGTCGAGTGTGATCGCGATGCTGTTTGGCGAGGGGCACCGCGACGTTCTGAGCTTCATCACCCGCCATCGGTCGTACGCCGAGCCGGGGGTCAAGTGGCGCTATTCCACCGGGGAAGCGACGCTGCTGTCGGCGGTGGCCAAGCTCGCGCTGCAGCCGAAGCATGGGAAAGATTGGGCCTGGCACGCGCTGTTCGACGTGATTGGAATGCGCGGTGTCACGTTCGAAGAGGACGAGAAGGGCACTCCGCTGGGTGGCAGCCACCTGTTTGCGACGGCGCGGGACTACGCCCGAATCGGCTACCTCTATCTTCACGACGGCTGCTGGAATGGAACCCGCTTGCTCCCCGAAGATTGGGTGAAGCGGTCGACCGAACCCTCGCCCTCTTTCATTTCGTCCGCGGGTCCGAGCGAGACGTTGCCCAATGGGTGGATGTGGTGGCTGAACAAGGTGGCGGGGGACGTGAAAGAGAAACCGTGGAAGGACGCTCCGGGCGACGCCTATTCGGCGATTGGTCACTGGGGGCAGTTCATCGTGGTGGTCCCGAGCGAGGACGTGGTCATCGTGCGCACCGGCGATGATCGGCAGGATGGAATCTCGCTGGCCAGGCTCATTCCGTTGAGCCTCGAGGTGGCCCGATGAAGCGCCTGTCGCTGCTGGTGCTGCTGGCCGGGTGCGCCAATCGAAACGCCGAGCCGCAGACCTACGACAACAACGACGTAGAGCTGGCGGTGGGAAACGCCGCGCGCATGTCGTGCAGTTGTCTGTTCGTGATGAAGATGTCCCAGGAATTCTGCAGTGCCTGGGTCAAGGCGTCCCCCGACGTCGCGCGCTTCACCATCGACATGAACAACAAGACGGTCGAGGCGACGGCGCTGGTCGAGTGGGGCGCCCGGGCCCACTTCGTCGATGCGCGGCGTGGCTGCGTGCTCGAGTAGCGAAGGTGCGTCGGCTTTTCTGCGCGGGGCTGCTGCTGGCGTCCTGTTTCCCGGTTCGATTCATCGAGCCCGACGTGGGGGAAGCGGTGCTGGCCCCGTCGCCCGAGCGGGGACGCAAGCTGCTGCTCAACCGCAGCTATTTGAAGGTGGGCGTGCCGGTCACGCTGGTCAATGCGCTGAGGACTCCGGTGTTCGACCCCGAAGACATGAACTCGTCGCTGGAAGATCGCGAGGGGATCAACTCTTCGGTGCCCAACGGATACACCGGACGTTGGCTCGACGAGGTTCCGATCGTCGCGGAGAACTGTCTGCTCTGTCACGCCGGCCCGCTGCGGGGACAGTGGGTGATCGGCCTGGGCAATTCCTTTCTCGACGCGACCCTCGCTCCTCAAAGCGCGCTGGTCGACGAGGAGAAGCTCAAGGCGCTCACTCCGACCGATTCCGAGATGAAGGTGCTGGAAGACTGGCTGCGGTTTCAAAGAGAGATCGCTCCCTACGCGCGGGCCAGGACCTGGGGCTCGGTCGCGGCCCTCTACTTCACCGGGTACTTCTTCTCGCACCGCCGGCCGGAAGACTTCGCCTGGGTCGAGCCGGCGTATTACCCGATGCTGTCGACGCCGCCGCCCGAGACCGACATTCCCGCGTGGTGGCTGCTGAAGAAGAAGACCCGGCTGTATTACGGCGGGGAGCTCGAGGGCGACTTCACCCGTTCGCTGATGCAGTTCATGTCTCCGCCGGGAAACACCGGCGCCGACCTGGTCGCCGCCGAGCCGGACTTCGCCGACGTGCTCGCGTACCTGAAGACGCTCGAGCCGCCCCGCTTTCCCGGTTCGATCGACCGGGCGCTGGCGCAGCGGGGTGAAGCGCTGTTCGAAGAGACCTGCTCGGGCTGCCATGGCGAATACGGAACTCACCCCTCGTATCCGTCAAAGGTGGTGGCGCTCGCGAAGGTCGGCACTGACCCCGCGCGCAACGACTTCATGCATCGGCTGGGCTTCGCCGAGCACTACAACCGCACCTGGTTCGGCGCTCATTCCTCGATGGCGGCGAGCTCGGGGTACATCGCTCCCCCGCTCGATGGGGTGTGGGCCACCGCGCCCTACCTCCACAACGGCTCGGTGCCGACGCTGGAAGCCCTGCTCACTCCCGCGCTGCGGCCGGCGTGCTTTCTGCGGGCCCGCGACAGCCGACGGTACGACCTGAATCGCGTCGGCTGGGAAAGCGAAGTGCCGGCGGACTGCAGCGGGCCAGCGGTGTACGACACCGCGCTGTACGGAAAGAGCAACCGCGGGCACGAGTTCGGCCTCGAGCTCGACCCGACCCAGCGCCGCGCGGTGCTCGAGTACCTGAAGACGCTCTAGGTCTAGGCGCGTTACTCGGTCACGTAGACCACGCCCAGGCACATCTCGTCGGTGGTGCTCTCGCCCCACTTCACGTCGCGCGAGGTTTGCGCAAGGCCCCCCACCAGCGGTTGATGCTCAGCCGAATTGTCCCAGGTGCAGGAAATCTGCAGCTGGTCCCCGGGATTCAACGTCGTGGGGTGCTTCAACTGGTAGTTGCGCTGCCAGTGGAAGTCCCACTGCGGAATCTCGAGCAGGCATTCGTTGGTCCCGTCGGAGTGCTGAATCGACAGTCGGCTCTTCGTCCCGAGCAGGTGTTGATGAAGGCTGGTCATGTGGATTTTCACCGGGGTGTTGCTCGGCAGCAGCCCGTTGGTCATCAGCCCCAGGTACGGGGTCGGGTCCAGCCCCCACGCGTGGGTGACTTCCTTTTGAAGAGCGGGAATCTGCATCCCCACCCCGTTCGTCCACTCGGGGTTGGTGAACGGAGTGAGCACCGCCTCGTGTCGAACCTGGTCGGCCAACGCCATCTCGAGCGTGGTGCGGTCAGAGCCGGGCGTCTGGGTGCGCGAGTTGTAGTGGACCTGGACGACGATCTTGCTGCCCGGCTTGACCGGTAAGCCGGTGCCTTCGGCGTACATGTTGCCGGCGCCGCCGGGAGCCCACGCTCCGACCCAGCTGATCCCCCGGTCATTTCCCGAGCCCGCTCCGCCGAAGCAGGTGTAGCCGGCGCCCGCTTCGTCGTCGTCGAGCTTCTGGTAGACGGCGGCGCGCTCGGGCGGAATCAGGAAGCCGATCACGTGGTGCACGATGCTCGCGTTGCCAGGGCGGGCGCGGAACCCGGTGACGTACTTCGTCGTCGGGTAGGGCCAGTCGATGACGAAGCAGCGGTAGTCATCGGTGCCGTGGGGGGTGTAGTCGACCGGCATCTTCAGCTGGAGGTCGACCCGGGTCAGCCCACCGCCTTCTTCCAGCCGATTGACCGCTGGGCCTTCGACCCCTTCCGGAGCGCCGGCGTCGAACCACTTTCCGAGCGTCGCAATCTGTTCGGCGCTCAGCGAAGGGTCATCGAGGTACTGGTTGCAGTTCGAAGCGGCGAGGAACGGCGGCATTCGCTTCGACTCGACCGCGGCGCGCACGGCGGGGCCCCGCTGGGTCACCTGCTCGAGGGTGGTCAGCGCGAACGGACCGATGCCTCCCGACTGGTGGCACCCACTGCAGCTGCGCTCGATGATCGGAGCCACGTCGCGGTGCCAGGTCGGGTCGGTGGAAGACGGGGCGACCCCACACCCGACGACGGCGAGAACCAGCAGAACCCAGGAAAGACGACGCATGCGAACCTCTCGTGAATCGAATGAATGAACGTTCATTCACTACTACCGCGTCTCGGTTCCGAATGCGAATTTCTTTTCAGCCGTAGCCTATCGGGCATTGGGCAGCGGCGGTTCCGGTCTCGATCGCTAATGAATGTTTATTCATTCGCACACAGCAACCGCAACGAACCTACTTCTTCGAGCGGGAAGCCGGCACCGAGACGCCCGACCAGCAGACTTCTTCCGCGTCGCGAATCAGCCCGGGGCTGAGCTTCACGTTGCCCTCACGGGCGGCCTTCACCAGGCCGATCAACGCCCCGATGGTGATCGCCATGATGACTTCGGGCTGCACCGCCTTCAGCACTCCGTGTTGCTGCGCGCTCTCGATGAACGGGCGCAGCGTCTCGCGGCCCACTTTCTCGGCCTCGAAGCTCTCGGCGTCGAGGTACGGCTGGTGGTGGTGAAAGTCGAGGAAGGCGATCGCCTTGGGGTACTTCATCGCGAAGGCGAAGAGCCGGCGCCAGTACGCACCGAACTGCTCGCGGGGCGTGGCGGCAAACGGAAATTCCTCGAGCACGAACTGCTGCACCGTCTGGCGCCAGTGGCGGTAGAGGACGTTGACCATCGCCTCTTTGCCCTCGAAGTAGCGGTAGAGCGTGCCGGCGGCGACGCCCGCCTTCTGAGCAATCTGCGGCACGCTGGTGCCGTGGAAGCCTTGATCTGCAAACAGAGAAAGGGCGGCGTCTAAAATCGCCTGCCGCTTGTCTTCGACGACCTTCTTGCCCACTTCAGCGCCCCCGACGACCGACTAACTGCCGATGACGGTTTCTTCCGGATTGGTGGCCGGCCCGGGAGGAACGCGTTCGCCCGAAGGCGCTTCGGGGGGAGCCGGAGGCGGCGCCATCGCGGTGCGGTTGCGGCCGGCTTCCTTGCTGTTGACCAACGCGCGTTCGGCGTTGCGCAGCAGGTCCTTCACCACCAGCGGGTCGCCTGCCCCGACCGAAACGATTCCGGCCGAGAAGCTGATTCGGACCTGGTTGTCGCCGACGGTCATCGGCTTGTCGCCGAAGCGCTGCCGAAGTCGGTCGAGCAGCGACATCGCGGCGTTGCCCTCGCACTCGTCGAGCACGAGCAGGAACTCGTCGCCGCCGTAACGGCCGATGAAATCGCTGGCGCGAATCTCGGCTTTCACTCCCGAGACGAGCATCTCGAGCACTTCATCTCCGGCGCCGCGGCCCCAGGTGTCGTTGATGTTCTTGAACCGATCGAGGTCGAACATCACCAGCGAGACCGGGGCCAGGCTGCGCGCGCGTTGAACGCACAGCGCCCCGAGCCGCTCTTCCAGAAAGGGCCGCGAGAGCGCGTGGGTCAGCCAGTCGTGCTGCGAAAATTCCGCCGCCCGCGCGCGCCAATGATCAATCGCCTGGGCGGTGCCGAGGGCGGCGGCGGACGCCATCACCAGCACTCCGCCCAGCGCCCGCCCTTCGGCCGTCAGGCCGCTGTCGGACAAGCCGAGGACGAGGCTCAGGTGAAGCAGCACGCCTCCCCCGATGGGAACGAGCGCGGCGAGGGTTCCGCCGGGCATCAGCATCGGCCAGAAGAAGAGGACCGGAACCAGGCCGAAGCCCAGCGGGCCGTTGAGCCCACCGGCGGAAGCGGCGGCCATCGCTCCGGCCGCGCTCAAAGTGAACGCGAGCAGAACCGCGAGGATCCCGGGTCGCTGCAGCTCGACCTTGCGGCCCTGGGCCATCGCGAAAAAACAAATCGAGATCGCAGCGGCCAGCCCGAGCGCGACGCGCGGCAACCACCCCGGCAGCGCCACTTCGGGCCGCCCCTCGCGGAAGACGAGCGCGTCGAGCAGAACGAGAAAAGCCGAGCTCAGCACGCCGGCGAGCGCGAATTTTCGCAGCCCGCTGACGGCGAGCTTGTGGACTTCCCACTCGGAATAGACCCGGCCGTCGTGGGTCGCGAATGCTTTGGGAGGGAAGGCCATCGTGCGGCGAGGCGTACCACACCTGGTGCGAAAACCGCCTCAACCCGCTCGCACTCTGCACTCCCCCGCGGCAGCCGTGCCCCCGTCGGGTCCGAATTGATCAGCGCGGGGCGAATGCCTCGAGGACCGCGGGATGTTTGCCCAGCAGCTTCAGCGCCTTGTTCAGCAACCCGATTCCCGGTTCCATCCGATGCCAGGTCGACGCTCCGGAAGGGTGCGGAAGGCAGAGGACGTCGACCGGCTGGCCCAGGTATTCGTGGCGCAAAACCTTTCCCACGAAATCTTTGAGCGGCGCTTTTTGCTGCAGCACCTGCTCGATCGCCATTGAGCCGACGGGTAACAGCAACTTCGGTCGAAGCACTTTCACTTCGCCTTCCAGCCATTGGCGGCAAGAGGCGATTTCGAACTCGTCGGGGCGGCGATCCCCTCCCCCTTTGGCCTTGCCGGGAAAGCACCGCGCCACTGCCGAGATGAACACCTTTTGGCGCACCGTCTCTTCGTCGACGCCGAGCGCCTGGTGGAACCAGCGAAACAGCGTCTTTCCGGCGGTCCACGCGAAGGGGCGGCCGAAGCTGCCCTCGCGCGGCCCGGGAGCCTGGCCAATCAGAAAAATCGTCGAGAGGACCTGCGGCCCATGGACCACCGGGCCAATCATGTTCGGGCACAGCTGGCACGCATCGAGCCGCAGATGAAGCCGCTGCAGCTGTTGAAGCTGTTGAATTCGAAGACTCACCGGGGCGAGGCTTAACCACAAACGCAGCCGTGTGCCCGAGTGGATTCTCGGGCCCACGGCCACCTGCCGCGACCGGATGGGATTTCAGACGCGACCGCCTCGTCTACGGAGTGGCAGAAATTTGATTGCCCACCGCGAGGGTCAGCGGCGCTGGCGCGGCGCTCGAGTCGTAGTCCCAGAACGGGAACGCGGCGCCCTGGCCGATCAGCAGATTGCGGTAGGGGCGAATGCGCAGCGGGCGGGTATCGATTGCGTGTTGGAGCAGCCGGGTCATAGCCAGCTCCGCATCAGCCCGTTCAGCCCCTCGAGCAGCTTTCGCCGGTCGCCCCCGCGGGAGATTGCATCGCCCACTGCGTGCCACGCGCTGAACAACAGCAGGCCCGCGGTGGGAACGTCTTTGATTTGAAATGCGCCGGCCTTGATCCCCCGCTCGAGCAGGTGGGAGACGAAGACCACCGCCGGACTTCCGACCCCGGTCGAACGAAAGCTCGAAGGGCCGTGGAAGATGGCTTGATGCAGCGGCCCCAACCCGAGCAGGTCATCGACGAAGCGCTCGGCTTCCTGCTCGAGGAAGTCTCTCCACTCGTCGGCCTTCACGCCTTCGGCGCGCAGCTTCATTCCCGCGCGAATCCCCTCGGTGAGGCGATCTCGGACCGCGATCACCAGCTCGTCCCAGCTGGCGAAGTAGAGGTAGAAGGTGCCCTTCGCGGCGCCGGCGGCAGAGGTCACGTCCGAGATCCGCGGGACCACGTCCCCCTGCTCTCGCATCACCTTGATCGCCGCGTCGATCAGCTCTTCCCGGCGGGCCTCGGGGGCGAGCCGTCGGCGGACGAGGCGTTTCTTCTTCACGCGAACCGCTCGCGAAAACCAAAGTGGACGTTCATCGGGTGACCCTTTCTGAAGACAGAGCCGTTAGTGACTCTTGGTCATCAATTAGTGACCACCGGTCAGTAAGTCAAGCCGACCTCGAAAGGCCGGGGAGAAGAATTTCAGCCCCGACCTCATTGCCCACACCCACCGACCACGGGGTCCCGGCATACTCGGCTGGCATTTTTTCCTCCCGATGGCTCCCCTCGAACCGACCTCTGTCAGCCGCGCCCGGACCCCGGACTTCATCCCCGGCTACCGCCTCGAGAAGGTGGTGGGGCGAGGGGGAATGGGCGAGGTCCACGAAGGGGTGCAGCTGTCGTTGGGCCGGCAGGTGGCGGTCAAGCTGCTCAACGCCGAGCTGGCGAAGGACGCTTCGTTCGTCGCGCGGTTCGAGAAAGAAGGAGCCGCGCTCGCTGCTCTGCGCCACCCGAACATCGTTTCGATCGTCGACAAGGGAAAGACCGACACCACCTATTACCTGGTGATGGAGTTCGTCGACGGGCCGTCGCTGCGCGAGCAGATGCGCAACCCGCTGTTCATGCCGGGCCAGGCGCTGAAGATGTTCGAGCAGGTCTGCCGGGCGATCGACTACGCCCACAACCGCGGCGTCATCCACCGCGACCTCAAGCCCGAGAACATTCTCTTCGACGACCAGGCGGGGGGAATCGCAAAGGTGACCGACTTCGGCCTCGCCGGGCTCGATGAGCGCGCGGACAAGGGCGGGTTACGAAACCTGACCCAGACCCACGTCGCGATGGGGACCGCCGCGTACATGGCGCCCGAGCAGCAGGTCGATGCGCGCACCGCGGACCACCGGGCCGACATCTATTCGCTCGGAATTCTGCTCTACGAGTTGATGGTGGGCGATACCCCGAAGGGGAACTTCGACCCTCCGAGCGTGAAGAAGCCGGCGCTCGACAAGCGGCTCGACGCGATCGTCAGTCGGTGCTTGAGGCCGTTGCCGGCAGACCGCTACCAGTCGGTGAACGAGCTGCTGATCGCGCTCGAGCCGCTGGTGCCGGTCTCCTCGATGATCGGCACTTCGCGCACCTCGCCTGCTCAGCGGGCGTTGCGGAAGCTGCGGCAGCTGGGCCGCAACGTGATGAAGGTGGTCGAGCTCACCGTGGTGGTGGGTGCGCTGGCGGTGATCGGCACCACGATGCTGCGCGGTCGCACCGCGGCCAATCGCCTCCCCGCAGGAATCGAGCTGACCACCGACTCGGGGATCAGCGTTCCGCTCAACACTCCGGGGCGGCTCGATCGCCTCGCCCACCGGGTGACGTTGGGCGAGGGGCCGGACACCATTTCGATGATGGCGTTGGGCCGCAAACCGAAGCTCGAGAAGGGGTCGATTCTCTACGTTGATGACGACGACCTGCCCACTGGCCGCACGGTGATCGACGCGGCGGTCTCGGTCGACGGGCTGGCGTTCTCGGCCGACGTTCAGACTCAGCCGATGTCGCGGGGACCGTTCGAGGGGGTGCGAAAGCTCTTCTTCGGGCCCCGCGCGGATTCCCGAAGCGCGCTGCTGCTGGTGGGCGAGGCCGGGCGTTACGTGGCGCTGGTCGTTTCGGGAACCGGGGCCGAGCCTTCGCTGGAATGGATGCTGGGGGGAAACAAGCGGGGGGCGATGACGGCTCCGCTGCCGGCGGGGTTGTTGGCCACCCACCTCGAGCTGCGGGTGGACCCCACTACCGGCGACCTGTCGGCCCTGGTCGGCACGGGAAGAGATCAGCGCCCGCTGGGTGAGAAGCTGGTGCTGGGCAAGGGCTGGAAGACGTTGTTCGGCGAGCCGTTGCGGGCGGCGGTCGGCTGCCTCGAGGGCAGCTGCGCTTTCCGGGACGTGCTGATCGAAGGCCTCAAGCTGCCCCAGGTGGTGGTACCGATGCAGGTGCTGATCGAGCAGACGCCTCCCATTCCAGATCGACCGATCGTCCGCGCTCCCCCGCCGGCGACCAAGAAGCAGCCCGCGCCCTACCGCGCTCCGGTGTCGAAGAAGCAGCCGGGGTGGACCAAGAAGCGGTAGAACCTGCCTTCAGGTATGGCGAAAGTGGCGGGGCCTTCGAGCGAGCAGTTGTTGGAGTTGCTCAAGCGAGCGGCGGACGAGCTCAAGGGCACGCGTGAAGATGCCGCCCGCGTTCAAAAAGAGCTGATCGCCGAACGCAAGCGGCGCGAAGAGGCCGAAGCCTCGTCCGCCCAGGAACGGACCGTCGGGGGGCAACACCCCCAGGTGCGCCAGCAGCTCGAAGAGCTTCAGGCCCTCTACCAACAGACCACGGTCACCCTCGAGCAGACCCGCGGCGAGCTGCAGAACTCGCGCGGAGACCTGGTCAACGAGGTGGCGGCGCAGCGGGAAATCAAATCGGCGCTCGAGCGCGAGACCCACGCCCACAGCCAGAGCCGGACCGCTTTGGAAGCAGAAAAGGCCGCGCACATGAAGTCGCGCGCCGAGCACGAGGAAGAGCTGCAGCGAGCCGAGGTCGGGGCCGAGCAGCAACTGGCCCTGGTGCGCGAAGCGGCGCAGCAGGCTCGCGAGACGCTCGAAGAGTGCCAGGGCGAGCTGGCCAATGAACAACAGCGGGTCGCCGAGCACACCGAGTCGCTGGCGACCGCGCTGGCCGAGCGCGACACCGCGCTGACGCGAATCGAAGCGATGGAAGCGGCGCGAAAGACCGACCGCCAGCTCGAGGACGCGAAGCTGCAGAACCTCGAGGACAAGCACGCCTTGCAGTCAGCGCGAGACCAGCAGCAGGTGATCGAAGCGACGGCCGCGCTGCAGCTCGAGAAAGACAAGCACCAGGCGATGGCCCAGAAGTTCTTGAGCGAGAAGCAGAAGACCCGCGAGCTCGAGGCGGCCCTGGAAGAAGCGAAGGCCCGGGTGGTCGAGCTCGAGTCCGCCACGATGGCCGCCGCAGAGCAGCACGCCAAAGAGCTGATCGAGCGCGAAGAGGCTCTCGCCGCCGCCGAAGAGCAGTGGGACCTTCAGCGGGTGGCGCTCGAAAAACAGTTGGCGCCGCTGCAGCTGCAGGTCGAAGTCAGCGGGCAGGAACGCAGCTACGTCGAACGCAAATACGAAGAGCTGTCGCGCGAGCTGCAGCTGACGCTCGAGCAGCGCGACGAAGTGCGGCGATTGCTCGACAACGTCCAGGCCGAGCGGGCGCGGCTCGAGCGAGCGCTGCAGCAACGATAGTCACCCGCGCAAAAACCCCACTGCTATACGCGGCGGGGTGAAGCTTTGTGCGCTGCTCGCTCTTCTGCTCGTCGCCTCGGGGTGCATCCCCCAGGTCCCCTCGTCCACCCAGATCCTTCAGACCGCTTCGAAGGACGCGCTGCTGCCCAATGCCTCGGCGCGAACGCTGGCCCTGGCAGGCTTTTACGCCCTGCTCGTCGATTCCGACGCCGCGAAGGGGCAGAAGTTTCTCGACAGCGCAGTGGCGGCCGACCCGCGCGACCCGTGGGCGCTCTATGGCCAGCAGGTCCTCGCCCACCGGGTGGCCCACCCCGAGCGGGTACTGACCGCGGCGCTCGACCTTTGTGAGCGCGCCCCCCGGCACCCGTTGGCGGCCGTCTCGGCGCGACTGGTCTTCGACCTCTCGGGTACCGCGAGTGGAACCGATGATTTGATTCTGTCCCGCTCGCCGGCGCTGCTCGCAGCCGGGCTCGAAGCCGACGCCGCCCAGCTGCTGCGAAGCGCGGTCGCGAACATTCAGCTCACCCGCGCCCAGCTTCTCGAGCAGGGCGCGACACTGAAGGACATGGGCGCGCCGACCTCGTGCGCGTGGGTCGGGCCGCTGTCGGCCTTTCACACCCTCGCGCTGGCGGACCTGACCCCACTCGAGAAGACCGGCCTGGTCGAAGGTCAGGTGTTGGCGGATCCGCTCAACGGGCAGCTGCGCCGCCTGAGCTTCCCCGACGGAAGGCTGTCGCTGTCTCCAGAGCCCGCGCCGGGCGACCTCTACGTGATGGCGGTGGACTTCGAGCTGACCCAACCTGGCGAGTACGTGGTGCGCACGGTCACGGCGATGGACCACGCGGCGACCCTCGATGGGACCGCACTTTTTTCTCGCTTCACCTGGGCGGCTCCGGCGCCGACGCTGACTTCGCGCGCGGTCGAGCTGTCGGCAGGGCCCCACCGATTGATGGTGCGGATGTCGCGCGACGAGCAGCAGGGCCAGCTGAACCTGCAGGTGATGCGGCTGGACGGAAAGCCCGCCGGGCTGACGTTTCGACCTTCGAAGGGGCCGGCCCACAGCTGGAACGACAGGTCGGTGAGCTTCATTTCGAATCCGCGCGGGCTGTTCAGCTCGGCGGCCGAAGTGCACGCCGCGCTGGTGGATGAAGTGGGAGGAACGCTGGCGTCGTTCGTGGCCGCGCGCGATGGAATGAACCGCGATCGCGATGGGGCCAAGCGGCTGATCGCCACCCTGCCCGCCGCCGACAACGGAGCGATGTTTTCGATGCTCAAGGCCGAGCTCCAGCTGGCCGACCGCACCGTGCCGATCAAAGTGGCCCGCGGCCGCGCGACGCGAGATCTCGAAGCGGCAGTGGTCAAGGACCCCGGGCTCGTCCAGGCCCACCTGCTCTCGGCGCTGCTCGCGCTGGACGACGGCCGACACCTCGACGCTCTAGAAATCTTGAAGACCGCGCGCGCGGCGCACAGCCCGGTGGGGGCGACGGTGCTCGAGCTGCAGGCCCGGGTCGAGCTGGGGTTGGGGGTCGACGCGCAGGCGGTGGCCACGGCGTTGGCGGCCGAGGCCCAGCGGCCGGGCGACTGCGAGGCGCTGAGCCTGCGCTACGACGTGGCCCGGCGCCGCGACGCTGCGAAGGAAGCAGATGCGCTGTTGGTCGGGCTTCGCGCCTGCCCCGGAGCGCTCAGCCGTGAGGCCGACGCGCTCAAGGCCCGGGGCAAGCTCGAGCTGGCGGCGAAGGTCTACGAGGCGATGCTCGAGCGGGATCCAGGCCAGGTCGGAGTGGGGACCTTGCTGGCCAACGCCTGGGTTTCGCTGCGGCGCTACGACGAAGCGGCGGCGCTGCTCAAGGGTTTGGCGGGGCAGTGGCCGCGCAGCGCGGTGGTGCTCAAGCAGTTGGCCGATGTCTACGAGTACGCGGGCAACCTGCCGCTGGCGCTGGAAGCCCGGCAGCAGGCGCTGCTGCGCGATGGAACGGATCTACCGCTGCGCCGAATGGTCGAGCGGGCGAAGAGCGGAAAAGAGCTGCTCCAATCGCGGGCGATTTCGACCGAGGAAGCGCTCAAGGCCTACGAGGCAGCTCCGGGCGTCGAAGACGTTCCCGCCGCGTACATCCTCGATGCGGCGGCGGTGCGGGTGTACCCCGATGGGACCCAGGTCGACCGGATTCACATCATTCAAAAGGCGCTGGACCAAAGCGGGGTCTCGGAAGTCGCCGAGGTGAACCTTCCCACCGGGGCGCTGGTGCTCAAGCTGCGCACGCTGAAGGCCGATGGCCGGGTGCTCGAGCCCGAGAGCTTCGAGGGGAAGGACACCGTCAGTCTGCCGGGGGTGCAGGTCGGCGACTTCGTCGAGTACGAGTATCTGCTCGCCCACCCTCCGCGCGGCCCGACCCAGCCAGGGTTCACCGCGTCGAGCTTTTATTTTCAGATCGCCCGTCAGCCCAACAACTGGTCGACGTACGCGGTGGTAGCCGACCCGGGCACGGGAATGAAGGTCGACGCCCACAACATGAAGGCGCCGGCTCCGCGGGTGGAAGGCAACGAAGAGGTCTTCACCCACGAAGAGCGGCGGGTCACTCCGTACATTCCCGAGCCGCAGGGGCCGCCGTCGGGAAACGAGTTTCTTCCCTTCGTCAGCGTGGGCGCCGGGGCGACCGGCAATGACGGGCTGGTCGCGGCCTATGCCGATGCCTTTCTCGACAAGGGGCAGGTGACCGCCGAGGTCGAAGCCTTTGCGCGCGAAGCGTCGAAAGGCACCACCGGCCTGGCGCAGGTGCAGGCGCTGTACGCGGCGGTGATGGACAAGTTGTCGGGGCGTGATGCGGGCCTGAGTGTGTCGGCCGCCACGTCGGTCGCGCAGGACCGCGGCAGTCGGCTGTGGCTGTTGTACGCGTCGCTCAAGGCGATGGGGTTCGACACCCGGTTGGCGGTGGTGCGGACCTTCACCGCGGACCCGGCCCCGTACCTCTTTCCTTCCGAGCAGCTGCTGCCGTACCTGTGCCTGAAGGTGAGGGTGAAGGAAGCAGGCGTGGAACGAGCGGTGTGGATGGACCCGCTGATTCGCTATGCGCCTTTTGGCGAGCTGCCCGAAGTCGCGGCCAGCCGCGAGGCGTACCTGCTGCCCGAGCCGGGAAAGCCGGTGAAGAAAGAGCAGACGCCCCCGCGGTCGAAGCGGCCAGGCAAGGACGTATCGCTGAAGCTCGAGCTGACCGCCGACGGGAAGCTGTCGGGCAGTGGCGTCGAGTCGTACCAGGGGTTCGAAGCCGCCCAGCTGGCCGAGGCGCTCGACAGCATTGCGCCCGACCAACGCGAGCAGGCGCTGCAGAGCGCGCTGTCGCGGTATTTCGGAGGCGCCGACCTCTCGAAGCTCGAGCTGGACTTCAAGCGCACCGTCGGAGCGCCGGTCGTCGTTCGCTACACCTTCACCGCCCCGCGGTTTGCCCGCCCCGAAGGCGAGGGGAAGCTGGTGCTGCAGGGAGCGACCTTTCCGATGCTGCTCGGCCGCCGCTTCTTGCAGCTGAGCACCCGCCGCACCCCGCTGTTCATCGACGGGACCGAAGCCAGCCACACCGTGGCCACGATGAAGCTGCCGGCCGGCTGGAAGCTCAGCGGAGCGCTGCCGGAAGTGAAGAGCAGCTGTCCCTACGGCTCGTACGTTCGCCGCGAGAAGCAGGTCGGCCCGTCGTTGGTTCTCGAAGAGGACTACCAGCTGTCGATGTCCCGGATTCCCCCCAAGGACTACGAGCTGTTCGCGCGGTTTGCCGGCGAAGTCGACCTGGTTCAAGGCCGCGACCTGCTGCTGGAAAAAGTGGACAAGAAACCCTAATTGCAATGCTGTTGCAGTTGTCGCTGGCTTGCATATCGGCCGGCTTGGTTCTAGCTACAGGTTTGAAGATGGAAGCGCACGCTCACCCCCACCCGCACCCTTCGACCCGGGGAGACCTGTGGGGCCAGGCGCTCTCGCTGATTTGCCTCGTGCACTGCATCGCCACTCCGCTGGTGTTGATGCTGGCCCCCGCGCTGGCGGGGTTCATGGGCAGCTGGCACCCGCTGTTGTTGGTGGGCGTGGTGGCGACTGCGGCGTGGGCGTTCATTCCCGGCTACCGGTACCACCGCAATGCCGCGGTGCTGCTGCTCGCCCTGGGCGGAGTGGCGCTGCTGGCGACGGGGGTCACCTTTTTTCACGACAGCTTTCGCGCCGAGACGGCGATGACGATGAGTGGTGCGGCGTTGATGCTCACCGCGCATTGGAAGAATCGGCGGCTGGCGAAGGTCTGCCCGGTCTAGGTCAGGCGTTCGAAGACGTCTGTGCGCAGGGTGAAGACGTCGTCGGCGAGTCGATGCTCGACCCCGTTCTCTCGCACCCGCAGAGTTCGCTTCATCACGAAGTCCATCAGCAGCGAATCATGCTGATCTATTTCGTTGAGCAAGACGCGTTCGTCGGCGGTGATCAGCCCTTCCTTCTCGACCGCCCCCGTCTGCATCAGCACGTTCAGCGCGGGCAGCGGGTAGTCCGAGCCATTCATCAGCCGCTGCTGCAACACCTTGTCGCGCAGCACGCGTTCGAGCGGCTTGCCGATGCGGTTGACGATGGTCATCGCTGAGACTTCTCCGAACAACAGTCCTTCCCACCGACGCTCGGCCATCAAGCGGGTGAAGAGGTCGAAATTGTCGACCCACGGGCGGTTGGCCTCGGGCGCGTCGAGGTCCGGGTTCTGCCCCAGCGACGCGCAGTGGGCGACCACCACTTTGACTCCCTGCTCGAGCGGCCGGCGCAGGAGCAGCGGGTTGCCCAGCCGCTGTCGCTCTTCGGCGTGCACCGCCTTCTCTTCGCCCGCGTGGGAAATCAAGGGCACCTTCAACGACTTCATCGCCGCGTAGAAGGGGTCGCACTTCGGGCTCGAGGGGTCGATGTTCATCGCGTTGGGCAGCCACTTCACCGCCACTGCGCCGCCTTCGACCGCCGCGGTCAGGGCGTGGACCGCGTCGGGACGGTACGGGTGCACCGAGGCGCAGGGGACGAAGAGGTCCGGGTACTTCGCGGCGAGCTCGAGGACGTAGGCGTTGGGTGTGAAGAACTCGGAGCTCTGAATGTCCGCGTTGCCCTCGGCATCGTGCAGCTTGTCGAACGCGAAGAGCAGCGCGCGCCCGTGCGGACTCTGGCTCTTGATCAGCCCCACCAATCGGTCGATGTACTGCGCGTCGGTGTGCGCGCTGTCGGAAATTCCGGACGCCTGCTCGTACATCGAGAACTTGAGGTAATCGATCGGGCGCAAGAGGCTGCTCATGCGCGGGCCGATGAAGCAGCCGGTGCCTCCGGTGCCGGTGCCCAGAACGTGCACGTGGACGTCGAGCACCCGCGCCGGGTTGAGGCCGACCCAGGCGCGGGCAATCAACGCGCGAGCTCCGTCGGACAACGGTCCCGACGGTGAGGCGGCTCTCGACAACCGCCGCTGGCCGAAGCGCGCGCCGCCCAGAAGTGCCCCCCCGGATGCGAGAAGAATCAGCTGTCGGCGGGTGACGAGTCGGCGGGCCATCTTGGAAACGTCGGACCATAACCAACCGGGTCCGCGCGACAAGTCAGGCTTCGGGCGCGACTCGCTGTGCCCGCGGCGAACACCCGGTGCTCAAAGCGTTTGCGTGCGAAAATCGTCGTCGTCGGGTGGGGAGGATCTGGCGCTTATCAAGGTCGGCCACGGCGCCTCGGCAACGTCAGGAAGATGTTCCCGCCTGATTCGGATCTTCGCGAAGTCCGCCCAGGTCAGTGTTGCGGGCATTGAAGGGTGGGTAGGTCTTCAAACTTCGCCTTCTCGGGGGTCCGATGTCGCGAACTGGTGAGAACGACCCCCGGCGGTGAGGATTACCACCGAGGCGCGACGGTAAATGACACCAGTGGGGGTA
>JAYVCD010000433.1:0-6355 GCA_043750125.1 Archangiaceae bacterium | reverse complement strand
CGGCGGCGGCGGGTCAGCTGGCGGTGGCAGCGGCGGAGCAGCCGGCGGTGGCAGCGGTGGAGCAGCCGGCGGTGGCAGCGGCGGAGCGGCTGGCGGTGGCAGCGGCGGAGCGGCCGGCGGTGGCAGCGGTGGAGCAGCCGGCGGTGGAAGCGGCGGCAGCGGTGGAGCGGCCGGCGGCGGTTCGGGGGGTGCAGGCGGAGGCGTGATGCTCGCGTGCGGCGCCGGCGGGCTGGTCGACCATCTGCTCTTCTCGGAAATCCGGACCCAGCCGACCAGCGGCGAAGCGATCGAGATCTACAACCCCACCCTGGCCAGCGTCGACCTGTCGGACTACCGGATCTACAACGCGACGTTCATCTCGCCCGACGGCTTGAGTGATTGCCGCTACTACAACCACGCGGCGTTGCCCGATGGCGGCACCTGTGGCGCGGCGTTCACCGACTTCGACATTCAGTTCCCGGCAGGCGCGACGATTGGAGCCGGCCAGGTGAAGGTGATCGCGCTCACCGGAGCCAACGTCTACTGCGACGCCGGCAACTGCGGCGCCGGCCAACCGGACTTCGAGATTCCACCCAATGACGGCGGCGCCAACGCGAGCGTGCCCGACATGCGCGGCGTCTGGGACCCGTTCGCCGGCAACGGCTACCTCACCAACCTCGCCGAAGACCTGATCTTCTACAAATGGAACGGCGTTGCCGGGACCAACGTGCAGGACGTCGACTACTTCATCTACGGCACCGGCCTTCGCACCAGCAAGACCGGCGTCGGCACCTACCTGCCCGATACTGCCATCGCGTTGCAGTTCGTGATGGACGGGGGCACCAGCGCGACCACCACCTACCAGCGCGGTTGTTACAACGAGAACGGCGAGCTCAAGACGGCCGGAAACGGCATCACCGGGCACAACGAGACCAGCGAGCACCACAACGAGAACTGGTTCATTGGCCCGCCGTCGTTGGGAGCCAAGACGCCCGGCTCGACCCCTTGAAGCTCAAGCGGATCTCGCCCTTGCTGTTCGTCGACGCGGTCGAGCCGTGCATCCCCTTCTGGGAAACGCTCGGCTTCAAGCGAACGGTCGAAGTCCCCGACAGCAAGGGCAAGGTCGGCTTCGTGATTCTGGTCAAAGACGGGCTTGAGGTGATGTACCAGTCGCGCAGCCTGCTCAAGAGCGACCTGCCTTCCCTCGTCGAAGGGGTCTGGCGCAGCGCGCTCTACCTCGAAGTGGAAGACCTCGAGGCCCTCGCGCTGTTGCTCCAGGGCGCTCCGGTGGTTCAGGCGAAGCGAAGAACTGCCTACGGAGCGCAAGAGCTCTGGGTCAAAGAGCCCGGCGGAAACGTGATCGCCTTCGCCGAACAGGCTCCTTGACGGCTCAGTGCCCCGGCTGCGACAGCTCGGGCACTTCCATCATCAGACTCCAGTTCTTCATCAGCTCTTCTTCCCGCTGCAGCAGCACGTCGATGTTCTGATCGCCGAAGGCCTGACGCTCTTCGGTCATGTTCTGAATCGACTTCTTCAGCTGCGCCCGCTTCAGCTGCGCCTGGCCCGCCTGGGCCGCTTCAGCAGTCCGGGCGGAATCTTGCGGGTCCGCCGCCGGCGGCTCGGGCATCTTTTCGTCCAGCTCCATCAGCCGAAACGTCAGCCGTCGGGCCGAAACCCGGCCGAGCATCGCCTCGATCTTCAGCACGTCGTCCAGCGTCAGGCCCGCCTCG
This sequence comes from Archangiaceae bacterium, assembly GCA_043750125.1. Taxonomy (GTDB): domain Bacteria; phylum Myxococcota; class Myxococcia; order Myxococcales; family Myxococcaceae; genus JAGSPQ01. The sequence goes on along the minus strand of JAYVCD010000433.1, from coordinate 4,646 downwards.
AGTCGCGCCTTCTCGTCGAGATCTGCTCGTTGTTCCACCCCCGCCGCGGGCTGAAGCGGGTGCGCCTTTACCAACAGCGTGCGCTGGTAGCGCAGATAGCCGTCGACCATCGCCAGGCTCAGCGTCCATCGGGGCGCGGTCGGTTGTTCCTGCGCGGCATCGGACGCCGGCGCGGCGGTGGACCCAGGCCGGGTCTTGCACCCGGAAATCAACGCCAAACAGATCAGCGACAGACAAATGCGGTTCACGGGCGAAGACCTTAGTCGACCGCCTGCAAACCTTTGACGCGAGCGAAGCGGCTTTGGTTTAGGTTTCTTGGTGTGAAGGTCTTCCTCGTTCGACACGCAGATGCCGATGCTGAAATCCCCGAAGGCCTGGGCGACGAGGCGCGCACGCTGACCAGCAAGTCACGCGCTTCGGTTCGCCAACACTTCGGGTCACTCAAAGAACGCCTCGGCGTTCCGTCGATGGTGCTCACCAGCCCGCTGACCCGCTGCGTCCAGACTGCGCAGATATTGATTCAGGCCATTGGATACGAAGGCCCGATGCGCTCGCACCGCGCGCTGCTGCCCGACGGCCCGGTGGGGGCGATTGACGCCCTGCTTCGCGAGAACTCCGAAGAATCGGAACTGCTGCTCGTGGGCCATCAGCCGTCGATGGGTTCGATTTCGGCTCACCTGCTCAAGCTTCAAAACTTCCCCAAGCCCTTCGCACCCGGAACCGTGCTGGGCCTCGAGCTGACCGCACCGACGGCTCCCGACGGTCCGTTCGGAGCGCAGCTGATCTTCTACGCCCCCCCGGGGCAGCCCCTGCTCGAGCAGTTGTGATGCTCGACGACGGGACCTTCAACACCCTCGCCGCCGAGATTTTCAAGCGGCTGCTCAAGGGCCTCGACGAAGCGGATCCCGACGCACTCGACGCCGACAGCACCGGCGACATGGTCACCGTCACCGCCAACAAGTCCGGGCAGAAGGTGGTCGTCAACACCCAGCGCGCAGTTCGGCAGATTTGGGTGGCGGGCAACGGCGCCGGCATTCACTTCAACTTCGACCCGGCCACCGCCCGGTGGACGGACGACAAAGGCAAAGGCCTCGAGCTGTTCACCTGGGTCGCCACCTGCGTGGAAGCCGCGACCGGTGAGAAGGTCGCCCTGTAGGCCTCAGCCGATCGAAATTCGATCTCGCTTCTTCTTGTCCGTCATCGGCGCGACCTCGACGTACCCGCCGCCATTGCCCTGGGCCTTCATCAGCGCGGCCGTCGCTTCGCGCATCAAGCCTCCGAAGCTCACGTGTTCCTTGGTCCAGAACTTTGGCTCATAGGCAGCCACCCCTGCCGACGCCGTTCCACCCTCGAACGCGGCCAGCTTCGACAGCTGCGACTGAAGCCGGGACGCCACAATCATCGCTCCGTCGCGCGGGGTGTGGGGCAGCAGCACCAGGTACTTGTCATCGGCAAACGGCACGGTGATGTCGATGTCTCGGATTACTTTCGCAATCACCGCCAGCACCTCAGATCGAATCGCCGAGCGCTGTGCGTCTGCCGAGCCCGACCCCGCCAACCGCTCTTCCAGCCCGTCCAGCCCGACCCACACCACCGCAATCGGGTACTGGTACCGGCGGCTGCGCTTGACCTCGAGGGGCAAGAACCGCTTCAGGAAGCCGATCTCGGCCGCCGCACCACCGGCCCCGCCCTTTTGAAATTTGGCTGCTTCGGCCTCGAGCCCCGTAATCCGTTTCTTCTGTTCCGCCACCTGGGCGTTGAGCCGGGCGGTGGCCTCGAGCAACAGCGATTCACGGGCCTTCGGGTGCTCGACCGCCTTGACCAGCTCGGCCTTCAGCCCTGCATTTCGCAGCACCAGCTGCGCCATCGCCACCACCGCGCCCCGCTTCAGCGGCCCGAGCAGGAACGCGTCGGCGCCCACGCTGGCGGCGCGCTCTTCGGGCTGGTCTTCCTCAGGGGCGTAGACCAGCACCACCGGGCACAACGGCCGCAGCGCCTTGACCCGCGAGCACAGTGCCTCTCCATCGAAGCTGCCCGAGGCCGAGGCGAAGACCACGTCGGCTTCCCGGGCGCCGGTCAACAATTCCACCGCCTCGGCCACCGAGTGAGCCGTCACCACTTCGTGCCGGGCGCTCTCGAGAAATTTTCGGAGCGCGGCACAGATGGGCAGCGACGGCTCGGCGATCAGAACGCGGGCCAACGTTCAAACCTCGAGGACTTCTTTTTCCTTCTTCACCACCAGGTCCTCGACGGTCTTCACGCCCGCGTCGGTCTCTTTCTGGACCTTTTCATTGGCGCGCTTGTTCTCGTCTTCGGTGATCGACTTGAGCTTGAGCAGCTCTTTGAGTCGTTCGTTCGCGTCGCGCCGCTCGTTGCGAATCGCGACCTTGTGCTCTTCGCCCTTCGCCTTCACCTGCTTGGCGATGTCCTTGCGCCGCTCTTCGGTGAGCGCGGGAATCGGAACGCGAATGATTTCTCCGTCGTTCATCGGGTTGAAGCCGAGGTTCGCGTCGCGAATCGCCTTCTCGATTTCCTTGATGATCCCCTTGTCCCACGGCTTGACGGTGATCAACCGCGGCTCGGGAACGCCGAGGGCGGCGCACTGATTGAGCGCGGTGGGAGTGCCGTAGTTGTCGACCCGGACACTGTCGAGCATCGCGGCGTTGGCGCGACCGGTGCGGATCTTCGCCAGGTTCTGCTTCAAATCGTCGAGCGTCTTCGTGATTGCGAGGCCCAGTGCTTTCACTACGTCGTCATGCATTCCCATGTCGCTCTCCTGTTTTAGGGGTTCGACCCGACTACGCGAAAACCGTATCGCCCATTCCTACAATCGTTCCGACGTCTTGCGGGTTGTTGATTGCCCGCGCGATGTTTCCCGGCTTCGTCATGTCGAAGACGATGATCGGCATCTTGTTGTCCATACACAGCGCGATCGCGGTCGCGTCCATCACCTGCAGATTCTTGTCCAGCGTCTCTCGGTAGCTGACCGTTCTGTAACGCCGGGCACTTTTGTTTTTCTTGGGGTCCGAGTCGTAGACCCCGTCGACCTTGGTGCCCTTCAAGATCACCTCGGCGTTGATTTCCATCGCGCGCAGCGACGCGGCGGTGTCGGTGGTGAAGTACGGGTTGCCGGTACCGGCGGCAAAAATCACCACCCTTCCCTTCTCGAGGTGGCGAACCGCGCGGCGGCGAATGTAGGGCTCGCTGATCTGTTCCATCTTGATCGCCGACATCACCCGGGTGCTCACCCCCTGCCGCTCGAACGCGTCCTGCAGCGCCATCGAGTTGATGCAGGTCGCGAGCATTCCCATGTAGTCGGCGCTCGCGCGGTCCATTCCTTCGGTGGCGCCCTTCACCCCGCGAAAGATGTTGCCTCCGCCGATCACGATCGACAGCTGCACGCCCGAGTGGGCCACGTCTTTCACTTCGGTGGCGATCCGCACCAGGGTCTCGGTGTTGATCCCGTAGGAATCCTGCCCCATCAGGGCTTCGCCCGAGAGCTTGAGGAGGATCTTCTTGTAGCCGCCCGTCTTCACGCCCGTTGCTGCCATGGGCCGAAGCTTCTAGCGAAGCTTTACGGTTGCGTCACTTCATCTGAGAGGTTCAGCGCCTGCAGATGCGAGGCGACCTTCATCATCCGGGCGGCCAATACCCGAAGCTCATCCGCGGTCAGGCGAATCTGGGTAATTCCACCCGACGCATCGAGCAACTCGATTACCGCCTGGTTCCGCTTGTCCCGGGGAGCCACCCGGACCGTCCCCGAGCCCGTTCGACTCTGGAGGACGATGCCCGCGTCTTTTCCTGCGCTGGAAAGTTTGCTCACGACTGTTCACATTGTCGTTCACCCCCCGCCAATGTTGCCAGCCCCACAAAACAGCGCAGGCCCCCCGGGTTGCGAGGACCTGCGCCGCGAACTTCAAACAATCTTGAGCGTTTAGGCCTGGGCGATGGTCTTGGCGACCTCGGCCGCCAGGTCTTCCTTCTTCTTCTCGATGCCTTCGCCGACTTCGAACCGGGCAAAGCGAGTCGCGGTGACCTCGGTGGCGGTGGCCTTGGAAACCTCGGCCAACAGGCCCTTCACCTTCTTCTTGTCGTCCTTGATGCTGACCTGATCCACCAGGCAGGCGCCTTCGTAGAACTTCTCGAGCTTGCCGGTGAGGATCTTCTCCCAGATGGCTTCGGGCTTCTTCGCCGCCACCAGCTCGGCCTTGTAGACGTCCTTTTCCTTCTCGAGGATGTCGGCCGGCACTTCTTCCCGACGCAGGTAGGGGGGCTTCATCGCCGTCGCCTGCATCGCCAATTCGCGCGCCAGACCCATGACCGCTTCGTTCTTCGCGGCCAGCTCGCTGCCCGCCGAAAGCTCGACGATTGCGCCCTGGCGCCCGTTGCTGTGCAGGTAGCTGCCCAGCGTCGTGGGGCCCGAGAGCTTGAAGTGGGCGAAGCGCCGCACCGCGATGTTCTCGCCGATCTTCGCAATCGACTCGGCCAGCACGTCCTTCACTTTCTTTCCGTCTTTCCACGGCGTCTCGTTCAGCGCCGCGTTGTCTGCCGGGCCCGCTTTGGCGATCAGCTCGGCCAGGTCTTTGGTCAGGGCGACGAAGTCCGGGTTCCGGGCGACGAAGTCGGTCTCGCTGGACAGCTCGACG
>JAYVCD010000432.1:0-6091 GCA_043750125.1 Archangiaceae bacterium | reverse complement strand
CGGGGGGCTCGCCGCGACGGTGATGAAGGACTGCAGAACGCCCAGGGTCACCAGCAACGGCTTCGAGAAGCGAATGCGCATCATCGTGAGTAGTCCTTTCCTGAATAGAAGCTCTTCAACTCGGCAACCACCGAGCCCAGCATCAGCTCGGCCGAGAAGCGCACCGGCACGTGGAAGGGGTCGTCGGTAAACCACATCGTCAGCGCGCGACGGGGCGTCAGCATTCCGGACCAATCGGCGGTGAAGCTGACTCTCAAACAGTCTTTCTCGCCCATCGGGGTCTTCAGCTTCTCGCGCCCTTCGACCTTCGCCTTCATCTGGTAGGAGAGGGTCCCGGTGAAGATGGGCACCCGGATTTCTTCGTTCAGCTTCAAGGGGCGGTTGCGCACCTGGAACGCGGCGGCGGCAAGGTCGACGACTCCCGGAGGAGCCTCGTAGGTAATCTGCACTTCGGGTTTCGCGCCGGACTGCTTGGTCGCGAAGATTTTTCCCTGCGCGCGGTCGTACCGGAATTTTTCCCGGCGGCGCTGCTTGTTTTCGTCGGCGAAGAACTCGGAACCCAGGTTCTGGCCCGTGGTGAAATCCCAGTACGAGATGAATCGATCATGCACCGGGTAGAGGTCGAGGTCGGTTTGCGCGGTGCAGACCAGCGGCCAGACTTCCTTTCCGCCGTACTGCATCTTCAGCCCGACGGTGATGGTCGCCACTCCGGTGGGAAGGCCCAGGTAGCTCACGTCGAAGGTGCTCTGCTCGCCCGGCCCGAAGGCAGAATGAAGGGCGGTTTCAGCGGCGAAAGCGGGGCTCGCGACGAGCAGAGTTCCGAGGAAGGCGTGACTGAAATGTCGCATTGAACCTGGCATGAACGTCCTGGGCTGGAACTGCATTCAACGACGGCTGGAGGTGTGACACCCACTGGGCCTTTCCCTTATGTTGCGCACGGTTTCCTCGTCAGGAGTTCGTCGTGACGCATTACCTCGCACCGATCAGTTTGTTCGCGGGGTTGCTGTTCTTCAGCTGCGGAGTCAAGGATCCAACTCCTCCCGCGCCCCTGCCCGAAAAAACGCTCACCACCTACCGGATTCTGGCCGGGGTCTCGATGGGGGGAATCGGAACCGCGGCGCTCGGGCTCTCGCGCCCCGACCGCTTCGATGGAGTCGGTGTCCAGGGAGGCCCACTGGACGCCGCCTTCTTCTTTCGGATGCTCGACAAGTTCACCCTGGCCGGGTTCTGCCCCCGCGCCGAGCTGGAAAAGATTCTCGCCCTCGATCCGAACCTGCTCAACGACCCCGAAACGATTGCGCGGTGCCGGGTGCCCACTCCCACTCTCAAATGGGAACACCCGCAGGACTTCAACCACTGGCAGTACACCACCAACGGCACCGACTTCAGCCGCGATGCCTATGGCGACCTGATTTCAGACTTGAGTCTCGGGTTCGGCAACCTGTTCACCGAGAACCCGGCCTCCCCGTATGCTCCGCCGGGAATCGACCCCGCGCGGGTGAGGGCTCCGCCGGTCGACTTCTGCAAAAACCCGGTGAAGGTGAAGAACCTTCGGAACCTCGAATACAACCCGGACGGGAAGTACGACGCGATCACCTTCTGCGACGGCCAGCCTCGACTGTTCTTTTGCCGCAACACCAATACCCCGGTCGACTTCTGCAGTGATCCGGCGAACAAGCTGACGCCCCTGCCGCTGAACCGAGAGCGGAAGTTTGCCGACGGGTTCTGCCTGAATCAAGGCGGGGCGGTCGAAGCGACCCCAGCGCTGACCCCGCTGTACATGCTCGACCACGGCGGCGCAGTGGATCCGTGCCGCGAAGCGTCCGTGCCGATGCCCGTCGCGCTGGCCTACGACTACAACGGCAACGGGCGGCGCGATTATGGCGAGCCGACGGTGAACAACCCGTGGGAACGCTTTGATGACGTGGGCACCGACGGTTGCCCCGATGCGCTCGAAGACGGGCAGGGCGGCTGCCTGAGCCTCGCCAACGCCAGCGTCACGGATCCGAACCACGACGACTACGATGCAGAGAAAAACCCGCTCGGCACCGAGAACGACTGGCTGTGGGAACCGGGCGAACCGTTTCAAGATGACGGACTGGACGGCGTGCCGGGCACCGGAGATCCAGGCGAGGGCAATGGCCAGTACGACCTGATCTCGGGCCGGCAGATGATGCTGAAGCTCGATGCCCGAACCAACTTTCGCGCGCTGAACGAGAAGCAGAAGCGGCGGTTCAACCTGATGTGCGATGGGGGGATCCGCGATGTCTTCAATCTGGGGCTGATGTCGCAGCAGCTGTTCGGCCTGGTGAAGGCCTCGCGGACCACGGCCACCGGCGAGTACCGGGACTTCAAGTCGATTCCGGGAATGCTCAACGCGCGCACTGGAAACTTCGACCCCTGGAACAGCCGGTGGAAGAGCATCCCGCACGACCTGGTGATGCTGTACGGGAAAGAGGACCCCACCGACGACGAGCGCACCCGGGGCGATGGGGATCATGTCGGCACCGATGAGCAGGCGGTCGACCGCTTCTCGGTGATGTTCAATTGGGCGGCGGCGATGTGGCCGCACCTCGAGCGCCCGGCGACGCCGCTGGGAGGAGCCAGCGCGAGTGAGCGGCAGAAGATCGAGTGGTTCGACTCGAAGGCGCTGAAGGCCAAGCGGGAATACGGAATTGCGCTGCCGCCCGGGTACGACCTGCCCGAGAACAAAGACAAGCGCTACCCGGTGCTGTTCATGCTCCACGGCTACGGAATGGAACCCAAAGGCTTCCTGGCCACTGCGCTGCTCACCGACAGCTACGTCACCGACACCGACGTGAAATTCCGCCCGATGATCCTGGTCTTCCCCTCGGGCCGCTGCTGCTTCGTCAACCAGACGACCGGGCAGAAAGACTGCCGCGAGACCGATGACTCGGGAACGCGCCTCGAGAGGATCCCCGGCTGGCAAAGGGAATGTCGCGAGGGGACGTTCTACGTGAACCGGCGCGGCTACACCCCGGGCGACATTTCGCTCTACGGGGACGCGTTCTTCGAGCTGATGGACCAGATCGATGCGCGGTACCGGACCTTGCCGGCTGCCGAGGTCGACGCCCGTTGAGCTCCCCCCTGGACCCCAAGAGCACGGTGGTGAAAGTCGCTCTCAAGCGGGTGGACCTCTGTGAGCTGGTTCAGGCTCACGAGCTGCTGCGGATGGCGCCATTTGTGCGGGCGATGGGGGTGAAGGCCGAGGCTCTGCTCAAAGCGGGAGTGGCGCGGCGCTACCCCGATGGGGCGGCGCTGTTTCAGCAGGGCGATGCGGGGCAGTCGTTGTTCTTCGTGCTGCGCGGCGAGGTGCGGCTCTCGGCGCTCTCAGCCGGTGAGGCGGTCGAGCTTGAAATCGCACTGCCGGGCGCAGTCTGCGGCGAGACCGAGGTCCTCAGCGGGGCCCCGATTCGCACCAGCTCTGCGGTGGCGCAGGGGGAAGTCGATGCCGCCGAATTTCCACGCGAGTCCCTGGGCGAGCTGGCCGGATTTTTGCGTCCGATTCAAGAGGGTCGGCGCAAGGCGCTGAACGAAATGACCCATTTCATGAACCGTTGGTGAGCAGGGAGCCCTATGGCCAAACCGCACTATGACGATGATGACGACAAGGTCCTCACTCCGGGCCAGGTGAAGTTCAAGGAGTTCGATTGCCCCGGCTGTGATGCGAACAACCCGGTCGACCCGCCGGTGGGCAATGGTGACGAGGTCCTCTGCAATTACTGTGGGTGTGATTTCAGCGTCACGGTCACCGACGAGCTGCGACTGAAGCTCAGGGCGCTCTGAACCCTTTGCCGACTACGTCCTTTCGCCGAAGAGCGCGGTACCGACGCGAATCAACGTCGCGCCTTCTTCGATCGCGACTTCGAAATCCTGGGTGGTGCCCATCGACAGCTCGGTCAAACCCAGCGGGCCCGCGAGCGCCTTCAGCGCGCGGAAATGTTCTCGCGAACCCTGGGGATCTTCACTGAAGGGGGGAAGACAGGTCAGCCCCACCAGCTGCAGGTTGGCCAGCGCGCGCACCTGGGTCGCGAAGGCGCCCAACGCCTCGGGGGTGAGGCCCGCTTTACTCGCCTCGGTGCCGACGTTCACCTCGATCAGGCATCGCAAGGGTGCCCCTTCACGCCGCTTCGACAGCTCAGCGGCGGTGTCGAGCCGATCGAGGGCGTGAAAGAGGTGCGCGGCCCGGGCGATGTACTTTGCATTTTTGGGCTGAACCGGGCCGATCGCGTGCCAGACGATTCCCTCGAGGCAGGCCAGCTGGCTGTGCTTGTCGCGCAGCTCCTGGGCGTAGTTTTCACCGAAGTCGCGCTGCCCGAGCGCGTGGGCTTCGGCGATCGCCTCGGGGGGATGCCGCTTCGAGACGGCGACCAGCGCGACGGCGCTGCGCGGTCGACCGGCGCGGCGGCAGGCGGCGGCGATTCTCACTTCGATCGCAGCGAAGCGGTCGGCCAGGGCGCTCATTCCATCGCCCACGGCAGCTCGATTCCAGCGCGCTCGAGCATGGCCAAAGACTCGGCCAGCGGCAGCCCAATCACGCTGCTCACGCTGCCTTCGATCGACGCGATGAATGCTCCGGCGCGCGCTTGCGAGGCGTAGCCCCCGGCCTTGTCGCGGCCTTCGCCGGTCGCGACGTACCAGACGATCTCGGCCAGGCTCAGCGCTCGGAAGTGAACCAAAGTCTGGACCACCCGAGACTCGACTCGGGGCCCCGCGACGGCGATGCCGGTCATCACCACGTGCGAGCGCCCAGACAGGCGCTTGAGCATCGCGCGACCTTCCGCGTCGTCCCGGGGCTTGCCGAGAATCTCACCGTCCACCACCACCGAAGTGTCGGCGGCCAGGCACACTTTTCCCAGATGGGCCCGGGCGGCCGCGGCGGCCTTGGCGCGTGCCAGCCGTTCGACGTAGGCGGCGGGGTCTTCTGCCTCGTGGACGCTCTCATCGAGGTCGGCCGGAAAGACTTCGAAGGTGAGCCCCAGCTGGGCGAGCAGCTGATGGCGGCGAGGAGAAGCAGACGCGAGGACGAGTTGGGGGGCGTTCATGGTGTAAAAGGGCAGCCTGCTCAAGCAGGGGGACCTCAGCAATTGAATCCTGTCGATCTGTTGAGTGCGATGAAGAGGACGGTCGAGCAGCTCGCGGCGTTCAACGAGATCGCCAAGGCCCTCACGTCCACCCTGGAAGTCGATCAGGTGCTGACGTTGATCGGCCAGAAGGTGTCCGGGCTGTTGGGCGCCGAGCGTTGGTCCCTGCTGCTCGAAGGCGACGACGGAATGCTCCACTTCGAAATCTGCGTGGGGCCGGGGTCGGAACGGCTGAAGCAGCTGACCGTGCTCGCCGGAGAAGGCATCGCCGGCAGCGTCTTCGTGTCGGGAAAACCCCGGCTGGTCGCCAACGTCCACGTCGACCCGGACTTCGCTCCCCGCTTCGACGAACAGACGCGGCTGCAGACGCGCTCGGCTCTGGCGGTACCGCTGATTTCGCGCGGGCGGGTGCTGGGAGTGCTCGAGCTGGTGAACGGGGACGAGTCGCCGCTGTTCACCGAGGACGATCTTCGGGCCGCTTCGGCGATCGCGGACTTCGCGGCGATCGCGATCGAGAACGCGCGCAACTTCAAGCGGGTGCAGGAACTGACCCAGGTCGACGAGCACACCGGGCTCTTCAACGCCCGGAAGCTGATTGCCGAGCTCGATGCAGAGGTCAAACGTTGCCAGCGGTTTGGTCGGCCGGTGTCCCTGCTGTTCCTCGACGTAGATCATTTCAAGAGCGTCAACGACACCCGCGGGCACCTGGCGGGCAGCCGGGGGCTCAAGCTCGTCGGCGAGGTGCTGGTCAATTCGGCGCGCGGCGTCGATTCGGCGTACCGCTATGGCGGCGACGAGTTCGCAGTGCTGCTGCTCGAGACCGGGCCGGCGGGGGCGTTGATCGCGGCCGAACGACTGCTCGAGGCCTTTCGAATGCGGACCTTCGATGTGGGGGGCGGGCCTCCGATTCCCCTGACCGTGTCGGTGGGGGCGGCGAGCTTTCCGGACCACGCGCTGTCTTCGCTGGGCCTGCTCGAGGCGGCCGA
>JAYVCD010000431.1:0-7941 GCA_043750125.1 Archangiaceae bacterium | reverse complement strand
GGCCCTCCCTCGTGAAAGCACCATCGCTGACCCCGCTCAACCGCCGAAGTCTGCGAAGGTCGGGCTAGGCCGCTACCCGTCGGCGCACGCTACACCGGCGGCTCTCCCCCAGAAGTGACGGAGCAGCGCAGCGAATGAGAGCGGCCTGCTCTCGATCAGGCTGCTGAAAGACCCGTTCGGCCCGTTGATGGCGAACGTTGATGATTGCCGGAAATCAGTTCGGCAGACGCACCTCGAAGCTTGCGCCGAAAACCGGGGTCCCCAGGTGGATGCTTCCGCCGAGCGTTTGAATGATTCCGTACGTGACCGCGAGCCCGAGCCCCGTGCCTTTGCCCGGATCTTTCGTGGTGAAGAACGGGTCGAAAATCCGCTGGCGCAGCGAGACGGGCACTCCCGGCCCGGTGTCCGAGATCCTGATCACCGTCTCATGTTCCTCGCGGCTCGCGACGACCCTCACCGTGCCATTGTCGCCTTCCATCGCCTGAATCGCGTTGAGAAACAGATTGAGCAGCACCTGCCCCAGTTGGTGGCGCACCGTGCGAAACCGGAAGCTGCCGGGAAAGTCGAGCTCGAGCTCGAGCACGTGCTGAGCCCTCGCGCCCGACGAGTGCAGCAGCGACATCTTCCACGCCCGCTGCACTTCCTCGAGCAGATTCGTGTCCTCAACTCCAGACTTTCGTTCGCTGGCACACTCAGCGAGGTCATGCACGATGCGGGCGATGCGCTGCAAACCTTCGTTGACCTCGTAGCCCACCTCCCGCATCTCACTGAGCAGCAAGGTGTGGTCCTCGCCCCGCTTTTTCGTGAGGGTGTCGACCGATTCGAGGAGCCCGGCGACGCCAGCCTTCATGAACGCCAGCGGGTTGTTGATTTCGTGCGCCAGCCCCGCGGCCAGCGTTCCCACCGTCGCCAGCTTCTCGCGCTGGATGGCGGCTGACTGCATCTGCTTGAGCTCCTGGTTGGCCCGTTCGAGCTGTTGGGTTCTCGCCTGCAGCACAAGTGTCGCACGTCGCAGCCGCAGCAATGATTTGACCCGCGCCAACAGCTCTCTCTTGCGAACAGGCTTGAAGAGATAGTCGGCCACGCCGACTTCGAGGCAGCGTTCGCGAGCCTCTTGCGCCACCTGCGTCGTCAGCACGATCACCGGCACGTCGGACGTGGCGGGGTCTTGACCCAGCCGCGCGCACAGCTCAAAGCCGTCGATTCCTTCCATCATCAAATCGGTGATGATGAGATCCGGCCGAAACGGGCCGCACCCTGCGAGCGCCGCTTCGCCGCTGGCCACCAGTAGGCATTCGTGGGTGGGCGACAGCAGGCTTTGGATGAAAAGCCGGATCGTGACCGAGTCGTCGCAGATGAGAATTCGCCCAGCGGGTTCGGCACTCTCATCGCTGCTCATCCAGAGCTGTCATTTCAATGCCCGTGCCGTCGCCATCCTCTCCAGACGGCTGGGTGGGGGCGGGTAACTTTAGAGGGGGAGGGTCAACTTCAACCGGGTCGACCCACAGTCGTGAGGCCACACAGCCCAAGGATCACCGCGGGAAGCTGATCCTTCGGCGTCGCTGTGTCGACCGCCTTCAACCGAAGTGCGGCTTGCGGCATCCCAAAGACGACGCAGCTCGCTTCGTCCTGGACGAACGTTGATCCGCCGGCGTTGCGAATGGCCAGCAGCCCCCGGGCGCCGTCCTCTCCCATTCCAGTGAGCAGGATGCCCGCCGCGCGCCCCTTGCACTGGCGGGCGAGCGAGAAGAACAACCGGTCTCCTGAAGGACAATGGCCGCCCTCGTTGGTTGGAGCGTTCACCAGGCGGTCCCCCTGCACCTCCAGATCCCTCGCATCGGGCGCGAGGTAGACGGTTCCGCGGCGAAGTGGACTGCCGTGCCTGGCGATTTCCACTTTGAGCGCGGTGACCGAGCCGAACCAACGCGCCAGGCCCGCGGTGAACCCAGCGGTGATGTGCTGGGCGACCAAAAGCGGCACGGGAAGATTGCCGGGAAGCGCGGCCAGCAGCTCAACGAGCATCGACGGGCCTCCGGTGGACGCGACGATGCCGATTGCCTCTGCCCTCTGTAAGGTGGGCGCAGCCGCGGGGGCAGGGTGGCCCACGTGCCGGCGGACGACGGGGATTTCCGACATCAGCTTCACTGCCCTGGCAACTCCCTTGCCCCACCGACGCAGATCACCGTCGGTCGTCACGATCGGCTTGGCGATCAACTCCAGGGCGCCGGCGGCAATCACCTGGAAGGAAAGATCGACCTCGCTGCCCAACGTCACCGAGCTGATGACAATGATTCGCGAGGGCGCCTGCCGCATGATCGCCTCGGTCGCGGCGAGGCCGTCGAGGTTCGGCATTCGCACGTCCATCGTGATCACGTCGGGCCGAAGCCGCACCGCCAGCTCGACCGCTTCTCGCCCGTCGCGCGCCTGCCCGACGACGGTGATGCCGCCCTCCTCAACGAGCAGAAGGGCGAGCGCGTTGCGGATCGTTTCGGAGTCGTCCGCGATCAACACCTGAATGGTCGAGGTCATGGGTTCTCGCCTCCCAGCAGCGTACCGCCGGGATGCTTGTCGATCAGGGCGAGCACTTCGGCGAGCAGCCGGCCAGCCCCGCACTCGCGCTTGGTGAGAAAGGCGCTCGCTCCCACCGCGAAGCCGCGCTCACGATCTGCGGGGCGATCGCTTGCCGAGACCAGCAAGATGGGAACCCTCTGCGTCTCGGGCCGTCCTCGCAGCGTCCGGGTGAGGGCGAAGCCGTCCATCTCGTCCATCGACACATCGCTGACGACGACGTCGTACGCCGAGGTCCGCAGATGATCGAGCGCCTGGCGTGCGCCGCTGACCGCGTGCACGGTGAAGCCTCCCGACTCGAGAATCGCGCGGTGCATCGCGCGGGCGGCGACCGAATCGTCGACGACGAGCGCGCGCCGCCCCCCCGTCAACGTCGCGGGGCGCCGCTCAGAAGTCTCGAACAGCGCATCGGTGCGCAGCACGAGCAGGGGCGCGCCGTCCGCAAGCATCGCCGCGCCCTGGTAGATCTGCAGGTTCCGAAGCTCTTCGGGCATCGGGCGAATCGCCAGGTCGCGGTGGCCGACCACCGAGTCGACGGCCAACCCGAAGCGATCGCCGCGGCATTGAAGGACCAGCAGCGGCTGTCCGTTCGAGGGGACCTTCATCTGCCGCACGTCCATCAGGGCGCCCAGATCGAAGAGCGGCATGCTGCCGTCGGGCAGGTCGAGGCGAAGGGTTCCCCGCCCGAGATGCAACAGCTCGGGGCGCGCCAACAGCGTCCTCGAGACCGATGCGATCGGAATCCCGAACGAATGTTCGCCGCAGCGCACCACCAGCACCGCCGAGCCACCGATCTCAGTCGGAATGCTGAGCAGAAACCGCGCGCCCTGACCGGCTTTGCTCGCCACTTCGAGGGTACCCTCGAGGTCCTGGACTTCGGCGCGCACCACATCGAGCCCTATCCCGCGCCCGGAGGTCTGGGTGGTGCGGACCGCGGTCGAGAAGCCGGGCCGCATGATGAACTGCTGCACCTGCGCCGGGCTCATCGCGGCGAGCTCTTCCTCGGTGGCCAGGCCGCGCTGAAACGCGATCGCCTGCACGCGCGCCAGATCGATGCCCCGGCCATCGTCAGAGACTTCGAGGAACAGCCTGTTCCCCTGCTGCTCGGCGCGGATGACGACGGTTGCCGCGCGGTGCTTGCCGGCCGCGATGCGATCGTCGGGGCTCTCCACGCCATGATCGAGCGCGTTGTGCATCAGGTGGGTCAGTGGACCCTTGAGCGCTTCGAGCAAGCGCCGGTCGAGCGACATCTGGCCTCCGACGACGGACAGCTCAGCTTCTTTCCCGCTCGCGAGGCAGGAATCGCGAACCAGGCGGTGCAAGGGGTCGGTCATCTGCCGCAGCGGAAGCGTGCAGATCGCCTTGAGGTGTTCTTCGAGCGCGTCCACCATCGACCCGAGCTCTTCGCCGTCATTCTTGAAGTCGAGCAGCCGCAGCGGCAGGTCGGTATGCGACAGAGCCGCTGGGCGGGTCCCCCTGCCCGAAAACTCGCGCAGGCTGTTGTGCACGTCGGCGTACCGCTGCTCGATGCGCAGGCGCAGCTCTCGCAACCGTTCGACTTCGCCCATCATCGACAGCACCACGTCCGAGCTGACCCGCCAGCTGCGCTTTTCTTCGCGTTCCACCTCGGGGGGCAGATCGAGGGCGGCTGCGGGCGGGGCAAATTCCACTTCAGTCGACGCGTCCACGGCCGATGCGCCTTCAAGCCGCGCGATCGCTGCTTTGATCTCTGCCTCTTCTGGGGGGCTGCCGTTGCCGCGGAGGGTGACCTGGGTCAGCACCACGTCCAGGCCGCGCAACAGCTCGTTGGTGGTATCGGGCTTGAGCGGCTGGCTGCCGACCTTCTCGCGCAGGATCAGATCTTCCATCGTGTGCGCCAGCAGCGCGATTTCTTCGAGGCCCAGCGTCGAGGCGCTTCCCTTCAGGGTGTGAAGGCTGCGGGCGAGCTCGTCGACTGCTTTGCTGTTTGATCCTCCGGCGCGGTTTCCCTTTTCCAGCTCGAGCAGCGCCTTGGTCGCCTTCTCACAGAGCTCCTGGGCTTCGGTCACGAAGCCCGTCACCAGCCCCTGCAGCAGCGGATCAACTGGACTCAATTCGCGCTCCCGACCGGCGGTCCATCAGGCGGGCGACATCGAGCAGGCCGAGGGTCCGCGGCCCAACGCGCACCTCGGCAATCGGGCCTTTGGCCAGACGCCTGGCCGCCTCGACGTCTTCCAGCCCCAGCGAAATCGCGTTGGGCAGCTGCTCGCAATCGAGCGCGACCAGCTTGCCGCGACCGGTGTCGACGACCAGCAGCACCACCGGGTCGCCCTCCCAGCCGGTGACGCCGAGAATCGACGAGAGGCTCACCGCGGTGATGAACTGGCCCTGGTACCGCAAGATGCCGATCACGTGCGCCGGCGACAGCGGTGTCGGGGTTACTCGCTTCAAGGGCACCGCAGCGCGCAGCGACGAGAGCGGGATGGCGTAGTGCGATTCCCCAATCGCGAATTCAGCAACCCAGAGCACGGGCACTTCCCGAAGATCTTCCCGCGGCTTTGCAAGCCTCGCGGCCCGACGCTCGAGCAGTTCGTCATCTGCTGCGCTCATCAGCGACCTTCCTGGAAAGCGAGTAGCGCCATCGCTGAAGCCCGGTAGTAGGCCACGGGCAGATCTGCCGGCCCGGCGATGATCTGCTCGGGCGGCAGCCCGTCGGTCCGGCGAATGAGATCGCGCATCAGGCTGGCCGCCTGGCTCAAGTCTCCCCTCCGGCGCTCGAGCAAGGCCTGCTCGAGCAGGTAGGGCAGGTAGTCGGGCGCCAGCGCCACCAGCCTCGAGAGCACCTCGGCGGCAGCAGAATGGCGGCGCTGCTCGATCAGCCACAGCGCCTCTGCGTGAAGCGCGATCGGTTCTTCGCGCGCTGGAGGTTCAATCGGGTCGGGCCGGGAAGGCGAAGGCGAAGGCGAAGGCGAAGGAATTCGCCGCGGCCTGTTCATCGGCCTGCTTGCGGGCGGCGTCGGCGTCGAACCCAGAGAGAACGCGTTGAGCGTGATCGCGCCCTTGCGCCGCAGTCCCGAAGGCGCCGTCCCTACGTCCATGATCCCAAACATCAAGAGGCCCCGGGGCGCGAGCGCCGAGGTGAGATTCGCGAGCACCCGGTCTGCCGACTCGGCCGTGAAATACACCAACACGTTGCGGCAGAAGATGACGTCGAAGCGGCCCGGCGGCGGAGGATCCAGCAGGTTGTGCTGCTCGAACCGGGTGGACGGACGCAGCGCATCCAACACCCGAACCGCGTCTTTGTCGGTTCGCGTCGCCGGGTAGAGCATCGGCCCCGACGGTCGAACCGACCACCCGCGGTAGACGCCAGCGCGCGCGGTACGCAGGTGGCGTTCGATCATGTCAGTGCCCAGCACTTCGATCTCGCGTCCGGGCGCTTCGCTTTTCAGGCAGGCGGCAAGCGACCAGGCCTCTTCGCCCGTCGCGCAGCCCGCGCTCCAGGCGCGCAGCGGGCCCGCCGAGTCGAAGCGCGCCACCTCGCTTGCCAGGAACGAAAAATGATCAGGGTGACGGAAAAAATAAGTCTCTTCGACCGAGACCGCTTCGATGATCGCGGTGACCAGCCGCGGCTCACCTTGCTCGAGCTTTGCGAGCAGTTGGCTCGCCGTCGCCCCACCGACAAGGAAGTTCTGCATCAGAGCGCGGATCTTTGCCTCGACGATCGCCTCGCGGGCGAACCCGGTCAGCGACGCTGCCCGACTGACGAGATCCTCGAAGGCAGACTCTTCAACGGGCGAAGAAGTGGCGGGCAATGAACGCAGATGATCGCCGAGTCGAGGCCGCAAGCAAAAGAGTGAAGGCGCAAAGTCGAACTGTGGGGTGCACAGCGGCTACCAGGGTGTGCACGCGGTTGCGTGGGTCTGAACGGCCGCCGGTAGGTGGGGAAAACCCCGACGCGTCGGGATTTAACCTGACTGTACAACCCGCAGATCGACAGTCATGCTCTGCCCACTTGTCCGCGAGCACCACCCTGCCCGAGCCGCCGCCGACAATTCTCCTCCTGGAGGACAGTCGGGCGATCCGCGAAATTGTGAAGCTTTTTCTCGGGGCCAGGTACGAGTTCGTCGAGGCGGAAAACGGGCCGCGGGCGCTGATGCTGGTGCAGCTGACGAAGCCCGCGCTGGTGATCGCTGACGTCAATGTCCCCGGGCTCAACGGGATCGAGTTCCTGAACAAGTTGAAGAACGACCCTTCGAGCAGGGTGCGGCAGATTCCGGTGATCCTGCTGACCGGGGACAAGTCCGAGCAGGTGATGTTGAAGGCGAGGGCGGAAGGTGCGGTCGGTGTCCTTCACAAGCCCGTCAGTGGCCTGGTCCTCAATGCGGCAGTCGAAAACGCGCTGGTGACGGCCCAATTCCTGAGCGCGCCATGAGTCTTCCTCATGTGCTGCTCGTCGACGACAGCGAGGCGATCCTCGAGTACGAGCAGGCGGCGCTGGGTGGCTCCTACCAGCTGTCGCTGGCATCCAACGGGAAGCAGGCGCTCGGGAAGATTCGCGCGCACGCGCCGGCGGTCGTGCTTCTGGATCTCTCGATGCCTGTGATGGGGGGCGACGAACTGCTCGAGCTGTTGCAGCAAGACGCCGAGCTCAAAAAGATTCCGGTGATCATCGTCTCGTCCGAAGTGCAGCGCTCAGCGCACCTGCTCACGCGCGGAGCGGTGGCATTCCTCCCCAAGCCGCTTCAGGCCGCGTCGCTCTGCGCTGCCGTCGCACAGGCGTTGAGCGATGCCCGCGCGCGCGCACGAACGGGATCGCTGCTGGCACTGCTGGTGGGAATCGGCGGACGCCGGGTGGGGCTGCCGCTCGAGATGGTGCGGGAAGTGGTCTTTCAGCCCGCGATGATTCGTCTGGCCGCTTCGGTGTCGTACCTGACCGACGCGGTGCAGTTTCATGGCGCGCCTCTGATCGTGCTCGACCTCGCGCGCGCGCTCAAAGTGAAGCACGCCGCTGCGATGGTCGATCGCAAGTTGGTGATCGTGGAGCACGACGGCCTGCGGCTGGCACTGAGCGTGGACGCGGTGGAAGACCCCGTCGAAGTGTCACCCGCGGAAGTATTCTGGCGCGAGGCGCTGATCGGCCTCAATACTTTGCTCGACCCGGCGGTGCGCGCAGTGGTGAGCAGCCAGGGCGCGCTGGTACCCATCATCGAACCGCATGCTTTGTGGTCGCGAAAAGCGCTGCGGCGTCTGGATGTCACCCTCTCACAGGTGCCGCGACTGGCGCCTCAAGCACAGGTCGGACAATGACCCAGAGAATCCTGCCAATGGGCCTGACTTGCGCAGCCGTGCTGGCGGCGTGCGGCGGCGGCGAATTCTCGGCACAAGAGATGAGCG
>JAYVCD010000430.1:0-21186 GCA_043750125.1 Archangiaceae bacterium | reverse complement strand
CCTTTCCAGGGGCAATTGCTCGAAGTGCTACCGATGGTGGCTGAGAGCTTTCCTTGGCTCCTTGGACCGAGCACGAACTTCTGAACTGTCGTACTAGTTCCAGTCGTTCACCGATTCAGCGCTTCGCGGTCGCTGCGAAGCCGAGCACCTTGACCAGGTTCGCCCTGAACACCGGATTGTGGGGCTCGAACTCGATGGCTTTCTGAATCAGCTCTTCGGCCTGCCGAACGTCTTTTCGTTGGTTGAGGATCACGAGGGCCAGCCGGTTGTACAGAGCGGCCGGGTTCGAGGCGCGCGAGATCGCCGTTCGCAGCACCGAGATCGCTCCGGCGATTTCCCCCCGACGCTCGAGGGTCAACGCGGCCTGAAGCGAATTTTCCATCTGGGCCTGGGCGTCCAGGTGTTGCGACTGCTGTTGCAGCCCCGCCGCGGACGGCGATCTTGGGGCGTCGGCAGCTCTGAGCATGGGCGGAACCGGGCGCTTCTTCATCCCGGCCGGCGGAGGAACAGGCGGAGTGTTGAACGGCACTCCCGGGGGAGGACGCGGCGGCTCTCTCAACCGCAGCACCTTCCGCTCGGACAAAGACGCCAGAACGGATCTCATTTCGATTTCCGTCAGCCCCGACACTTCCGAGAGCTCTTTGACCGTCATCTTTCCATCGATGAACGAGACCACGAAGGCTTCGAACTCAGAGAGCGTGCGCGCGATTTCGAGCGACGCAATGAGCTCTGGGGTTTGAGCGTCGGTCACCTGCACCACGAATCCACGGCGGGTGGGCCCCTCGTGCACCTGGGCCCGCGACGGAATCCGATGCAGGCCCGAAGGCTGAGACAGCAGCGCTCGAACGATGCGCGCTTCCGAGTTGTCGTTGGGCGCGTTGGCATTGAGCAACAGGCCGCACCGCACGCACTCGAGCTGATCTTCGAAGTAGGGCTCGGAGCACTCGCTGCACTTTCCAATCGGTCGAACGCCTGCGGTCGCAGCTTGCTTGTCCAGCCCGTGCATCCTGCGAATGGCGGCACGAATCGCGGCCGGCATCGCCACGTTGGCGACGACGACTTCCATCTTTCCAACGTGTGGCAGCGCGTCGAGCTTCCCCAGTCGATCGGGGTCCGCAATCACGATGGTCAGTGCCCTGGTGGCAGGGTTGTAGGCCACCGGCAACACGTCGAGCTCCTGGGAAGCCTCGAGCGAAATGAGCGCGAGCACTTCGGCGGGAAGCCGCAAATCAGCCAGCCGGGGAGAGCTGATGAACTTGGTGCCCGTCGACTGGGCTACCGCGCGAAGCAAATCGGCCTCGCTGATGACGCAATCGCTGACCAGCCGATCGGCAAGCGTCTCTTTGGGCCGAAGCTTCACCAGCGTTTGATCGAGAACGAACTTTCCAACCAACCCACGATCCAGAAGAACACGCGCGAGCTTGCCGGGTTGCACTGCGGCAACATAGCCCGCGCCGCGGCTGTCGCTGATCTTCTACAGTGCGCCCGTGTTTCCTTCCGACCGGGTCACTGTGGGTGCGATGAACTTTGGAGCCAGAACTCCAGCGCCCGAGGCCCGTCGCATCGTCGATCGCGCGATCGAGCGGGGGGTTACGTCCTTCGACACCGCCAACATGTACGGAAACGGAGAGTCCGAGCAGATCCTCGGAACGGCGCTCAAAGGTCGCCGCGACGGGGTGCGAATCGCAACCAAAGTAGGGCTGCTGCGCCAGTCGGGACGTCCGGAAGGACTGTCGCCCGCCCGGATGAAAATCGCGATCGACGAGAGCCTCGCCCGGCTGCAGACGACCTGGGTCGACGTCTATTACCTGCACGCGCCTGATCCGCTCACGGCGACAGATCAGACGCTCGACGGCATCGCCGCTTTGCTCGAGTCCGGAAAAATTCGCGCGTGGGGGGTCTCGAACCATGCCGCCTGGCAGGTGGCCGAGCTGAACTTCGCCTGCGATGCACGGAACCTTCCGCGGCCCGCGATGGCGCAGATGCTCTACAACGTGCTGGTCCGACAGTTGGACCTCGAGTTCTTCGCCTTTGCCCGCAAGAACCCGATTCACGTCACGGTCTACAATCCACTGGCGGGTGGAATGCTCGCCCGCGCACCGGCCGTGGGCTCCCCCATTCCCAGGGGCTCGAGGTTCGAGCTGAACCCGATCTACCCCGAGCGCTACTGGACCCAGCCGCTGTTCGAGCTCGCTGGGCGGCTCGGGGAAGTGGGGAAATCGGAAGGCATCGATCTCATCACTCTGGCCTACGCCTGGCTCGCCGGCCGACCCGGGGTCGACTCGGTGCTCGCCGGGCCGGGTTCCGTCGCTCACCTCGACGCCGCGATCGCGGGTTGCGCTTTTGAATTGTCACCGTCCTTGCGCTCGAAGATCGACGACGTTCATCTTTCGTTCGTCGGCACCAACGCGCGCTACGCCCGATGACGATGCTGCTGCCCGGAACCGACCGACTGGACCTGACCCAGGCGCTCGCCCACCTGGCCGAGCACGGCTATGCGCGTCTGGGGCGGGTCCTCGATGACGCGGGCCTGGTTGCCCTGCGCGAACGTGCCGAAGACCTGATGATGGGGCGGGTGACCTACCCGGGACTGTTTTTTCAGCTCGATGCCGAAACGGGGAAATACGAAGACGCGCCGATTGGGCTGGGCTGGCAGGGGCCTTCGCTGGCGTACCGCAAGCTCGAAAAGCTCGAGAAAGATCCCCGGTTTCTGGCCTGGCTCGAAAATCCCCTGTTCGAGGCCGTCGTCCGCCAGCAGCTCGACGGGCCGGCAGTCCTCTATCGCGCGATTCTCTTCAACAAGGGAATCCCCGGAGGAAGCGACATTCCCTGGCACCAGGACGGCGGCAAGCTGTGGGGCCTGAGCGAGGATCCCCAACTGCAGATCTGGACCGCTCTCGACGACGCGCCCGTCGATGGAGGCTGTCTCGAGGTGCTGCCCGGAAGCCACGTCGGGGGGCTCGTCACTCCTTTGGGTGGGGTCGTCCCTCCAGACAAAGTCGCCGCGGCCCGTGCCAATGAACGGGCGGTGAGCTTGCCCGCTGTGGCCGGCGAAGTTGTGCTGGTGCACAACAAGCTCTGGCACCGGTCGGGACGCAGCCGCACCGGGAAGCGAAGGCTGGCCTTTTCGGTGTGTTACATGAGCGCTGCCACCCGGTGTCTTCGGAAAAAACGCGCGCCCCGGGTGTTCTTTCCGGTCTTCACCCCCCGCTGAGAAGAGCGAAGACCCAGCCCCTTTTGAAGTTTGGAAATGGTGCGACGCAGCAACGATTCTGCTCCAAGCCAACTTCTTCAGCTTGAAGCGTGGGTGTCCCGCAAGAACGTCGTGTTGCGTTGCACCATTTTACCGGGTATTCCCGAACCTCAGGAACTGTCAGGCAGGGAAGTGGAAGAATGGAAGATGCTGCGACGCAACATGACGGCGGGCCGAAGGACCAGGTGCTGGACCTGGCCGTCGGGCCGATGCGGGTGCGTCTTCATGGACTTCAGGCGGCTCCACTCGCGATTGCCGTCCCCGGGTTGTCCGCGAACTGCTTCACCTTCGACGCCGTAGGCGAGAGCCTGGCCCGTGGGGGCAGGGGATTGGCGGCGTTGGATTTGCGCGGTCGGGGCCGAAGCCCGGCGGGCCGTCAGGGCAGTCACGGTTGGGAAAATCACGCCCGCGATGTCTTGTCGGTTGCTGATGCTCTGGGCGTCGATCGTTTCGACTTCATCGGTCACAGCATGGGTGCGTTCATCGGCCTGGTCTTGGCCAACCTTGCCCCCCAGCGCGTTCGCCGCCTGGTGCTGATTGACGCGGTGGGGGTGCCCGACCCCCGCGCGATGCCCCCCATCTTCGCAGCCGTCAACCGGTTGAACACCGTGCACGCTTCGGCCGAAGAGTTTCTTTCGAAGGTCCGCGCCGCAGCCGTCGTGCCCTGGGGTTCCTTCTGGGAAGCCCACTACCGCGAGGACCTGATTCAGGTGCCCGGTGGGGTTCGACAGCGGGCCAGTGCAGCTGCGGTGCTGGAAGACCTGGCCTACGCGGCCACCGTGCAGGTGCGCGCGCTGTGGTCGGGCATCGGCGCCTCGACCTTGCTGGTGCGCGCCGCCATTTCGCTCGCGCCAGGCGGCGACGTGGTCACCCCTGCCGATCGCGACGGTTTCTTGTCCACGGCCCCCCGCGCGCGGGCGATCGAAGTTCAGGCCAATCACTACGGGGTGATGAACCACCCGGACACCGCGCGTGCGGTCGAGGAATTTCTGCGATGACGAATACACTGAAGGGCAAGCGCGCGCTGGTCACCGGAGCCGCTTCGGGAATCGGACTGGCGATCGTCCGTGAGCTTCATGCGCAAGGCGCGCAGGTGGTGGCCAGCGACGTGAGCGTCGAACGGCTCGCCGACGCGCTCGAGATGCTCGAGGGGGTCGAGCGGATTCCAGCCGACCTTTCGCGGCGCAGCGCCGTCGATTTGCTGGTGACCGCTGCAGGCCCGATCGACGTCCTCATCAACAACGCCGGTCTCCAGCACGTCAGCCCCATCGAGGCGTTCGACCCTTCGAAGTGGGATCTGCTGCTGCAGGTGATGTTGACGGCTCCCTTCACCCTGATTCGCGGGCTGCTTCCGGGAATGTACGAGCGAAGCTGGGGTCGAATCATCAACGTGGCCTCCGTGCACGGGCTCATCGCCTCGCCCTTCAAGAGCGCCTATGTCTCGGCCAAGCACGGCCTGTTGGGGCTGACCAAGACGGTCGCATTGGAAGCGGGCGCCCGTTGCCCGGACCTGACGGTCAATGCCATCTGCCCCAGCTACGTGCGCACTCCTCTGGTCGAAAAGCAGATCGCAGATCAGGCGCGGGCGCACGGCATTGCTCCCAGCGAAGTCCTGGAAAAAGTCTTGCTCACCCGCAACGCGATCAAGCGGCTGATCGAGCCCGAAGACATCGCGCAGCTCGTCACCTTCCTGTGCCGGCCCGAAGCCTGGAGCATCACCGGCACAGCTCAGACCATGGATGCCGGTTGGCTCGCGCACTGAAAGCGCCGCCTCGCCCAACAGAACTTCAGTTTTTCTTTCCCTTCTTCTGCGTCGCCTTCGCATCGTCCTGCGCTTTCTTGATCATCGCGTCGGACTCTGCGCGCGACCGGGCGACCATCTGCTCGCCCACCCACACCGCTGAAAGTTGGACGAAGGCAGCATCGAGCGCGGCCACGGTCGCTGCGCGCAGCACCAACCCGTCGTCCTCTCCTTTGGCTTCATTGGCGCCATTGTTCACGATTCTTCCGAACGGACCGGCGAAGGCCGCTTCTACCCGTTGCCCGCTTCGATCCGGACGGCCGAACCCGGTGCCGCTGGCTTGCCCCACCCGGCGGCCGCCCTCGTACCGATCGACCCCCACGTTCACCTCGTAGTGTGGCCCCGGCGTCCACGACGCCGAAACGCTCTTGATCACCAGCGCGCGATCTCCATCGGTCTCATTCCAGCTGGCCTGCTCGAAGTGCCGTCGAGCGACCGAGAGGCCAAAGCGCGCCGCCGACCAGACCGGTTCCCGACTGGAGCTCGAGGCTTTGGCCGTGTTTTTTTCGACCAGCCCAGTCACGTCGTCCGTCAGTGTCACGTCGAAGCGCATCGTCACCGGCAGCGCGAGTCGGGCGCTCGATGAACCCGTGAGCGCAGTGGCGGGCGGTTCGAGATCCTGCTTCTGCGGCATCGAGGCAAGTAGGGGGATCAAGGCTAAAGCGGTCATTGGAAATCCTCTGCTCGCAACGCCCCCCAGGGGCTGGCCAAACCCAAGCATCAGGCGGGCGGGTGGGCTATGCGACTCTGATGATCGACGCAGACACGGTGGTCATTGGGTCCGGGATGGGTGGGCTCACGGCAGCGGTCGCGCTCGCTCAGGCGGGCCAGAAGGTGGTGGTGCTCGAGCAGCACTACGTTCCGGGAGGGTGGACGCACAGCTTTGCGCTCGGCGGGCACCGGTTCAGCCCCGGGGTCCACTACCTGGGCCAACTGCAAGAGGGCGGGCAGATGCGCGCCACCTTCGAAGGTCTCGGGCTGGGCGAGTTTCTTCAATTCTTCGAGATCAACCCCAATGGCTACGATCATGTTCGCGCCGGCGACCTGAGCTTCGATTTCTGCGCCGGCAAGGACGCGCTGATCGAGCGGCTGTGCGCCCAGTTCCCCGACCAGAAACAGGGCATCGTCGAGTTCATCACCCTCTCGAAGGCCGTTCGCGACGAGCTGGGCGAAATGGCGAACACCCGCGGGTTGCTGCAAACCCTGACCCTGCCGTACCGCATTCGCCACATGGGCCGCTTTGGGATGTACAGCCTCGACCGGATCTTGCGCGATCGCATCTCGGACCCGCGCCTGCGCGGTCTGCTCTCGGTTCAGTGCGGAGATCACGGGTTGCCTCCTTCCCGTGCTCCCTTCGCGATGCACGCCGCAGTTGCGCTGCACTACCTCGAGGGCGCCTGGTACCCGAAAGGCGGTGGCTCGGCGCTGCCCAAGGCGATGACGCGCGCGCTGACCCGGGCGGGAGGAATCGTCAAGCTCGAGGCCCGGGTCGAGAAAATCTTGATCGAGAATCAATGCGCGATCGGCGTGAAGCTCGCGGACGGCACTGAAATCCGATCGAAGAACGTGGTGTCGAACGCCGACCCGGCGATCACCTACGGAAAGCTGATCGGTCAGGAGCATCTGCCCGGAGGCTTGAAGAAGAAGCTCAACAAGACGAAGTGGTCCACCACCGCGGTCAGTTTGTTCTTTGCGGTCGAGGCCGACGTGAAAGCCCTGGGTCTGGACTCGGGAAATTACTGGCTCTGCCCCGGTCTCGACGCCGACGCCGCGTATTCCGCGATGGCCCGACCTGATGTGCTCGAGCTGGACGAGCTGCCGGGGGTCTTCGTCTCGATCACCTCGCTCAAAGATCCGAGCAGCTTCAATGGCAAACACCACACCGGCGAGGCCTTCACCTTCGTCCCGTACGAAATCTTCGAGAAGTATGCGAACGGGAAGTCGGGGGAACACGGCGAAGAATACGAAGCGTTCAAACGGAAGATCGCCACCAAGATGCTCGATGCGATCGAAAAGCGCATTCCGGGCCTCACCCAGAAGGTGGTCTTCCAGGACATCGGTTCGCCGCTGACCAACGCGCATTACGTCGAAGCCACCCGGGGCAACATCTACGGCACCGAGAAGGTCCTTGGGCAAATGGGGCCGTTTGGCTTCAAGCAGCACTCTGCGTTCAAAGGCCTGACGTTGTGCGGAGCGAGCACCCTGGGGCATGGCGTACCGGGTGCCTCGTTGAGCGGGCTCAATGCGGCGGCGCTGATGCTCGAATGCCGAATGGACGAGCTGCTGAAGAAAGACCAACCGAAGCTTCAAATGTTCTCGGCAGAGACCTGGAAGCCCCCCGCACGCCGAAGCGAAATCGTCTCGACAAGCCCCGCAGACTCGGACTATCCGCCCGCTCAACCGTGAGGACTTCCATGCGAACCCCGATGCTGCTGGCGCTGTTGATCTCTACCGCTGCCTGGTCTCAGGACATCGTGAAAGTGTTCTCGGACAAGGGCTCCTTCTTCCTCCGGTCGGACAAGAAGAACCCCGTTTCGGTCGGAAGCGAGCTCCCGATGTTCACCGACGCAGCGGGCCAGAAGGCCGCAGGCACGGCGATCGTGATGGAAATGACCGGAGCCCTGGCGCGAATCACCCTCGACGAGGAAGCCACCAAGGCCAACGCCCGTTTCGCCAAGGTGATGGGCGGCGCCGCAGCATTGGTTCCTCCTCCCACTGCAGGCAGAGCGGAATCGAAGGCGGCTGAAAAAGGGCCCGCGGGTTCCAATGGCCCCACGCTCAAAGGTCGGCTCTCGAGCGGCCTGCGCGTCGTGATCAACAACGACAGCGACGTGAGTTGGACCGATTGCGAGCTGCGCTTCGATGACGGCCGCACCTATGACCTCGGGGACATGGCTTCCAACTCTGAAGACACGGTGATCACGCTGAAGTTTCGCAGCCCGCCCAAGCCGCCCGAGCCCCTCTACGATCACGTCCTTGTGACGTGCGACGAGGGCGAGACGAAGTTCTTGTTCGCCAATCCGCGCAGCCCGGGAACGCTC
Organism: Archangiaceae bacterium; assembly: GCA_043750125.1. Lineage (GTDB taxonomy): Bacteria > Myxococcota > Myxococcia > Myxococcales > Myxococcaceae > JAGSPQ01. Next base: position 13,091 of record JAYVCD010000430.1, on the reverse strand, counting down.
AAGGGCTACGCCGAAAATCTCGGCGGCGGCCGGGTTGATGTTCACAACACCGGCGATGTCACCTGGCAGCGCTGCGACGTTCGCAAGCCCGATCGCACCCACTACATCATGTCGAAGCTGAAGCCCCGCGACTCAGAGTCGATTCGCTCGGGTGCCTTCATCAAGGACCCTGAGCAGGGCGCGCCGCCGGCCACCGAGCTCGCGCTCAAGTGCAAGCAGGGCCAGATGAAGATCTCGCTCAAGTAGCGAGCCCAGGCTTCAAGGCACGGATGTTCTCTTTCCTTCTCGTCCTTTCAGTGCGGGCGCGAGCTTCGGCCTCGCCTGCCTGGAACTCGATTTCAACTTTGACCGGACAGCGGTGATGGCCCTCGAGCCGGACATTCGTTTCACCGACGAGGCGACCCAGCTGCTGTGGCGATCGGAAAGCGATGCGCCTGCGCCGCTGAAGCTCACCCGCGTCGGAGACCGCCTCAATGCCCAGGCAGCGCTCAAGCGCGTGAAGGGCGAGACCCTGCTCTACGAGGGCGACTTTCGAAATGCGAAGCAGCTGCTCGCGGCGATGACCCGAAAGCTCAATGGGGGTCGCCGGCCTGAGCACCGTTCGGCGCTCGAAGAATTTCGGGCTGAGCGCGCCGCACGGCTGCGCGAACACGAGACGCTTTCGAGAATCGTGGTGAAGCTGGATCCGAAGTACCGCCTGGCCCAGCTGAAGAATTCGCCCGATGTCGCCGAGGCGTGCACTGCATTGTGGGGACCCGCCGCCCTCTCGACCGTGGTCCCGTTGAAGGCACTGATCGGAATGTTGGGTGCCGCCGAGTGGTACCGCAAGGGCCTGACGGTGCGAGGGCTGCCCGGCAAGCTCCACCCCCGCTACGGGGTGTTCCTTCCGACCCGTTCGGAATACGTCGACCTGCTGCTCGAGGCCCCCGCTCCCGAAGGCAAGCGGGTGTTCGACATCGGCACCGGCACGGGGGTGCTCTCTTTTTTGTTGTTGCAGCGAGGGGCGACCGACGCGGTCGGAACCGACATCGACCCCCGCTGCGTCGAGTGTGCAATCGAGAACGCTCAGAGGCAGGGGCTCTCGACCCGCTTCAAGGCCCACGCGCTCAACCTGTTTCCGCCCGGCCGCGCGGATCTGATCGTCACCAACCCACCCTGGATTCCCGAGCCTCCCAAAAACCGAATCGATCGCGCGGTCTTCGATTCGGACAATGGGTTCCTCGAAGGCTTTCTCGAAGGGCTCGGACCTCACCTCACCCCAGGCGGAGAAGGGTGGCTGTTGATGTCCAATCTCGCGGTGCTGCTTGGCCTACGCACCGACGGGTACCTGGCCGAACGGATCGCCGCTGCCGGCCTCGAAGTGAAATGGACAAAGTCGACCCAGGCCCGCCACCCGCGCGCCAAAGATCCCGACGACCCGCTTCACGCCGCGCGGTCGCAAGAGATCACCACCCTCTACTGCCTCGCGCCCAGGCCGAGCTGAAGTCGGACAGCTCGTTTTTCATCACCGGCCTGTAACGGCGCAGGACGACGAGCCTTGGGCTTCGCCCGGGGGATGCGGTACACCCCGCGTCACCTCATGGCGACCCAATCGACCTCGCGGTACCTGCCGCACGGGCCTTTCTTCAACCAGCTTCGCAAGCGCGTCGATGCCCACTTCGTGGCCTCAGGGCGCCCCGGAAACCAGACTCCCGCCGGGATGTTGATCAAGACGGCCGCGATCGTGGCCTGGTTCGCCGTGTCCTGGGCGCTGATGGTCTTTGTCGCTGCGAACTGGTGGCAGTCGGCGCTGTGCTGCATCTCGCTTGGGCTGGCGGTCGCCGGCATCGGCTTCAGCATCCAGCATGACGGCGGCCACATGGGCTACTCGAAATACAAATGGGTCAACGCGGTGATGGCCTTTGCGCTCGATCTGGTAGGCGGCAGCTCCTACATCTGGCACTGGAAACACAACGTCTTTCACCACAGCAACCCGAACATCACCGGGCTCGACGTGGACATCGACATTCGCCCGCTCGCTCGAATGTCGCCCGAGCAGGAACGGCGCGCCGGACACCGCTTTCAGCACTTCTACATCTGGCCGCTGTATTCGTTTCTGGCGATTAAATGGCACTTCGTCGACGACTACATCAACCTCGCCAACGGGAAGATTGGTGCCCAGAATTTTCCCCGGCCCCGGGGTTGGAAGCTGGCCGCGTTCTTCCTCGGGAAGGCAGCCTTCTACACCTGGGCCTTCGCGGTACCGTTGATGTTCCTCCCGTGGTGGCACGTGCTGCTTTGCTACGCGCTGTGGTCAGCGACGTTGAGCCTGACGCTCGCGGTCACCTTTCAGCTCGCCCACTGTGTCGAGGGGGCTCAGTTCCCGAAGCTCGATCTGGGCTCAGAGCCGAAGATGGAATGGGCGGTACACCAGGTCGTCACCTCGGCGAACTTCGGTTTGGGGAACCCGTTCGTCACCTGGTACGTCGGCGGGCTGAACTACCAGATCGAACACCACCTGTTTCCGAAGGTGTGCTCGTACCGTCTGCCCGAGATTGCCCCCATCGTTCAGCGCCTGTGTGCCGAGCAGGGCGTCCCGTACAAGATCAACGCTTCGACCCTCGGGGCGATCGTTTCGCATACCCGTTGGCTGCGCCAGATGGGGCAAGCGCCGTCGAAGGCTTGAAGTCAGGGTCTGCCACAAAAGGAAACGGCCCGCTCCTTTGAAGAGGAGCGAGCCGCTTTACAGAGAGAAGTGGTTAGACTTCAGCTCACCGGACGGACATTCGCCGCCTGGAGGCCCTTCGGGCCCTTGTTGACGTCGAACTCCACCTTCTGGCCTTCGGCCAGGGTGCGGAATCCGTCCGCCTGAATCGCGGTGTGGTGGCAGAATACGTCTTCACCGCCACCTTCCTGCGAGATGAAACCAAAGCCCTTCGCATCGTTGAACCACTTCACAGTACCAGTAGCCATTTACTATTTGCTCTTTCGTTAAAACCGCCGACAAAAAATTTGGGGCGGCACCCGACCCATTTGGTTCGGTTGTGCATGATGTATGCGTTTCTGTTTCCGAATTCCACCGCGTCTGTCAATAATTCGAAACAATCGACTCATCTCATTGAATTTGCAGGCAAAAACGCAACGACTCCGCCCCGGGCTCAGCGGTCCCCGGGCGGCGCCGCGGCGCACCGGACTGTTGAACTACCCTCGAGGCGCATGCATTCACTGGGCATTCATCACCTCGCAGTGCACGCGCGCGAGGCTGGAGTCGAAAAGGTCGCTGCCTTCTACCGCGACACGCTGGGGCTGCCCGAGCTGGCCCGAAATCGCCACCCTGGGGGAGCGCTGCGAAGCATCTGGTTGTCGCTCTCGCGCTCGGCGGATCCGACGGCCGGGTTTCTCGCCATTGAAGATGGCGACGACTTCGGGCCTGCGATGTTCGCGCTGCGAATTCACGCGGTCGACCGCGCCAGTCTGCTGGCTCGCTTGAAAGGAAAAGGCATCGAGGTCGAAAAGCAGACCCGGTGGACGCTCTACATCGCAGACCCCGCGGGAAACCACGTGGCGTTCAGCCACCACCCCCACGATCCGCTGTGACATAAGAGTGCGGGCGTGGCGCGATTGGGAGAAATGCTGCTCGCAGAGCGGCTGATCGAAGCGGGCCAACTCGAGGAGGCACTCGAGGCCCAGGTCATTCACGGCGGGCGGCTGGGAACGAACCTGGTCGAGCTGGGCTTCCTCGCCGAGAAAGACCTCGCGCGGGTGTTGGGCAAGAAGCACAACGTCGCGTTTGCATCGGGCGCGATGGTCCCCGACCCCCTGGCGTTGGCTCTTGCCGACGCGAAGTTTCTCGATGACAACGACCTGGTTCCGATGCGGGTCGACCCCACCCGCATCACCGTTGCGCTGCTCGACCCCACCCAGCTGAAGGCGATCGATGAGCTCGGCTTCAAGGTTGGAAAGCGGGTGGTTCCGGTCGTGGTGCCCGAGTTCAGGTTGAACCAGCTGCTGCGCAAGCACTTCAAGGCGTTTCGACCCCTGCGCCCGATCGACATGAACGCGCTGCGCCCGTCGACCCGCGGCAAGCAGGCCAGCGGGCCGGCTCTGGCCGAGGTGGGCGATTTGATCAACGAAGACGATTTCGCCGATCTCTACGCGAAGGCCGTCAGCCAGGACGAAGAGGTCGAAGAGACGATCGAAGGAGTCGAGATCATCGACGGCCCCGCGATGTCTGCCCCGCGGCCTCGCCTGATCGAGCCCATCGGCACGGTCTCGCACTCGTTGCCGCGCGACGAGCCGGGGCTGCTGCCGCTCAACTTCGCCGACGCTCAGGCGCTGCTGTCGAAGAGCGCCGATCGCGAAGACATCGCGCGCACCATTCTTCGTTTTGCGGTCAGCAAGTTTCGCCGCGCGTTGTTGCTCTCGGTGCACGGGGACATGCTCACCGGCTGGCACGGAAGCGGGCAGGGCGTGCGCGAGAAGGCCGTGCGCCGAATCGGGGTGTCGCTCAAAGAGCCCAGCTCGTTCCGGTTGGTCCGTGACTCGCGCTCGCACTACGTCGGGCCGATGAAGCGGGGGCCTGGCACGGCGGTCTTCTACAAGTTGCTGGGCGGAGGCTTTCCCACCACCGCGGTGATGATGCCGCTGTTGGTGCGCGGCAAGCCGGTGCACGTGCTCTATGTTGATCAAGGCGCCGACGAGCTGACCCCGCCCGACATCTCAGAGCTGTTGATCCTCTCGCAGAGCGTCGCGCGCAGCTACGAGGCGCTAATGACGAAGAGAAAAGCCGCGCGCGCCTGAGCGCTCAGTGCATCTCGACGTTGAAGTTGATGCGCTGTCCGGGGGCGAGGTTGAACGTCTCATTCCACCGCGCTTTCCCCACGGTGACGCTGATCCGGTGGGCGCCTTCGTAGACCGGAATCTCGCCCCGAATCGGAGCCGAGCCGATGCGCCGTTCGTTGATGAACACCTGCGCCCCATCGGGAGCGCTGAGCGTCACGAAACCCTGGTTGAGCTTGTACTTCTCGTCGGTCTTCTCACCGGCAACCACAGTGATCGCCCGCGACGTCTTGATCCCCAATTCCCTGTTCAGCATCTGCAACACCTTGCGACCCGGCGTGAGGCGCCCGGTCCAGGGCGTCCGGCCCAGAAGCTTGCCCTCGACGGTCAACTCGACATTCGGGTCCACGTCGATCGTCACCTCGGCCAAATCGGACGGGGGCGCGGCCGTGTTGACCCCGGTGGCGACGACCGCGGGACTTGCGGAGCCCGCATCGACGACCTCTGCCGGGCCTGCATCGATCACCGCGATCACCGCGATGGGGACCGCGGCAGGCGCGATGGTGACGGCCGCGCGCGGTTCGGGTTTGGGGACTGCAGGCGAACGGGGGCCTGCCGCCCACCAGACGAGCCCGATTGCGACGGTGACCGCGACTCCAATCAACACCGGGGTCCGTGACCTGGGCGGACTGTGCACCGCCGACAACGACGGCGAAGAGTCCGCGGACAGCGCGGCGGGTTTGGACACCCGGGAAACGGGCGGCTTTGCAGCTGGGGCTTTGACCTCGACCGCCGCGATCGCCATCGGGGTCTTGATTGGCGGAAACATCGGAGTGCCGCCCGAAGGCGTGAAGACCGGCTCCATTTTTCGCTCAGCCCAGACCTTGCGCGCGTAGTCGGCAACCCCGGCGTCGATGGCCTGGCGCCGGGCCGCGCGCGTCTGGTCGCTGTCTGGGAAGAAAGTCTTGAGGAAGGCGGCGAGCTCTTCGTTCGAAGGCAGCACACCTCCCATCGCCTTCTCGATTTCCTCGCGCAGCTGCAGCGGAGTCGCGTAGCGCTCGGGCACTTTCTTCGAGCACGCCCGGTAGATGATCTTCTCGAGCGCCTCAGGCACTTCGCCCGGAGGAGGCGGCTGCAGGGGCAGGGTGAGGACCGCGTGGTCGAAGAAGTCGTTCTGGTCGGCGAAGGGAACCAGACCGGTCAGGCATTCGTGAAGCGTGAGCCCCAACAGGTAAACGTCGGTTTGAATCGTGAACGCCTCGCGTCCGCCGATGATCTGCTCGGGAGCGATGTGGACCCGTCGGCCCTTCACCCGCTGTCCTCCGGTCTCTCGGGGTGCGAAGGCGAGGGCGCCGTAGCCCGTGACCTTCACTGCTCCGCTGAACGACAACAGCAGGGTCTCAGGGCGGATGTCGCCGTGCACCAGGGGCGAACCATCGTCGTTGCCGGCCATGTGCGCGTAGTGAACGCCCATCGCCGCGTCGCAGACGATCTTCGCAGCGAATCGCGGAGGAAGCTTTTTGGCGATCTCGAGCAGCTTTCGCAGGGACTCGCCGTCGGCGAACTCGACGACGCGCGCGTACCCTTCGTCCAGCAACGCCAGCCCGTGAACCCGCACGATGTTCGGGTGATCCAGCCGAGCCGCGTGCTCAGTTTCCTTCCGGATCCGCTCGAGCAGCGCGGGGTCTTTTTCAGTTCCTTCCGGGACCCAGACCAACACCACCGGATCCGCGCGCCCGTCATTCGAAATTTCCAGACCGATGAACGCCCGAGACCCTTCTCCGGCCAGCAGAGGGCCCAGGGCCTGGTACCTCTTGATCGCCATGCCCACGGTTTACGGGGAAATGGACAGACGTCAACAACTGGCGCGCGCCTCGGAAAGCCGCTGACGCGCCAGCTTTATGTCAGAGCTCTCTCCATTTGGCGCGGCAGGCTCCTAACGCCAACTTCGATTCTTCCTCGTGGGGCGTCGCGGTATGGAAGTTGCTCACCGGCCCCGACATGAACTCCCTGTCCCCGTTTTGGGTCGCACTGGTCTGCCTCGCGCTGGCCTGCGGGCCCAAGAGCAATCCAGCGGTCGTCGATGGCGGGTTGGTGGACTCAGGAATCGAAGCCGACGCGGGTCCCGTAGATGCGGGGCCGGTCGATTCGGGTGTTCCGGATGCTGGAGTCATCGACGGGGGCGTGGCCTGTGATCGCGCCGACCCGTGCACCATCGGGTGGACCGAGCCCGACCGTTTTCCGGTGGTGATCGACCACCACGCCAGTTTCGTTCACGAAGACGATGCCGGCGCGTCCTTCTACGTTCTGGGGGGTGCGCGCTCGGCACAATCGGACGTGAAAGAGATCTACGGGGCGGTTCGACGCGCCCGAATCACGTCTACCGGGTCGCTCGGCGCCTGGGGCGATGCGGGCGTACTTCCGGCCGCGATCGGCTTTGCAGCCCAGGTCGTCTCAGGCGACCGGGTCTACCTGTGCGGGGGCGTGGGGATGGCAGCGACCGGGCTCTTCGCTTCGGGAAAGGTGCTGGTCGGCAAAATCTCGCCCAACGATGGAGAGATTTCCTGGCAGCTCGGCCCTCAGCTGACCGAAGGGGTGCTGCACGGCACTGCCGTCGTGCTCGAAAACAAGCTGTATCTGATCGGGGGCTCGGCGCAGTTTCCCAAAGACAAGGTGTTCGTCAGCCAGCTCGACGCCGACGGCTTGCCTGGACCCTGGGCCGCGGGGCCCGCCTTGCCCCAGCCGCGCAGCCACCACACCGCGGTCATTCACGGCGGCCGGATCTTCCTCGCCGGAGGGTTCACCACCGGCGAAGTAGGGTTGACCCCGGTGCTCAGGTCCGAGCACGACGCCGCCGGTACGATCACCGGTTGGACGGTAGTGGGCGACATGCCGAACCCTCCGTGGACCGCCGGCGCTTCGGTCTGGGGCGACTCGCTGTTTGTCGTCGGCGGGGGCCAGGGCGGGCCCGGCGCCGAGATGTTCACCGATCGCGTCCGGCAGGCGCGCTTCCTCAGCGACAACACCCTGAGCCCTTTTGCCGACGTGACTCCGCTGCCGATCGCCCGGTCCCACGTGCACCAGGCGCCGATCTACAAAGGAAAGATCTACTCGGTCGGGGGCCGGCTGATGCCTTCAGGAAGCTCGATCGATCGGGTGTTCGTCGGCGCGTTCCAATAGCCGTTCAAAACGGGAGCGTGAGGTAGTACCCGAGTCGGCCCCGCTGCACGAGCAGCAACAAGCTGCGGCTCGATCGCGCGGCGATCAGCGCTTCGCGAAAAGCAGGTTCGGCGCTCAAGGGTTGATTGTTCAGCCGGAGGATCAGGTCGCCCGGCTCGAGGCCGATGCGCGCGGCTGCGGTTCCCGGGCGCACGGCGGTAATCGCCATTCCTCCCTTGGCCAACTTCAGCCGAAGCCCCAGGCGATCCCACGCCAGCCCGTCGGCGAGCCGGGTTGGAAATTCGACCGGCGTCACGGCGATCTGCAGGGTCTGGCCTCCCCGAAAAACGCTCAGCGCCAGAGGCGTCTTCACCGGGTAGCTCTTGAGCCGCACCGTAAAGTCGTCGGCGTCTTCCACCTGGGTGGAGCCGACGCTGGCGACGATGTCTCCACGTTGAATGCCGGCGAGCTCGGCCGGACTGCCAGGGTCCACGCCGAAGACCAGCGCACCGTCGCTTCGCGTCCACCCCAACCGGCGCCGCAGCTCGGCGGTCAGCGGCTGAACGTCGATGCCAAGCCAGACCGGTCGGACTTTTCCGAACGCAGTCAGCTCGGTGACGATGCGCTTCACCTTGTCGGCCGGAATCGCGAAGCCGATGCCTTGCGCGCTGGCGAAAATGGCCGAGTTGATGCCGACCACCTCGCCGTCGACATTGAGCAGCGGGCCGCCCGAGTTTCCCGGGTTGATCGAGGCGTCGGTCTGGATGAAGTCGTTGTAGGTGCGGTTGTCGGCCTTGAAGCTGCGGTTGATCGCCGAGACCACGCCCACGGTGACGGTCTTCTTGAGCCCAAACGGAGACCCAATTGCGATCAGCTTTTCGCCGATCATCAGGTCGCTGGACGTGCCGAGCTTCGCGAAGGGCAACGCACCTTTCACGCTCACCTTCAGCACCGCCAGGTCATTGTCTGCATCCGAGCCGATCACCTCGGCATCGACCTGGCGCCCATCGGCCAGCACGACGTGAATCTCAGAGGCGCCGCGAATGACGTGCTCGTTGGTCACGATCAGGCCCGAGGCATCGACGATCACCCCGCTTCCCAGGCCTTCCACTGCGCGCTTCTCTTCACGCTCTCCGTAATAGAATTCCTGAAACGGATTTCGGGTTCGGAAGCCGTCGACGATTTGAACGGTGCCGATGTAGACGACGGCCGGTGACGTTTTTTGAACCACGTCGACCACCAGGTCACGCCGGGACGCCAAATCTGCTGTAGCGAGGCTGAGGACCCAGAGAAGTGCGTGGTTCATGACCATGAGAATCCACTAAGAAGGACCTCATGAAAAAGTTATTCGTCGCGACTGCCCTGTTGTTTGCCGTGCCTGCGCTGGCTCAGGACGAAGAGGCAAAGAAGGCGGCCGAGACCTACCTCAACGCGTTGACCGGCAAAGGCGACGAGGCAGGAAAGGACTTGCTGCTGGGCGGCGTGACGATGAACGCGCAGCTCTTCTCGCTCGAAAACTGGGAACTGAAGGCCAAAGACCCGGTCAAGCGAGAGGAAGCCGACCTGGGGCACGTGGTCGGAATGATGACGGACCTCGACAAAGCGGGTCGCAAGGCGCTGACCAAGCTGATGGGGGCTGAAGCGGTGGGCGACGATATGAAGATGGTCGAAGTGTCCAAGGAGGATGCCGAAAAGATGCTGGGGCCGACGCGGGAAAAGGCGGCGGCGCTGCTCAAGGCCCACCCGGTGTTGGCGTACTACGCCCTGCGCGTCGGCAAGGAAGTGTACTGGCACCCGAAGAACCCGATGAGGGCGCTGCTGGCCAAAGCGGGGACGTCCGGGAAGTACTCGATCGAGATTCACCGCTGGACCGTGCTGAGCAAGGAAGGCCCGGCCAAGACCCCGCGCGAATGGCCGCTGCGGGTGGTTCGCTTCAAGGCCGGAAAGGTCGACACCGGCTGGAAGGTGCTGCCTGCGTCCGACTGGAACGCCGAGTAGCCCGCTACGTCTTCAGCATCCAGCCGATCATCTTGTAGAGCAGGCGGGCGGCCACGTTGCCGTCCCACTCGCCCGATTGGCCGGGCGTCACTTCGTTCAAGTCGAAGCCGACGATCTTTTTTCCAGCGCGGGCGACGCCTTCCAGCAAGGCAATCGTCTCGTGGAAGGACAGGCCACCGGGCACCGGGGTCCCGGTATGGGGACAGAGGGTAGGGTCGAGCCCGTCGATGTCGAACGAGAGGTAGACGTTCTGCGGCAGCACCGAGACGATGTTGTCGACCAGCTCTCGCCAGGCCATGCCGCCGAGCTTCGAGCGGGCGAGGTTGGCGTCGAAGAACGTCTCGATCTTTCCGTCGCTGGCTTCGATCAGGTTGAACTCGGCTTCCGAGAAGTCACGAATTCCCACCTGAACCAGCTTCTTCACCTGGTGAATTTTCGTCACGACGTTGAACATGATCGACGCGTGGGACCAGGTGAACCCCTCGTAGGCCTCGCGCAGATCTGCGTGCGCGTCGAGGTGCAGGATTCCCATCTCGGGGTAGCGTTCGGCGTGGGCCTTGATGCAGCCATAGGGGGTCGAGTGATCGCCTCCCACCAGGCCGACCCGCTTGCCCTGCTCCAGCAACCGCTGAGTCGTCTGGTAGACCCAGGCGTTCATCTGCTCGCAGCGGCTGTTCACTTCGCGAAGCGCCGCCGAGTGATTTCCCTCGCCCCCGTCGGCGATGATCGGCCCGGCCCAGCTCTTCGCCTCGTCATTCCACCGACGAAGCTCGGGGGACTCGTCGAGCATGGCGATGCCTGCCTCGTACGGTCGGCCGGTGTCGAGATCGAACAAGTCGACCTGCCGACTGGCCTTGAGCACCGCCCGCGGACCATCGGCCGTTCCTCCGCCGTAGCTGGTGGTGGCTTCGAACGGTACGGGGATCAACACCACCTGCGCGTCTGCAGGGGTGTTCGGCAGCCCAAAGATGCCGGAGTCCACCGGCGCGGCACTGGCGGGATTAAAGGAGGCCATGCCCCCTTCTCTACAACCTCACGACCGATTTGCGGAACGTCTCGTTTGCGGCCGCGCGTCGCGACGCTCCCAGCGCGGCGAAGAGCACCCCCAGGCAGATCAGCGAGCTGCCGGGCGCGGCAGAGCAGCCGAAGGCGGGGGCGCGTTCCAGGCAGGTCCAGACCTGGCCCGGGGGCTCGAGGCCTGCGTCGCTCGAAGCGGTCCCTCCATCTTCGGTCTCGAGCTCTTCGAGCCCGCCATCGTCAAAGCCGCCATCGTCGTCAGGTCCAGCATCGATCGGCGGGTAGCCCCACCGGGTACACGCCGCCTCGCCCGAGCTGTGGTTGGACGAAGAGCTGTGGTGATGATGGTGGTGCCCGGCAAAGGCAGAGGACGAGATGAACACCAGCCCGAAGATGAGCTTCTTCATGGAACCTCTGTTGCCGGTCGACGGGGAAACGATCGGCTGGCCGCTTGCGGTTAGAGGATGACCACGGTTTTCCCGAAGGTGTCGTTCGCCGCCAGCTGCTGAAGTGCCCCTTCCAGCCCGGCAAATTTCACCGTGTTCCCGATGACCGGCACGAGCTTGCCCTCAGCGAAAAGTGGCAACACCTGCGCGGTGAAGGCTTCGGCGAGGACGATTTTCTCGGCGACGTTCCGCGAACGAAGCGTGGTGCCCTGAATGCGAAGCCGTCGGCTCATGATCGTTCGCAGCGGAAGCTCGCAGTGAATGCCCGCGGTGAGCCCGACCAGCATCACGATTCCGCCGGGGGCCATCGCTTCGATCGTCTCGGGAAGGTAGTTGCCTCCGACGAGGTCCAGCGCCACATCGGCCTGCACCCCAGCTGCGAACGAAGGCGAGCCGCCCTCGACCAACAGGGCCCGCTCGAGCCCGAGCCGCTGCGCCCGTTCGAGCTTCGAGCCGGTGCGGGCCGTGCCCACGGTGTGAGCCCCCACGGCCTGGGCCCACTGAACGGCCGCGGTTCCCACTCCGCTTCCCACCGCGTGGATCAGCACGGTCTGGCCCGCGCGCATTCCCCCTTGCAGCGTCAATGCGTCGAACGCGGTGAGAAACGCTTCTGGTACTGCCGCGGCCTGCTCGAAGGACAGCTGCCCGGGAACCCGCAGCGCTTCGCGCTCATCGGTGATCAATTGTTCGGCCCACGCCCCACCGGCCACGAGGCCCATCACCCGCTCGCCAATTTGCCAGCGGGTGACCCCCGCGCCCAGCGCATCGACGACTCCGCAGTATTCGAGCCCCGGAATGTCGGCGGGGGCTCCTGGAGGGGCAGGGTAGAGCCCCAGGGTCTGCAGCAGATCGGCGCGGTTGAGCGCAGTGGCTCTGACCTGAACGCGGATCTGCCCAGGACCCGGAACAGGAGCCGGGACCTCTTCAATCACCAGCCCACCGGGGCCCGAAGGCGAGCCGATTCGAGCCGCTTTCACTGGAGCCCCTCGAAGGTCGCGACGCTGTCGTTGTTCAGCCCCGCTCCATTCGCCTCGTCGGTGTCGAGGTGCATGTCGAGGGCGTACTGCTCATTCACCCGCACCAGCACGTCGCCGAAGATCGTCTCGCGCTCGCCCTCGACCCGCACCCGGATCACGCTTTTGTCCTGCACCCCCAATCGCTGCGCATCGTGGGGGTGCATGTGCACGTGGCGCTGGGCGAGAATCACCCCGTGGTCCAGCGCGACCGAGCCCTTGGGGCCGCGCAGGGTCAACCCCGGGGTCCCGTCGAGCTTGCCCGACTCACGAAGCGGAGGATTCACCCCGAGGGTGATCGCATCGGTGCGCGCCAGCTCGACTTGAGTCTGGGTTCGCAGCGGGTTGATGATCGCGACCCGGTCGATCTCGCCCCGGGGCCCGACGAGATCGACGGTTTCGCGGCAGACGTACTGGCCCGGCTGCGAGACCGGCCGGCGTTCGGTCAGCTCGTACCCCGGGCCGAACAAGGCGTCGCAATGCGCCCTCGTGAGGTGGACATGGCGAACGCTTACTCCTACTGGAATCGAGTGGCCGCCGACCCTCTTCCGGGCCGCGGTTGGGCCGGCCGTGACGCGCGCAACTTCCCGGGCGATCATCTTCTCTTCGTCGGTCGCGACCACCAGCACCCGGGTGGGCGCGCGGGCCGCCGAGATGTCGACCACCCCGCCGGCGCCGCGGGCGTTGCAGGTAGAGTTCT
>JAYVCD010000429.1:0-31461 GCA_043750125.1 Archangiaceae bacterium | reverse complement strand
GAAAGAGCCTGGGTATGGCTTCCGGCAAATCGCCACCAGCACCTTCAAACCCAATCCCGCCGCGGCGCTTCAACCATGAACTCTCTCACCCTCGCTCGTCGCGGATTTTCGCTGCTCGAACTGCTGATCGCCATCACGATCATGATTCTCGCGATTGCCATGGCGGGAGCCGCTTTCTCGCTGCAGAACACAGCGTTGCAAGCCATGGAGCTGACCCGGGTCGCGAACGCCGACTCCCGAGATGCGCTCCTCAGCCTCGAGGGTGGGCTTCGTCAGGCGGGGTGGGGTGTCGACCCCCGCTACGCCATCGATCTGTTCAGCGCGAACCCATCGATCGACCGGGCCGACGCGCCGGACCAGTTGACCTTCATTGCGCGGGATCCGAGCTACCAATGGCTCGACAATGGACAAGGCGCATGTGTGACACCGGCAGGCTGCTTCGCCGGCCACGCCTGGCCGGTGACAGCGATGACGGCGGGCCCGCCGGTGACCCTCGCAATCACTCTCCTCGCAGGTCAGACAATTCACAGCGGTCAAATGGTGCAAGTATTGTGCGCCGGCGCAGAGAATCCGGTGCTCCTTACGGTGACCGGCGACTACGCCGCAGGCGACGTCGTCCTGTCGAGCCTGGCGTCGCCCGCGTTCCCATACAACGATACGGTTTCCATCAGGCCATGCCACGGCGCCCCCGGCGCGGCCGTCTTCCTCGTCAATCGGTCTCGATATTTTATTGCCACTTTCGGGGGCGTGCCCTGGCTGATGCTCGACCCTGGAGTTGATGTTGATGGCGATGGTGTCCTGCCTCCCGCGGACGCCGACGACATGTCTCCAATCGCAAAGAACGTGGAAGACATGCAGGTCGCGTATCTGTTGAGCGGCACCGGGGCAGGACCGGACAACGACGGGGACTGGATCATTGGCAATACAGTGGGAACCGTCGAACTTCCAGTGGCGCCCGTCAATGTCAACAGTCTGCCCACCTATGTCACCGACCCGGCGGATGCCTCGCGGCGGACGATGGCTTCAGCCAACGTCCGCGGAGTGAGAATTTCTCTCATCATTCGCTCTTCCCGCCCGGATCCGAACAAGGGTCCGAACTTTCCGGGCGACGTCCTCGCCTACCCCGAGAACCGAACCGGAAGCGCCGCTGGCAACAAGGTCCGGCGTTACTCCGCGGTCTCTCAAATCAGCCTCCGCAACCTCGAATCGACCCGCCCTTTCACCTTCTAGCAGGAATGACAACCATGGCTCTGTCGCTGCCCCGCCGCTCTGCCCCAAAGGGCTCGGCGCTGTTGTTTGTGATTGTCATTCTGGCAGTGCTCGCCGTCATCAGTTTGGCCATCGTCGGCCGAGCCAGCAGCGAAGGCGATGCCGCGAACGCGAAGCGTCAGTACGACAAATCGTTGGCCTGCGCAGAAGGAGCCCGAGAGCTGCTGATGAGCAAGTTCAGGTTGTTTTCAACGACTCCCACCTCGCTCGTGCTGAACACCCCGCTGGACGACAAAACGTTGGCCACCGGTCACTATGACAACATCGCGGTTACGTCGGTGGTCGCGGCTTCCGGTGCGACCTCGAACTCATTTGGCGTCAGCGACGTCTCGAACCGGATCGCCGCGGTCAGCCTCGGGGGCCAGCTCTACCGGATGACGGTGGTCTGCTCGAGCAACGGCAGCACCAAGCAGGCAGAAGTCGAGTTCCTGGTCCGGTTCGGTCTTTAGATGGGAGCAACCATGCGAATCACTCACACCTGGCTGATCACTGTGGTGCTGATCTCGAGCGCGCAGGCAAGCGCTGCCACCGACCCGGCGACCTGGAACCGGAACATCGAGCGGCTCGACTATTACCTCAGCCCTCCTCAAGGCGGCGACAACGGCTTCTTCACCACCGTTGCCAACGCCAACGACAACACCAACGTCGTCTTGCTCTACCCCGCGAACAGCTCGATGGCCGAGTTCACCCAGAAGCTCTACCGGATCAGGGCCGACCTGGGAGGCGCAGCGCCCACCGGCTGCACCAACGCATACCTCAACAACCTGCCGTACTTCATGCCGACGACCGTGACGCCCCCGCCACCGGCCGGTACGGCGGCGCTGCAGGGCACCTACGGCAGCGGCAAGACCTACCCAGATCCGGCGGTCTACTCGAACAGCGCGCAGAGCGATGGTCTCAACACCGCCAGGTTTTACCGGTACCGCAATTGGCCCGTGAACGGCGGCGGAACCGGTGAGACCCTCCTTTCCGCCTGTGACGGGGTGGCCGGCGGCGCGGGCGTGGCTTCCACGGCATGTCAGGTGTGTGTGGCCGCGAAGGGGTATTGGCTCAATCCGGCAGTTGCGAACAACGATGTCAGCACCAATGCCGGCGTCTTTTCTCCCAACTGGTTGCGCTTTCATCCAGCCAAATGGATGTTGTTGAGTCTGGCCTACAAGCGCCTCGTCAACGGCCCGCTCTTGTCGCCGCTGCGCGAGGCGGTGGTCGCCACCAACGGGACCGTCGGCGGGGACGTAGTCCAGATGATGTTGCCGCAGAGCTGCAGCGGAAACGGGCGGCCGCTCAACCAGAAGCTGGGAGCGATCGATGGGCTGAGCTACGCAAACCCCGCCAAGCCGCTGGCAGAACTGCTCTTCAACACCGGCTGGTACATGGGCGGGCAAGACAACCCCTGGGTATTCGCGAACAACAACACCCAGGGTAACGCACCCATGGCGAAGGGAAAAAGCGGACCGTGCAACGGGTGTAACTCGGACTTCATCATCCTTTTCTCCGATGGACGCGGCGACACAGCAAACCCGCTGTGCACCCAGGTCGCAGGAGTGACGCCTGCCTCGTGCACCGCCGCTGCGCAGTGCACCACCCTGGGAATGGGTGCCGAGGGTGACGGCGACGACTTCCTCGACCCGGGTATGGCGAACGGGGCGGGCGCCCAGGTCACCGGCGCGGCAGTTCGGTCGACGCCCGGGGGCACCTGCTCAATGGACTTCGCAGATGACGTGGCCGGGTGGATGTCTACGAACAACATGAGCGCTTCGGGGCGCCTTAGCCAAATCAAGACCTACGTGATCGGCATCGGCGACCCATTCAACAGCTACGGAGAAATGACGATTCTGGATCAGATCGCACAGCGGGGAGGAGGCAGGTACCTCGTGGCAGATGACTTCGCCAGGCTCGAGGCGAACATCGAGTTGGTCTTCACGGCAATTCGCACCCGGGCGACTTCTTTTTCCAGCACCGAGCTGACGACGGTTCAGACCACCGGAGTCAGCTCTGCCTTCGTTCCGCGCTTCAAGCCTGCCCTCACCGGTTCGTGGGCAGGAAGCCTTGCGCGGTATTCGCTCTACAACGAGTTCTCGGCGGGCTGTGCCCCTGCGAACTATGGCGTCAAGAGCTCGGTCAATCCGAACGGCAATGCCAGCTGCACTGATTTCTACCTGCAGGACAGCAACGGGAAGTTCGTCCGCGAAGACAACAACGGCAACTTCGGCCTGGTCGACACGACCCAGGCCTACGACGCCGGGTGGCCGCTTCAGGTTCAAGCCGATGGCGGCTCGATTCCAGCCGCACCCTTCTGGGAAGCCAATGCGAAGCTGACCACCCGAGCACAGCTGATCATCGGGGGCACCCCACCGGCGGAAGGCGCTCGTAAAATCTACACCGTCGCTCCCAGTGGGGCCGGCTACTCGCCGACGTTGGTTCCCTTCAGCGTCGCCAACGTCGCAAACCTGACCCCGCTGTTGCTGTTGGGCGGACTCCAAGGTGAGTTCTGTACGACGTTGTCCAGCCTGAGCGGGACCGCGTACGCAACCGAGAACGACTGTGCAACGGATCTCATCCGCTTCATTCACGGCGAAGATGTGCTTCGACAAAACCCCCTCAATCGCAGTGCACCTCCTCCGTCCCCGCTGCGCGCCCGCACCAACATTCTCGGCGACATTTTTCATTCCTCGCCGATCCTGGTGGTGCCGCCGGTACCCAAGTTCCTCTGCGACCTTGGCTTCGTAAATCAGTGCGTGCCGAGCCTGTATTCGGCGTCGCTCACCACCGGAGGCGAAGCTGCGTACGCCGCCTACTATGCGGCGAACCAGTACCGCGCAGAGAACGTGCTCGTCGGCGCGAATGACGGAATGTTGCACTCCTTCAACGCCGGAAACGACACCGTCGCAGGCACCACCCACAGCTACGACAACGGCACGGGCATCGAGACCTGGGCTTTCATTCCTCCAGATCTGTTGCCAAAGCTTGCCCGCTACATGCTCGATGAGACCCACCAGCTGCTCGTCGATGGAACTGCGATGGTTCGCGACGTCTGGGTCGACGGCAGCGGCGCGAGCGTCGCGAACGGTGCAAAGGACAGCGACGAGTACCACACCGTTGCGATCGTCGGCGAGCGTGAGGGTGGCCGCGGCTACCTCGCGCTGGACGTGACCAACCCCACCACGCCCGTGTTCCTCTGGTCGTGGCCCAGGCCGGGCACCAGCCAGTCACTCGCCGTGGGGTTCAGCTGGAACGACATCGGGGGCGCACCGCCGGCCATCGGGCCCATCGCTGAATTTTCCGCGACGGGCACCTTCACCGTGAATGGTCTGAAGGCGACGGAACGCTACGTGGTGACGTTCGGAGGAGGCTACGAACCTTCGTTGGTGCGCGGTCGGTCGATTCACTTCGTCGACGCCTGGACGGGCGTCGAGGTCTACCGGTTCTCGCGTCGTGACGCGACCGGCGCCGCAGGCGACTTGCGCAACAACCTCTATCCGGTCGCCGCGCCGGTCTCGATGATCGATGCGAACTCGGACGGGCTGTTCGACACGGCAGTCGTCGGGGACGTAGCTGGGCAAGTGTGGACGATTGGAATGGGGTTGCCCGGGAAGGACACCGATTCCGACGGCAAGTACGACAACTGGTTTGGCGCGCGGGCATTTTCGGAATTCAAGGGTGATGGCGTCGCCAAGCGCAGCCCCTTCTTCCACCGCGCGGTGACGGCGCTCTTTCCTTCTGGAGAGCTGCGGGTCTACCTGGGCTCAGGCGATCGCGACCACATCAAGGCGGTCAACGGCGGGGTGTGTGGTCCTGCCAGCCTGACCGCATGTTTGAGGCAAGACTGCTCTGCCTCGGTCACCGAAACGCTGTATTCGGTTGGCCCCGCGCCCACGGGAGCTGGAGGGCACTCGATCTCAGGTGGCTTCTCATTCACGTCCGGCGGGACCACGATCACCGACACCCTGGCACACGACTCAGTGCCACAATCGTCGGCCTCGACCTGGGTGAACAACGCGCGCACGGACTACGCCTTCAACTGCTCTGCAAACACCGCCGTTTCCGCCCCGCTGCAGTGCGACTGGGGTGCGACCGATGCAGGCACCGACTGCATTTCACAGGCCGGATTGCCATTGGGAAGCCCCAATGCCGCGGGGACCCGCGCGACCAACGCCAGCTATTTCTATTCGATCAAGCTCTTCGACACGACAAACCGACTCAGGTTCACGACCTCGGCGGGCGCGACCACCTATGACACCAATCGGCTGACCGAGACCAACCTGGTCAATGCCGCGAGCGCCACCGCCGCAGCCTCGGGCAACGGTTGGTACCTGACGCACGCGCACAGCACCGACGAGAAGACCGCCGCCAGCGCGTTGCTCTTTGGCGGATGCATCCTTTGGAGCTCGTTGGACCCCAACGCCAACCCGACCTTCAGCTGCGGCTCACCCTCGCCGGCGGATACGGCCTGGGCCTTTCAGGCCGACGCGATCACCGGTGCCATCGCCTGCGGTCTCGCCGGATCGCCGACCGCCAGCGCGACTGTGCGCTCGGTCTCGCGCCTCGTCACCGTCACGCCTCAGCAGGCCTCGCCGGTGGCCTCGGTGAACCCCACCACCGGGCAGGTTTCCTACAGCGCGGTGTCGATGGAAGCCGGCGGAGCTCCCCCCATCGCAACGACCGTCGGTTCCAGCGCCCTTTCAGGCACCATCCATTGGTTGCCGGTGAATCGGCAGCTCCATGAATGTCGCCACAACGGCACGAACTGCCAGTAGGAATTCGTGCCGCGGGTTTTCCGATCGTTTCGTTTCGACTCTCTTCTCGCTTCCGGCACCAGCTGCCACTGAGGAACCCAACCATGGACGAGGCTGCTCCCAGAGGTCCGTACCGTCGGCGGACTCTGATCGTCGACAAGAAATTACAGCTCAGGTACTTCGCGCTCTTCGCGACGACGGGGGCCGTCTTCACTGCCCAGGCAGGGGTTGTGACCTTCGTTATTCAACGTCGCCTGGACGTCTTCCGCGGGCTGGTGGCGCCCGACGAGATCGGGCTGATGGTGGTGGGCGAAGGCCTCATCTGGTGGTACGTGGCGGCCATCGTCCTCATCGGATGCTTCGCCGGAATCCTGGGGATTTTGGTAACGCATCGGATTGCTGGGCCAGTCTTCGTCGTGTCGCGGATGATGACCGCGCTCACGAAGGGCCACTTTCCGCTGGTTCGGAACCTCCGCAAAGACGATGACCTGCAGAACCTGTTTGCGTCGTTCATCAACCTGTTGGACTCGGTCAGGGGCCGCGAGCGGGCGGAGGTGGAGCTGCTCGGTAAGGCGATGGCCATGTTGCGAGCGGTCTCGCCGACAGAAACGAGCGGGGCGCTGGAAATCCTCAGTGACCTGCACTCGAGCAAAGAAAAGAGGCTCAACCGCCCTCCGACTACTCCGGAAGAGATCGAAGACCTGTCGCCGGTGTAGCCGCGCGACACCTCGAGCAGCAAATCGGCAACCGTGCACCCGGGCCTCAACTCCACAATTCGCGTTGCCGACCCATCGGAGAACACTTCTGTGCGGCTGGGTCCCCGGTCCCACATCAGCAACTCGCGAGCGAAAGATCCTCAGGTCATAGTCGGGGCCGTGCGCTCACTCATCTTCGCGACAGTCGTTATTGGAATGGCCAGTGGATGTTCCTCTGGAACGGGGGCGGGCGGCGGAACAGGCGGCGGCGGTGGCGGTGGAACGGGTGTCGGCGGAGGAACGGGTGTCGGCGGCGGTGCCGGAGCGGGCGGCGGCGGCAGTGGGGTAGGTATCGTCAACTTCAACACCTTCGCTTTCTTCGCACCCGCGCTGGCCTCCGGGCCGGACGGGGTGCTGCACCTGGCCTACAGCCTCAACACTTCTCCGTCCTCGGTGCGGTACTCGCGCTGCGCAGCCAACTGCGGCGTTGGATCCAACTGGACCACCACCATCATCGGCTCGAGTCAGTACGCCGGGTCGATTCGCCTGCTGGTGGGCGCTGACAACCGGGTTCACATGCTCTTTGAGCTGTCGGCAATGGGCAGCCCGGATCAACTTCAATACGCGACGTGCGCGACCGACTGCGCGCAGGCCGCAAACTGGACGAAGACGAACCTCGCTTCACTCTTCGGAGGCAACTGGAACTCGCCTTCCCGGGGATCGCCGATGGTCATCGACGCGCAGAACCGACTCACTTTCACTGTCGACAACTCGACCTTCACCAACGGAGGCCTGACGCTCGCGACCTGCGCGACAGGCTGCACGAGCCTGGGCAATTGGACGGCGGGTCGCATTCGCTCGGGAGGAATCCGCACTGCGCTGGCGGCCCGAGGCACCACGCTGCACCAGTTGGTGGACAACGCGAGCCCCGGCTCAGTGGGCAACGCGCTGTCCTACCGAACCTGCTCATCCAACTGCACGCTGGAGTCGAGCTGGCAGGAGCTGGCGAACGTAGTGGCCTATGACGGCAACAGCCCTCTGGCGATCGCAGTGACGGCTCAGGGGGGAGTGCGCGTTGTCTACAACCAGGGCGTGACCGACTCGAGCCAGACGCCCGCGGTGAGGGCGCAGGATAATCTGATACTTTTCTGGAGCTGCGACAGCAACTGCCTCCAGGCGAGCGCGTGGAGCGGAATTACCACCGGCGCATTGAACGACGGATCCGAAGCCATTGCGATGGTCGAGCAAGCCGGGGGCCTCGTGCTCTCTGTCACCAACAGCGCCAAGGTGTTCACTCGAATCTGCAGCCAGAATTGTCTGACCGGGGCCAACTGGATCGTGGCGGACATCGACACTGCTGCGGCGGTGACCGCTGCCTATGATCCGGTCGCCTTCACCGCGACAGCCTGCAACGGGTCGCCGCCCGCGAATGCCACCTGGCACATGAGCCAGGGAGTCGTCGCGGTCCGCCCGGACGGCTCGGCTGCCTTCGCGCACTCCACGTCCATTCTGCGCACCTGTTCTGGGTCTTCCACCGTGGTGTACAGCCCCGGCTACGGCCGCCTCGTCTACGTACCCTGAGCCCAAGGGGGTGTGGACCGCCGGCTTTGAGCCTTTGCCGGCCGCAGGCTGTTAGGTTGCCCGCCCTTCATGCTGACCACCGCCCTGTTGTTGATGTTCGCCTCCACCGACGACCAACCCGCATTCCTCGCCGCGGGGTCGCCTCGCACGGTGCGACTCGTCGTCGACGAAGCGGCGCCGCCTTCGAACCTTCCCAGCTACGCCGGCTGGAGCAAGGGGCAGCTGCGCCAGGAATACGAGCGGCTCAAAGAAACCCGGCCGGGAATCGGACTTCCGATTGGCCTGATGGGGGGCGGAGGCGGGGCCTTGACCGTCGCGCTCTACCTCGTCGGGTTGGGGGTCATCGCCTCGGGCGCGCTCACCACCTCATCGCTGCCCTTCCTCGTGCTGTTTGGAATCGTCGGTACCGGCGGCGCCGCGATGGTGATCATCGGAGGCATCTTGCTGGCCCGCGCCCTGCCCGAGCGGCGCATCTACAACGCCCAGATGGACGAGGTCGACCGGCTGAGCAAAGAAGGCGAAGACAATCGTCAGCCCGACCCGCGCCGGTACGTGCCGCCTGAAGCTCCGGAAGCCCCGACGTACATCGGGCCCCCTCCGCAAGGTCCGCCGCCCCCGCCCCTGCCTCCGGATGCTTCCCGGTCCTCGCTGCAGTTCCCGCTGATCTTCGCCCGATTCTAATGATCCTCTCTGTCCTCGCAGCCGCGGTGTTGAGCAGCACCGAGCCCAGTGCCGCCGACCTGGCCGTTCGATTCGTTCAGGTCCAACAGGCCTTGCCCGGCGAACAGCCGACCTTCGAGGGGTGGACCCGGGCTCAGCTGCAGGCCGAAGCCCGTCGCCTCGAGGACGAACGCCCGGGCCTGGGAGGGCCGATCGCGATGATGGCCGTCGGAGGAGCGATCGGGGTCATCGACCTGGTCGTCGTCTTCCTCGGAGGCGTGTTCGCCCTGCTCACCCGGGGTGGGTTTGATCCCGGCTTCACCATCGGGGTCAGCATCGTGGGCCTGGTGGCGGCTGGGTTGCTGATCGCCGGCGGAATTCTGCTGCGAGGACTTTCCTACGACCGCAACCGGCTGGGCCAGCAGCTCGATCGGGTGAACCAGGCGATCGAGCGGCTGTCTGCGCCGGTCGAGCCACCGCGCGATATTCCCCCCGCGATGCAGCCGCCCAGCCCTCAGCAGGTGCGGTTTTCGACCCCGATGATCGGAGTGACGCTGGCCCGCTTTTGAACTAAGCGCCCGCGCATGGCTGACAAGCTGACAACGCGCGCGACAGATTTTTCGAAGTGGTACGGCGAGCTGGTTCAAGCCGCCAAGCTGGCCGACAACTCTGACGTGAAGGGCTGCATGGTGATCCGTCCCAACGGGTACGCCATCTGGGAAAACATCCAGCGGCAGCTCGACTCGATGTTCAAGGAAACCGGGCATCAGAACGCCTACTTCCCGCTGCTGATCCCCGAGAGCTACCTGAAGAAGGAAAAGGAACACGTCGAGGGCTTCAACCCTCAACTGGCCCTGGTGACCCACGCGGGCGGCGCGAAGCTGACCGAGCCCTACGTCATTCGCCCGACGTCCGAGACGATCATCAACCGCAGCTTCAAGCTGTGGATTCAGAGCTACCGCGACCTGCCGATGCTGATCAACCAGTGGGCGAACGTGATGCGCTGGGAAATGCGCACCCGCATGTTCCTGCGCACCACCGAGTTCCTCTGGCAAGAGGGCCACACCTGCCACGAGACCGAGGCCGACGCGGAAGAAGAGACGCTGAAGATGCTCGAGGTCTACCGGGTGTTCGCCGAAGAGTGGATGGCGATGCCGGTGATGGCCGGCCGCAAGACCGATTCTGAAAAGTTCGCCGGCGCGAACAAGACCTACTCGATCGAAGCGATGATGCAGGACAAGAAGGCCCTGCAGGCCGGCACGTCCCACGACCTGGGGCAGAACTTCGCCAAGGCCTTCGACACCGTCTTCCAGGGCCGCGACGGACAGCAACACCACGTGTGGCAAACCTCGTGGGGCGTCTCGACCCGGTTGATCGGAGCGCTGATCATGACCCACAGCGACGATGCGGGGTTGGTGGTGCCTCCGAAGCTTTCGGCCCAGCAGGTGGTGATCGTGATCATCGGAAAAGGAGAAGAGCGCGCGCCGGCCTACGCCCGGGCGGTGCAGATCGCCGCCGAGCTGAAGAAGGCCGGGGTCCGGGTGAAGATCGACAACGACGAAGCCAAAGCGATGGGCGCGAAATTCTACGAATACGAGATGCAGGGGGTCTGCGTTCGCATGGACCTCGGCCCCAAAGATCTCGCCAAAGAGCAGTGCGTGCTCGTGCGCCGCGATGACATCAAGAACAAGCTCTCGGTGCCGCTGGCCGAGTGCGTGGCGAAGTGCCAGTCGATGCTCGAGCAGATGCAGAGCGCGATGTTCAACAAGGCGAAGGAGTTCCGCGACGCGAACACCTTCGAGGTCAACAGCTACGACGAGCTGAAGGCCCGTGCGAACGACGGGTTTCTGCTCGCCCACTGGAATGGGGACCCGAAGGTCGAGCAGCGGATCAAGGAAGAGACGAAGCTCACCACCCGCAACCGACCCTTCGCGCTGAAGCAGGAACCCGGCAAGTGCATCGTGACCGGCGAGCCGAGCGTCGGGCGAATCGTCTTCTCACTCGCGTACTAGAACTTCGCGGTGGCGACCGGACCCGACCCACTGCGCCCGCCACCCGCATCACGTTCAAGAGCCGCGCTCGCATCGCACCTCAAAACGCGGCGGCGAGCCCCGCTCCGGCACCAAAGCGCGTCAGGCCGGACAGCCCGCTGCTCTCTTTGCGGACGGCCGCCGCTCCGCCCTGAACGGCGATGTAGAGCGAGAACCGGTCGGCGAACGCCCACCGCACTTCGGTCGCCACCAAGACGATCGGCTCGAGCCCGAAGCGCGGGGACCCGACCCGGAAGCCGCGCTGCCACACCCCCACCGCGCCCACTTCGAGCCCGATCGCGGCGGCCAGGGTGCCCCGCTGCAACCGGTGGCCGGCTCCGATTCGCAGCTCGAATTCCGTCTGCTTGAAGAGCTCGGGCCCGAACGAGTTCCCATCGCGCACGGCCAGCACCCCGTAGAACAGGTTCACCGGGCCGAGCAGCGCCCCCTCTCGCCGCAGCTTCAGCTCGGCCCCCACCTCCATTTTCACCGCCGAGATGAGCCCCGAGCCGACACTGAGTCCGGCCGACATCAACAGCACGGTCGGCCCGCTGCCCTTCGAGACGAGGCGAATGAACGGGGCATCGACGAATTCGATCGCCCGCACCACCGCCCCGCCCAGAGCCGGGACCGTCACTTTCCGCTCGAAGTAACCGTCGGCCGCGCGCAGCCGAACCCGGTAGCTGCCCGCCGGCACCGCAAGGACCATCGGCCCCGCTGACTTTTCGACGTCCGCGACGACAGCCCCGGTTTTCTGGTCCACCAACAGCCAGCGGCCTGGCTCGACCGAATCGAGCGTCAGCCGTCCGTCGGCACGCGACAGGTCGGTGAGCACCAGCTCGCCCTGCCCTCGCAAGTCCACCTTGAAGGCCGGACGCTGAATTCCTCCCGCGGTGGCGAACGTCGACTCGAGCGTGCGCGACCAGGCCCACGCGTACGCTTCGTCGAGGGTGACGCGGCCGTCGTGGGAAGCATCGGCCGCACCGCGCAAGCCCGTCACCCAGTGGTGGGTGAAGGTGCTGCCCTGCAGCTCTTCTGATTCCTGGGCGTACTCGTCGGCCCCCGAGGCCGAGATGAAGACGTGCCCCGAGAGGTCCGTGGCCTCGATGCGAATCGGCGGAACTTCAGCGGCCTTCAGGCCCTTCAGCCGGGTCAGCGAGCCCGACCGGCACGCATCGACGACCAGCAACGCCACCGCCACCGGAGCCGCGCGCACGAAGTCCGCCAGCTCGGAAAGCGGGAATTCCGTGCCGGCGAGGTGAATCGCTCCGTCGCCCGCGTGCGAGCTGACGTAGACAATCAAGCGGTCTTTCGCCGTCGCCTCGCTGGCCAGCCGAGCGGACAAGGCCTTGAGAGCGATGCGCAGTCGGTTCGCGTCGGTGCCGTAGACACCGACCGACCGCGAGGGCACCACGCCTCCGACTTCCTGCAGCACCAGAAGCATTTTTCGCGCGTCGGACTCTGCGAAGCGCAGCGTCTCTTCGCTCGACAGCCCATGGTTCTCCCCGACCACCAACGCCCAGCGCTGGCCTTCTTCGGGCGGGACTTGCGCGGCGGTGACGAGCCAGAGGCTCAGCAGCGCCGCCGAGCTCACAAAGCGACCTCGAGCTTCGCCTTCACACAGCCGTCGGGCGCCAAGACCTCGAGTGGGGTTTTCCCCGCTCGGGCGACTCGGGAAGAAAGCTCGGCCCGCAGCACATCCATTGCCAGCGGGTGCTCGCCGAAGCACGCGATCACGGCCAGCGAGCCGGCAGTGACTTCGAACCCCTTCCCCACCGGCACCCGCGCCCCGCTGCCTATTTTCGTCGAGGCCAGCAGCTGCGAGACCTCGGCCTGGTCATCGACGGTGAACACGCCCACCGCGGAATGCCCCGCGCCTCCGACCGCCAGCCACAGCTTGTCCCCGACGTGGGCGCTCGAGACCGACGTGTTGCCGCTGAGCAGCTCGACCGTCGGTTGCCCTTTGAGCAGGGTCTGGTTGTGCTTGGGAAGGAAGCGGGTGCCGACGAGGACCCACAGCCCCGCGGCCAACGCGAACAACACCGGCGCCCAGCGCGGCAGCGTCTTCTTCTGAGCCATCGGGAGCGCGAGCTTTTCGAACAGCGCGTGGACGGCCGGCCCCTGCATCAGAGCCGCGCGTTCGGCCTTCAACGCCTCGAGCCGGGTTCGACAGACAGCGCAGGTCGCGACGTGGCTCGAGGTCGGCAAATCCACCGGCAGCTCGGCCGCAAGGGCATCGAGCGCCAACGCCGAGAGGTGCTCACCCATGCTCTTCTCCTGGAAGCGCGCCCAGCGAAGCGGCCTTCTGCCTCAGCTGCTCGACCTCTCGCCCAATGGTTTTCCGCGACAGGCCCAGCACGTCAGCCGCGTCTTCCTGGGTCAGCCCATCGATGAAGAGCAAGGTGGCGATTTGCTGCTCGCGTTCGTCCAGCCCGCTGAGCCAGACCCGCAGCAGTTGGCGCACCTCGACGCCGCCCGGGTCGCCCGTCGGCTCGTCGGACCTGACCAGGTGCAGCTTCGGCTCGCGCAACTTGCGCGCCCGCAGCTGGTTGAGGCACAGGTGGGTGGTGATGCGCCACGCCCACGTCATCGGCTGCGACTCACCTCGAAACCCTTCGCCCATCGCGAGCATTTTCTCGAACACCTCTTGCACCACGTCCCATGCGTCGGCCTCACGGCCCAACAGCAGTCGTGCCCGCCGGTAGATGGCCGGTGCCAACTGCCCATAGAGGCGCTGCAACTCGTCGCGCCCTAAGCCTTTCGACATCGCCCGAACCTTCCCGCCGGAACTTGGACACCCGGATCCATCGTGCTGAGACATCAGAACCGAGCGGCCCGGTATAAACCATGTCTCTTTACCCACCGCCTTCGTGTCCAAGGAGCTGATGCCTACGCAACGGCTGTGGCTGGTGTCGATTCTGCTGCTCCTGGGGTCGTGCCTGGATCCGCTCTACGACCCCCTCGACAAGGTGAACAAGCTGCAGGTCTGCTGCGACAGCTCGGGCCGCGTCTCGACCTGCCTGTGCGAGCGCGCAGGCTGCAGCGAGGGCGTCACGCTCTGCGCCGCCGGACGTTGCTTCAACGGCAACGACGGTTGTCCGGGCGCCGGCGGTGGACCCAGCGACGCGGGTTCAGGGGGCGCCGATGGAGGCACGGGCGGAGCCGGAGGGGCCGGCGGAACAGGGGGGGGCGAAGGGCCCACCGTCTACACCCCGTGTTGTCCGCTCGGCGGCAACAGCCTGACGACCTGCCCGTGCGTCGGCGCCTGCTCTTTCCCCCCGTTCATTGCCTGTCCCCAGGCACGTTGCACCCGGGTCAGCGAAGGTGAGTTCTGTCCTCCTTAAGACGCCCTGTTATGAGGACCCGAATGGACGAGCGAACTCTTACCCGGTTGCTGGGGCGCGTGAAAAAAGGCGAGGTCAAGGTGGTGGACGCGGTCCGTGCGCTCAAAGACCTCCCGTTCGCTGAGCTGGGCTTCGCAACCGTCGACACCCACCGCGCGCTGCGATTGGGATTTCCCGAAGTGGTGCTCGGCCAATGGAAGACCACCGAGCAATGCGCCGGAATCATCAAGGCGCTCACGGTCCGCAAGCAGTCGGTGTTGGTCACCCGCCTGCAGGAAGAAAAAGCGGCCGTGCTGCTCGAGCGATTTCCGAAAGGAACGTGGCACGCCCAAGCGCGGATCTTCTCGCTCCACAACGGCCGGAAACCCCGCGCGGGAAAGGTGGCGGTGATCTGCGCCGGGACGTCCGACATTCCGGTCGCAGAGGAAGCAGCCGTGACCGCCGAGAACTTCGGCGCCACCGTGACCCGCATCAATGACGTGGGCGTTGCGGGGATTCATCGCTTGATCAAGCGCCGAGCCGAGTTTGACGATGCCCATGCCGTGGTGGCCGTCGCCGGAATGGAAGGCGCGCTCGCCTCGGCGGTCGGGGGCCTGGTGGGCGTGCCCGTCGTCGCGGTGCCCACCTCGATCGGGTATGGGGTCAGCGAACATGGGTTCACCGCGCTCCTCGCGATGATGGCCAGCTGCGCGTCGAACGTTGCGGTGGTGAACATCGACAACGGCTTCGGCGCCGGCTTCTACGCCGCGCTCGTCTCGAGAACCCGCGGCCGCCGCTGAAGAATTGAGGTCTTCCACCATCGGTGGTGATTCACTGGCCTTCAGGAGGCAGCATGGTGAAGCGAACAGCAGACGAGGAAGTCGCGCACCTGGCTCCCGGTCAGCAGGGGCTGATCAGCCGCGCCCAGGCACTGGACGCCGGCCTGTCCTCATCGGGCATCGACCGACGGCTGGCGAACGGCTCGTGGGAATTGCAACACCTGCGCGTCTACCGGCTGCGAGGCAGTCCCAAATCGGAGTGTCAGAAGGTATTGGGAGCCTGCTTGCACGCCGGCCCCGGGGCGTTCGCGTCGCATCGGACCGCAGCGTGGCTGTGGAAGCTCGACGGGTTCATCGATCGTCCTCCGCTCAAGATTCAGATCTCGGCTCCCCGCGACAAGCGGTTCAAGCTCAAGGGAGTCGAATTTTTTCGCCGGCGCGAGAAGCTGAAACACACGATCAAGGACGGAATCCCGACCACGGTGTTGACCCAAACGCTCAGCGACCTCGCCGGCCTGGTGAAGGAAGAGGCGCTCGAGATCGCGCTCGATTCCGCGGGCCGCGGCAACCGGGAATTCATCGAGCAGCTGGCAGAATTTCTGGGCGAAGAGAAAGGCCACGGACGAAAGGGCAACGGAGCGCTCGCGGCTTTGGTGCTGAAGCGACGGGGAGGGAACGCCACCGGCAGCAGCTTCGAGACCCGCGTGTTGCGAGCGGTTCGTGCCGCCCGGATTGCCGCTCCGACGACGCAGTATCCGGTCTTCGAGAAGGCCGATCGCCCGTTCGCGCACCTGGACTTCGCCTGGCCTGAACACCGGGTCGCGCTGCTGGCCGACGGAGTGGGCATCCACAAGGCGAAGCGCCAGTTCGAGAAGGACGCTGTCCAACGCGCCAAACTGACGGCGATGGGGTGGCGGTGGGTGAGCGTCACTCCCGACCTGGTCGGCGAAGGAACCTGGCTTCGGGCGATCGGAAAGCTTCTCGGCGAGAGGAAGCCTTGAAGTCGCCGGTCGCCACAGGAACGCAGGCAAAGAGATTGGTGGGGCTCACCCGTCCGAAAAGCTCAAGTCCACGACGATCCGAGAACCTCTCGCGGTGGGGCAGATGCGCAAACGGCCGTCGCCCCTTCCCCCTCAATGCTGCAACACATCGACTGGGCCTCGAAGACCGTTTCCGAAAGGGCACGCAGGGCGTTGCGACGTCGGTGACTTTCAGCGTCCGGGGCCTATGTTCCGACGAATGATTCTTCTTCTTGAGCCGACCGGCGGAGTGGCCGGTGACATGTTCCTCGCAGCGGCCCTCGACCTCGGAGTGCCCCGCGACGAGCTGATCCGCCACCTCGAAACGCTAAAGCTTCCCGGGTGGAAGCTCGAAGTGACGAAAGCCCAGCGCCACGGCATCACCGGCACACACGTCGACGTAGTCCTCGCGGGTGACAAAAGCAGTCCGCACGACCATGCGCACGCCCACGAACATGCGCACGCCCACGAACATGCGCATGACCACTCGCACGGCCACTCGCACGACCATGACGACGAGCATGCGCACAACGCCGACCACGCGACCAACCAGGGGCACCACCCGCAAGGCCACCGACCGCTGTCCGAGATCCGATCGCTGATCACCGCCTCCCAGCTTCCGGCGGGGGCGAAAGACCGAGCGCTCGCAATTTTCGCGGTGATCGGCGCTGCGGAATCAAGGGTCCACGACATTCCGATCGAGAAGATCGCGTTCCATGAAGTAGGCGCGGTCGACTCGATCATCGACATCTGTGGGGCAGCGGTGGTGCTCGAGCTGCTCGGAAATCCAGAAGTCTTTTCGACGCCTCCCCCGCTGGGCAGTGGCACGGTTCACATTGCCCATGGAGTGGTGCCCGTCCCGGTTCCGGCGACCCTCGAGATCCTCCGCGGCGTGCCGGTGCTCTTCGAGGGCAAAGGCGAGCTCACCACTCCCACCGGCGCGGCGCTGCTGAAGACCTTCGCCCGCATCGGTTCGCTGCCGGCGGCGACGATCGAGCGCATCGGCTACGGGGTGGGAACGAAAGACTGGCCAGACCGGGCGAACGTCCTGCGCGCTTCCATCGCGCACCGTTCGGCCGACGAAGCGACCTCCGTGCAAGTGATCGAAGCGAACCTCGACGACTGTTCCCCCCAGCTGCTGGGCGCGCTGATCGACACCCTGATGAAGCAAGGAGCGCTCGACGCCTGGGTCGTCCCCGCGACGATGAAGAAAGGCCGCCCCGGCCACCTGCTTTCCGTCCTCAGTACCGAAGCCAGTCACCGCGCGCTGATTTCGACCGTGTTGTCGGAATCCACGTCCCTGGGCGTTCGCAGTCACCGCGCCGAGCGCACGGTGCTCGTCCGACGTTTCGAAGAGGTCGCGACCCCGTGGGGCAAGGTTCGAATCAAGCTTGGAATTCAGGGCGAAGCGGTGATCAACGCCGCCCCTGAGTTCGACGACTGCCGGGCGCTCGCACAGGCCGCCCAGATTCCGATCAAACAGGTCCTCGCTGCGGCGCTCTTCGCGTGGGAATCCCAAAAGCGCTGAACATCACTTCACCAGATTCCAGATGGGGGGCTCGAACATCGCCGGTCGCCCCTCGAGCAGCTCGTGCGGCTTGAAGTAGCCCTTGTACTGAAGCGACGCGCACTCTTTGACCTGGTAGCCCAGATACAGATGCTGGGCTCCGAGCTCCTTGGTCAGTTGGGCACACCGCAGAACGTTGCCCACCCCGGGCGAGAGCCGCGCAATGTCCGGGTGGTAGAAAAAGTAGGCGGCCGAAACGCAGTGCGGAGTGATGTCCAACAGGCTCACCGCCACCAACCGGTCGCCGTCGTACCAACACATCTCGCGGCCAGTCGACGATGGAAAGCTGAACTGCGTCGCGTACTCTTCTTCCGTCAGCCCGGAAGGATCCCACCCCCGGCTGGCTTCCCGCGTCGCATGCCAGGCGGCGTGAAGCTCGATCCGGCTCTGATCCACTCCCGGCTTCCCCAACTCGATCCGGAACCGGCGGCTGCGTCGAAGCGCCCGCTTTTGACTGGGCGAGGCCTCGAAGGCGCTCACGTCGAGGCGAATCGATACGCACTCTCCACAGGGCCGACACGCAGGTCGAAAATACGCCGGACCAAACCTGCGCCACCCGCGCAAAAGCAGCGCTTCCAGCTCGTCGGGGGACACATTGACCATCAAGCGGTATTCGAGCGAAGCCTTTTGGTCGCTCAAGTAGGCACAGGGACGCGCCTCCTCCACAAAATGACGGACAACTCGAGCCACGAAACAATCTTAATGAAGGCTCATCGAAATCGCGCGAAAGGCCCAACCAAGTTAAGACAAGCACCATGAACCAGACCCAGTGGGACGAGAAGCTGAAGTCTTTTCTGAAAAAGACCGGCGAGGACGTCAAGCGGGCCGGCAATGAAATCAAGACCGAAGCCGAGAAGCTTCTGGCCGAAGTGAAGGACCCCGAGCGCCAGGCGAAGCTCAAAGCCGGAATGAAGGACTTCGGCGGCTGGGCGCGCAAGACGGCCGAAGAGATGGCCGAGCTGATGGAAACCGGAGTGAAGAAGGCCGAGGTCGCGATCAACAAGGCCACCGACAAGGTGGTCGATTTCGCGGTCGGCCAGAAGCCCACATCGAGGAGCGCCGCGGCCGAATCCGTTCCGGACCCTACCCCTCCCGATTCCCCTGCCCGGTCGGCCAAAAAATCGAGGGGGGGAAAGAAGCGCAAGGTCCCGGCGAAGAAGGCCTCCGCCCCCAAGAAACCGCTGGGGAAAGCGGCCGCGCCCAACGGCAGTTCTCGCGAGTAGGCCTGAAGGTTTGGGCGTTGTCTGCCCTCGCCAAAGTGCCATAGTGCCGCGGTGTCAGACGACAAGGGCAAGTTCTCCACCGAGATTGGTGACGAAGTAATCAAGGCCGCGTTGGAAAGCGTCCGCAAGCGCACCGGCGAGTCCCCCGCCGCCACCCCCTCTTCGGGTACCTCGGCCGTCGAATCGCCGGTGGGAGAAGAGGTGAAGCTCGAAGTCGATGTCCCGGTGGGCGACGAAAAAGACAAACAGATCGCCGAACTCAAGGCCGAGCTCGAGCTGTCCCAGGCCGCCGGCCGGACCGGAATGGGGCGAATCAAGGACGAGCACGAGAAGGTGCTGCGGGCGACCGCCGACCTCGAGAACTACAAAAAGCGCGCCCAGAAGGAAAAAGAAGAGCTGCAGCGGTTCGGCAACGAGAAGCTGCTCAAAGACCTGATTCCGGTGGTCGACAACTTCGATCGCGCCCTCGAACACTCCAAAGGCGGCGGAGACTTCGCCGGCCTCGAGAAGGGCGTGAGCATGATCCGCAAGCTGCTCGAAGACGCGCTGGGCAAACACGGAGTCAAGTCGTTCGAGAGCAAGGGCAAGCCGTTCGACCCCAACCTCCACGAAGCGATGCAGCACGTCGAGACCGACGAAATGCCCGCCAACCACGTCGCCAGCGAGCTGCTGCGGGGCTTCACCCTCAATGACCGCCTGATTCGGCCGGCGTTGGTCATGGTTTCGAAGAAAAGTACGCCGCCGGCAGAACCGTCTTCGCCACCCGCGCCGGACGAAGAAAAAAAGAGCTAGAGCCACACCGGTTAACGGCGGAAACTCAGGGGGGATATGTCGAAAGTCATCGGAATCGATTTGGGCACCACCAACTCCTGCGTGGCGGTGATGGAAGGCGGCGAGCCGGTCGTGATCCCCAACAGTGAAGGGGCGCGCACCACCCCGTCGATGGTGGCCTTCACCGAATCGGCCGAGCGCCTGGTGGGTCAGATTGCCAAGCGGCAGGCCGTCACCAACCCCGAAGCAACGGTGTTCGCGACGAAGCGCTTGATGGGACGCCGGTTCGATTCGCCCGAAGCGAAGAAGGCGATCGCGATCTCTCCTTTCCGGGTCGTCGGGGCCCAGAACGGCGATGCGTGGGTCGAGATTCGCGGCAAGCAGTACAGCCCTCCGGAAGTCGCGAGCATCGTGCTGGCGAAGATGAAGCAGACCGCCGAGGACTACCTGGGCGAGCCGGTGAGCGAGGCGGTGGTGACGGTCCCCGCGTACTTCAACGACGCCCAGCGGCAAGCGACCAAAGACGCGGGCCGAATCGCCGGCCTCAACGTGCTGCGCATCATCAACGAGCCGACCGCTGCCGCGCTCGCCTATGGGCTGGACAAGAACAAAGACGGGAAAGGCGAGAAGGTCGCCGTCTACGACCTGGGCGGCGGCACGTTCGACATCTCGATTCTCGAGCTGAACGCCGGGGTCTTCGAAGTGAAGTCGACCAACGGCGACACGTTCCTCGGCGGCGAAGACTTCGACCAGCGAATCATCGACTGGCTGGCTCAGAAATTTCAGGAGAGCAACAACCTCGACCTGCGCAAAGACCGCATGGCGCTGCAGCGGCTGAAAGAAGCGGCCGAGCGCGCGAAGCACGAGCTGTCGAGCGCCACCGAGACCGAAATCAACCTTCCGTTCATCACCGCCGACGCGACCGGCCCCAAGCACCTCACCGAGACGCTGGATCGCGTCACCCTCGAGAAGCTGGTCAAGGACTTGATCGACCGCACCATCGAGCCGTGCCGAATGGCGCTCAAAGACGCAGGCGTCGCCACCAACCAAATCAACCAGGTGCTGCTCGTCGGCGGAATGACGCGCATGCCGGCGGTGCAGGCGAAGGTGAAGGAATTCTTCGGTCGGGAACCCCACAAGGGAATCAACCCCGACGAAGTGGTGGCGATCGGCGCCGGGATTCAGGGCGGGGTCCTCAAGGGCGAAGTCAAAGACGTGCTGCTGCTCGATGTCACCCCGCTCTCGTTGGGCGTCGAGACCGCGGGCGGCGTCTCCACCAAGATCATCGACAAGAACACCACCATCCCCTGCAAGAAGGGGCAGGTGTTCAGCACCGCGGTCGACAACCAGCCGCTGGTGAGCGTGCACGTCCTTCAAGGCGAGCGCGACATGGCCGCCGACAACAAGACCCTCGCGCGGTTCGAGCTGGTCGGCATTCCTCCTGCGCCCCGAGGCGTGCCGCAGATTGAAGTGACCTTCGACATCGACGCCAACGGCATCGTTCACGTCGGAGCCAAAGATCTCGGGACCGGAAAGGTGCAGCAGGTACGCGTCGTCTCGAACTCCGGCCTGACCGAGGTCGAGATTCAACGAATGATTTCTGAGGCGCAGAGCAACTCTTCGGACGACAAGAAGAAGAAAGAGCTCGCCGACCTGCGCAACAACGCCGACGGCCTGATGTACACCACCGAAAAATCGCTGGAAGAGTACGCGGCGATGCTGAAGGACAAAGACCGCGAAGAGATCAAGGTCGACCTCGAGAACCTGAAGGTGGTGCTCACCACCAACGAGCCTTTGAAAATCAAAGAAGCCATCACCCGGCTCGAAGGCAGCGCGTACCGAATCGCCGACGCGATCTACACCTCGGACGCGAAGTAACGGTGAGCCTCAAGTTCGAATCCGTGGACGAGGAAGTCCGCTTCTTGCGCGGGCTGGTCTCGGTTCAGCGGATGGCGGACGAGATTCTCGAAGACAGCCTCGCCCGCAATCTGGGGCTTCACGCCGCGCTCGACGTCTTCCTCACCCAGTGCGTGCGAATGATTCACGCCAAGGCGGCCTTCGTCACCCTGCGCGGGACTCAAGAGACGGTGCTCACCCGCCTGGTGGGCAAGGACTTCATCGACGTTCGCAAGCATTCGTATACCCAGGGCGCGGTGGTGGTGGACCCGAAGCACACGCTCTTCGTCGCCCGGCTCGAGCTGGCGGACTTGAACTTTGGCGCGCTGGGCTTCCTGCTTCCGGGGCGCTTCGAAGAGGGAGGCGAGCAGGTGATGGAGCTGGTCGAGGCGATCGCCGAGATGCTCGATTCGGCGGTGCTCGCGTTCCTCGCGTTGACCGACGGCGGGGGGCCGCTGGCGCGCCTGGACGAGCTGTCCGAGCGCTCCGCTTTTCGTCCCCGGGCAAGAATCGGGAAGTACGAGCTGGTGACGCCGCTGGGCAGTGGAGGAATGGCCCAGGTGATGGTGGCCCGCACGGTGGGCCCGATGGGCGTGTTCCGGCTCGTCGCGCTGAAGCGCATTCTTCCGCACCTGGCGAAGGAAGACGCGATGGTCGAGCAGTTCCTCGACGAAGCGCGGCTGGGCCTGAAGTTGAGCCACCCCAACCTGGTCACCTTCTTCGATTTTGGGCAGGCGGCGGGGGGCAACTACTTCATGACGATGGAGCTGCTGCGCGGGGTCGACTTCGACCATTTAATCTACGCCCCGCCCGGAAAGCTCGAGGCGAACGTCGCCTCGGCCGTGCTGCTCCAGGCGCTCGAGGGCCTGCAGGCGGCGCATGATCTCAACGGCGCCGATGGAAAGCCTCTCGGGGTCGTCCACCGCGACCTGTCCCCGCACAACCTGATGGTCGGCTTCGATGGCCGGGTGAAGGTGCTCGACTTCGGAGTCGCCAAAGTTCGCACCTCGCGCACCGTGACGCTGCCGGGAATCGTGAAGGGCAAGCCGCTCTACATGTCTCCGGAACAGGCGACGGCCGAGCGCGTCGATCGCCGCAGCGATGTCTTTGCGATGGGGCTCATTCTCTACGAAGCGGTCGCGGGACACCGCGCGTTCGACAAGGGCAACGACACGCTGACGATGTTGAGCATCGTCAATGACCCGGTGGAGCGCCCCGCGGGAATGAGTGAGCCGGTGTGGCAACTGGTGTCCAAAGCGATGGCCAAGAACCCTTCAGAGCGCTTCCGTTCAGCGGCGGAATTCGCCCGGGCGCTGCGCGAGCAGGTGCCGCCGGTGCTCGATCGCGAGCTGGGGGCGATGGTGGCAAAACGCTTTCCGCAACAGCTGGGCGAATACGCAAAGTGGGAAACGCTCGCGCAGCAATGGAGCGACCCCGCTCATGCGGCAGTGACCCGAGAGCCGGAGCTCGAAGAAGATCCTCCCGTCGACGAAGGCTGAAACGGTTAGCTCGGGCCCATGCCCAGGGCTGCCTCGAGGCCCTTTTCGACCGACTCGACTCCGATGATCTCGAGCTTCTTCGCCTCGAGGCGCTTGGCGCTGCCGCGGGGAAGCACCACCCGCTTGAAGCCCATTTTGGCGGCCTCGGTGAGGCGGGTTTCGATTTGTCCCACCGCGCGCACTTCGCCCGCGAGGCCGACTTCGCCCAACACCAGGGTGAAGGGGTCGAGCGGAATGTTGCGCAGGCTCGAGGCCAGCGCGACACACACCGCCAGGTCGCTGGCGGGCTCGGACAGCTGCATTCCCCCGGCGACGTTGACGAAGATGTCGCAGCCGACCAACTGCACCCCGACCTTCTTCTCGAGCACCGCGGCGAGCAGCGCGACCCGGTTGGTATCGACGCCGATCGCGGTCCTCCGCGCGGTTCCGTAGCCGGTGGGAGCGACCAGCGCCTGCACTTCGACCAACAGCGGCCGAGTGCCGTTGAGGGTCGAGGTCACCACGCTGCCCGACTGCCCGGCGGGTCGTTCGGACAAGAACAGCGCCGACGGGTCGGCCACTTCGGCGAGGCCAAAGCCCTTCATCTCGAAGACTCCAATCTCGTTGGTCGAGCCGAAGCGATTCTTGTGGGCGCGCAAGATTCGAAACGGGTGGCCGCGCTCGCCTTCGAAGTACAGCACGGTGTCGACCATGTGCTCGAGGACGCGCGGGCCGGCGATGCTCCCTTCCTTGGTGACGTGGCCGACGAGGAAGGTGGGAACACCGGTGCGCTTGGCAAAGGCCATCAATCGGCCGGCGACTTCGCGCACCTGGCTGATGCTGCCGGGCGCCGAGCCGAGCTCGGGCAGAAACATGGTCTGAATCGAATCGACCACCAGGGCGCAGGGCTTGAGCGCTTCGGCAGCGGTGAGGATCCGCTCGGCATCGGTCTCGGCGAAGAGGTGCAAGTTCTCGCTCTTCACTCCGAGGCGATCTGCGCGCATGCGGGTCTGCTTCAGCGATTCTTCGCCCGAGACGTACAGCGTCGGCGCTTTGAGCGACAACCGCTCGAGCGCGGCCAGCAGCAGGGTCGACTTTCCGATTCCGGGGTCCCCTCCGAGCAACACCAGGCTGCCTTCGACGACTCCCCCCCCGAGGACGCGATCGAGCTCGGCGATTCCGGTTTTCCGGCGCGCGTCGGCTTCGCTCACCACATCTTTGAGTCGGACCGGTTTGCTCTGACCGCCGCTGGCGCCCCACGCCGGACGAGCCTGCGATGCGGCCGACTCTTCGGTCTCTTCGACCAACGAGCCCCAGCCACCGCATTCCGGACAGCGGCCAAGCCACTTCGGAGCCTGGGCTCCACAGGTCTGACAGCTGAAATGGGTCTTCGGTTTGGCCATGGCCCGTCATAGCCCGTGGCCCTGACATCGCCCGGTTCGCCGCCGAACGCTGGCACCGAGTGTCCCGAACGCCCACAATCTCGAGATTGCTGATGCCTGTGTTCGAGTCCTCGTGGGGTGCCCGAGGGCGTTTGGAGCGCTGGGACTTTCCTCGCGTGCTCGCCGTCGCAGGCAGCAGTGGAGGCGGTGCTGGCGCGGATGCTCGATGCTCGCGCAGGCCGGGCGCTCCTTCGAGGCGCTGCAGCTTCAAGGCGCGCAAGAGCGTCTGAACCTCGGCGACGAGCCAACCTTCGGCGACACCCGCGGCCGGCTGTTGGCGGTGGGGGCGGGGTTCTCGCTGCACGCGGGCACGTCGGTGCACGCCAACGACGCAAACGGGCTGTCCCGGCTGTGCAGGTACGGAGCAAGGGGGCCCACCGCCGAGTCCAGGCTCTCGCGCCGCGACGACGGGAAGTACGCGTACGAGACGAAGAAGGGCGTCACCCTGTTGCTGACGGCGCAGCAGCTGGTCCGGCGCCTCCTCTGGCTCATTCCGCCAGCCAGGTTCCATCTGACCTCTTTCCATGGAGTCCTCTGGTCCCACGCGGCCGAGCGCGCCACGGTGATGCCCGCGACCGTCTGCGCCGCGCAATCGCCAGCGCGGGCTCCGGCGACCGGCGCGACCGCCGTGAAGGAGGAAATACTCCGGAACCTCGGCCTGCTCCCCGCCCCTCGCCGCGCTCCGTCGCGCGCGCTCAGGCGCCGCCTCAGCTCGAGCTGCAGCTGTAGCGCCCACCGCTTCACCCGGCGCCCACCTCGCTCCTCACCTCCTCACCTCCTCGCCCCACTGCCCCCTGCTCGCTGCTTGCCTCCCCCAAATCTCCGTCCGCGGTCGATCAAGCCCCGGCCACACACTGCTGTGCGTCACAGACACCACCTGCTCGACGCGTCTCTTTGGCGCTTCGTTCTTCCTCACCTTCGCCGTGGCGGTAAATCTGGCGATACAGGCCAATCAGACTGACCAGGAGCGTGAGCATCAGCAGCACGCTCAGCCCCAGCTGCAGGTAGTGCCAGGCAAAGATCCAGGCGCCGTTGGCGAAGCAGCTGAGGACGAACAGCGGCCGCGCGGCTCCGAGCATCTCTTCTTCGGCGAGGGGA
This sequence comes from Archangiaceae bacterium, assembly GCA_043750125.1. GTDB lineage: Bacteria > Myxococcota > Myxococcia > Myxococcales > Myxococcaceae > JAGSPQ01. Next base: position 5,894 of record JAYVCD010000429.1, on the reverse strand, counting down.
GACACCGCCTGGGCTACGGTGACCGCGATCAGCCCCAGGTAAATCAGGCCCCAGATCGAGAAGGCGTACCCTGCCGGCACGAAGAAGATCGGGTAGCTGTCAGAGATCGCGCCAGTGGTGAGTCCATTGAGGGGCAGCGTGCTGGCCAGCACATTGGCGGTGATCATCCCGGTCAACGAGACGATCGAGGCGAGGATCCAGGCGCGGCGAAAGCGCCCCGGAAGCGCCTGAGGTCCGTCTCGGGCGGGAGCAGCGTCGAGGCTCATCGCGCCGCCCCGGGTTGTCGGCGCCGGTCGAACTGCTCGCCGATCGCCGGGATCTACGCCTCTTCGATCCGGCCCGCGTCTGGCGGCGGCCGCGAGGGTGGCCGGCTCAACGCCGACCTGGCGCGGTCGCGAGGGTGGCCAGATTTCTTTGGTCGGTCGGCGCTGCTTCGGTGGGCGCACCGTAGAGCCTTCGAAGCACGGCAGCGACCCGGTCACGGCGGACGGGCGTCGTCTGGGCGAGGATGTGGTTCTCCTGAAGGATGGCGATCAACTTGATCGGAGGCCGGCCCCACTCCCCGACGATCTCGGAGTGGCCGGACTGAATCTCGACCTTCTCCACGCGCGGCTCGGAGTCGATCGTGGGGTTGACTTGCTCGGCGATGGTGAAGACCTCGTCGCGCGCGATGCACGCCCCATCTGTGCCGCGCCGCCCGCAACCGCCTCGCTCGTCGGTGGCGATTCTCAGGTGACGGCCCACGCCCGGGGCCAGCGTTCCGGGCTCGGTCATGAACTGCGACCCCGGAAAGATCTCGGTCCACTTGGTACCGGCGATGACCTGGCAGGCGAGCACCGTCACTCCGAGCGTGGCGACGTGCAACCAGGGCAGCCCGCAGTGCTTCGACGAGTTGATTCCGGAGAACGGCGCCGACAACGTCACCAGCTGGTACTGAAACGTCGAGGCAAACGAGCGATCGCGGTCGGCAGAGAAGGCATGCCGAGCCACCAACCCGCCCTGGCTGTGGCCCAGGACTGTGAGCTGCTGTCCAGGCGCGTAAGCCTCGAGCACCTCGAGGACTTCGACGAGCTTGCGGGAGGCCGCGTCGATGGTGCCACGATCATTGTAGCTGAAGCAGACCGTCTGCTGATCGTGCGCCTCGAACAGCTCGGCCAGGTTCCGGAAGCCGCCCCTCGAGAAGTTGCAGCCGTGAACGAGCACGATCAGCGGGCGATTCGGGTCGAGCTCCAGCGGCTCGTGGGTTCCCGGCGTGCAGGCCGACAGCCCCGGCACGACCACCCCCGCCTCCAAGCCCCGCTTCACGACCGCGCGAGGCGCCGTCCAGCACCCCGCCGTGGTCAGGGCCACGGCTCCGACGAGGACGGCGCGCAAACAGTCGTGCCAGATCATCGACAACGAGTAGCACGTCTGACGGGTGGTGAGGCAAACCGAAGCTGTTGCGCGCTTGAGCTTCTTTCGCCGTTCTGGGGCGACTGCCGCGGCCGCGCCTGCCGTCCCGCCGGGCCGCTACGGCAGCTCGAGCAGGATCTCGTTCGTACGCAGGAACCACGGCTTGAACGGAGGATCGTACCGCGCCCACACTGGCTCGCCGTTTGAGGTCAGCCCCTCGCGGGCGAGCCCCGCCTTCAGCAGCGCCAGGTGCTCGTCGTAGTTCCGCTTCGACCAGGTGCCCGAGTAGCGGATCGCCGCGAACTGCTTCGCCGGAACCGTTCGCAGTTGCACCCGCGCGTCTGTCGGCACTGGCAGGGTCTTGAGGCTGTGCTCCGAGGGCATCATGAACTGCACGCGCCAGGTTCGGGGCCCGCTGCTGACCTGGGTCACCGGCGCCGTCATCGAGATCTTGGTGCCTGCCGTTGGCGCCTGGGTGACCGGCGCCGTCATCGCGATCTTCCGCGCCCCCTGATTGTTTCCAAAGATGTACCCGCCCAGGCGCGAGAAGGCCTCGCTGCCAACGTCGCCCTGGTCGCCCTCGACTTCGGTTTCGGCGACGACGTAGGGCGCGTACCGGCGGATCTCGAAGTCCGCGTACTGCTTCACGACTTCGTGCTTCGGCGTTTCAATCGCCATCGCGAGGCCTCCCAACAAGAATATTCCGAGCCCGGCAACGCGGGCGACTCGTGAGCTCATCCTGATCAAGTAGCGCGGGTCTACGGTCGTGAAGCAGTGAGCCATTGCGATCTACCTCCGCCACCCCATGGCTGCGCGGGCGTGATTGCCGGCAGGGAGGACGCAGGCGCCATCGGCACAGCGTCCAGTCCACCTGAGCCGATTCTTCGCGAACTTGTCGTAGGCGAAGTCGAGCACCTGCTCGACGATCGGCAAGCGGGTGAGGGGAACCAGCGCCGCGAAGCCCACCGCACCGTAGAGCCGGCGGAACACTTCGACACCTTCGATCCATTGTCCGTCTGGCAGCCGGCCTCGGATCTGCTCCATCAACCGCCCCCACGACGTGCCCCACCGAGCAGCGTCGAAGTCGACCGAAGCGATGTCGGTGAACCAGATCCGGTCCCGCCGATCGAGGCGGCTCAACATCGCGATCTCGCGGACGCACAGCGGGCACTCTCCGTCGAAGAACACCTGGATCTGCCACTGGGCAGGCTCATCCGTCCCGATCGGCCTCGCCGCGCTCACGCGCTCACCCACTCGAGAGGCTTCCAGGGGCCGAAGAGCCGGTCGCGGCGACGCGGGGGCGGTTTCGTTTCGTCGTCTCTGAGCGAGCATGAAGCTTCTCCTGACCCGTGTTTCGGATTTTACAATTGGACTGATGTCACAATATTGTATAGGACATAATCGAGACGCAATGAAATCGACAAAAGCCAGCTCGACCCACGACCTCAGCGCGATCGGGGCCCACTCGATTCGGGTGGCGGGATACCTCTCGGGCATTCCGGTCGAGACTTTGCGGATCTGGGAGCGCCGCTACGGGTTTCCCAAGCCGGTCCGGCAGGACACCGGGCGGCGGCTGTATTCCGACGAGGACGTTCGACGGCTCCAGAGCGTGGCGCGCGCGGTCCAGGCCGGGTTTCGCCCGGGGGAAGTGATCGGCAAGTCGCCTGAGGCTCTGGCAAGGCTGGTTCAGGCAAACCACGACACCGTGGCTCCGGCCGCAGTCCCGGGTCCGCTCTTGTCGGACTCTGCGGGGTTGATTCGCGCGCTCGTCAGCGGCGATGTCGAAGGCCTTCAGCGACAGCTGCGACAAAGGGCCGAGGCGCTGGGCGCCAAGGCCTTCGTGACCGAGCTCGCGCAGCCGCTGGCGGTCAAGCTCGGCTCGCTCTGGGCCGAAGGCGAGTTGGCGATTCACCAGGAGCACCTCGGGTCCGAATGTCTGTCGACCCAGCTGCGGATCCTCCTTGCTCAGTTTCAAGGGGCCACGCCGAGGCCGCTGATCCTCCTCGCGAACCTGCCCGGGGAGCCTCACCGGCTGCCCCTGGAGCTGGTGGCCGTCTACCTTGCGGCGAGCCGCGCCACGCCCCACCTGCTCGGGCTGCAGACGCCTCCCGTCGAGCTCGCGGCGGCGGCGAAGGCGCTGCACGCCAACGCCGTGGGGCTCACCGTGACTGCCCCGCCCACCGATGACGGCCCGAAGATGCTGCTGCGGGAGCTGCGCAGGTTGTTGCCGAAGAAGACGACGCTCTGGGTCGGCGGGGCCTTCGCTTCGAGCGTCGCACCGGTCGGCGCGACGGTGATCACCTCTTGGGCCGCACTCGACGCCGCACTCGGCGCGCAGGCGTCGGCTCAGCGGGCGACCGTCACCCCGTAGTCAGGGTTCTGCCAGGGAAAACCGTGATTTGACATTCGGCGCAGCCGGGCAATTCCGTCCGGTGGCGTGCGCACCCAAAGAAGGCAGAGGCACCGGAACCAGTGTGCGCAGCGAGCGCGGCGGCCGTTTGGGCCTTCACGCCGGTGACGACCGAGATGAAGTGCAGCGGAGCCCCGCCCGCGATGACCCGCGGGCCGTTGGTGGGCATGGTCAGACCGACTGCCGCGAGCTGAAGTCGAGCGCAGGGCAGATGGTCGAGCTGACTGGGTTGCCTGGCTGTACATCAACGTGATCGCCGCGTTCTGCCAGCCGTGCTCGAACTTGAAGACGAACCCAAACGTCTCGTAGAGGTTCTTCGCGGCGAGCCCGGCGGTGAAGCGGCCGAAGAACTCTTTGACGCGCGTACACGGAGCGACCTCTTCGAAGAAGTTCTTCCCGACCTGCCGTTCCTGATTGAGGCGGTCGGGCCGGCGGTTCGCGCTCGACGAAACGCTCATCGTGAGACGAGCGGCCAGTACACCCGCAGCATCGTGCGGGCCGGCACGCCGACAACGACGACGTCGGAGCCAACCGCACCGTGCGGCCGATCTCGATCACGTTGAAGCTCGGCCACAGCCGCGGCGCTTCGGCGTAGGTCGACGGCTGCCACAGCTCGCTGGTGCACGAGGAACAGCAGCGGCTTGTCGTCAGACGTGTCGAGCATCCGCACGGCGGTCTGGAGCAGATCTTCCTGCCGCAGCACTCCGCCAGCGGAGAACAGGCCGCGCGGCAGGAACGTCGAGTCTTACGCGACCGACGTGCGCGGGGAAGTTCTCGAGCGCGACGCAGTGCGACACGAACGGCGGATTGCACCCGAACACCTCGACGTTCGGGTTGTCCTTCATCCGCGCGGCGAGCTGGGGCGACTGACCGTGCGTCACCGATCGCGCGGCGGTCGGCGGCGGCCGAGGCGCTCGCCGAATGACTGGATCAGTGCTTCCACCAGCTGCCCGCCGATGCCGCTGAGCCCCTCGGGCGGAGGTTCGCTGTCGAGGGCGCGGCGGGCCGCGGCGCCGAAGGTATGGCTGGGTCGGTGCCCAATCAGGCCCCAGTAGCGATCGTCGGCCGGCAACAGATCGCAGCTGAACCCCAGCACCAGCTCGCGCGCGAGCGAGAAGTCGGCGCGCGTCACCAGCTTGAGCCACCACGACGACAGCGACGGGCTCAGCACCGGCACCCGCAGCGCGGGGACGTAGCGTCCCCGCAGCTCAGCGATCTTCAGCAACATCTCGCGTCCGTTGAGCACCTCGGGGCCGGGCAGATCGAACCACGCGCTTTGGGGCGGCTCGAGCGCGAGGGCGCGGACCAGACCGATCAAGACGTCCTCGAGCGCGATCGGCGAGGTTCGAGACTCAGTCCATTTGGGCAGCACCAACGCGGGCAGTCGCAGCGCGAGGTCGCGGACGATCTGCCAGGACGCGCTCCCGACGCCGATGATCAGCGAGGCGCGCAGCTCGAGCGTCGGCACCTGGCCCGACCGAAGCACGCGCCCGACTTCCAGCCGGCTGGCGAGGTGCTCCGAGGGCTCTCCCGACGGCGCCACGCCCCCGAGGTAGATGATGCGCCGAACCCCCGCGCGCGCCGCGGCGGCGGCAAAGATCTCGGCGGCACGTCGGTCGGCCTCGCGGAAGCCATGACGCCCACCTCCCATCCCGTGTACCAGGTAGTAGGCCGCGTCGATGCCTTCGAGGGCGGCTTCGACTTCTTCGGGCACGTCGAGGTTCGCCTTCACCCATGCGATCTCTTCTCGGCCCGCTGCGCGCGCGAGGTCGCGCGTGGTCGCCCGAACCAGATGCCCTTCCGCCCGCAGCGGTGCGATCAGCGAACGGCCGATGAACCCAGTCGCGCCGGTGACCAGGATCTGCTGGGGCCGGGCGGGCCTCGCGGGGGCTACAGCCACGTCCCTGAGGCTCGTGCGCCGACCACCAGCACCGCCGCGGCACTGAGCAGGAACGGCGCGGGCACGTTCACCGTACGCGTCTGCTCAAGCCCGTCGGCAGTGGTGGGGCGGGGGAACCTCTGCTGAATCATGCCGACAGTAGAACATGCCTTCGCCCGCCAGTCGCGGCCCAAACCCGCAGCCGCGATACAA
>JAYVCD010000428.1:0-12196 GCA_043750125.1 Archangiaceae bacterium | reverse complement strand
GCACCAGGTTTAGGGGATGTTGTTTTAGGTGTTGCGCTTGAGTGGTTTTGAGTTGATGGTGTTTTTATGAGTAAGTTTGAATTGGTTGTGCCTAATGTTGTGCAGTTTTTGATCATCGGTGATGTTGGTGCGCTCACCGATGATCAAAAACTGCGCGGCGTTGGGCGCAACCGGTTCGGACTTGCTCATGGAAGCACCATCGGCTCGAGGCCGCTCAAGCGCAGCACCTGGGGCGGCATCCCCTGGACCTGGTGCATCGGCGCCTTGCGCACCGCTTTGGCGATCGCCGCGATGTGCTCGGGAGTCGAGCCGCAGCAACCTCCGACGATGTTCAGCCAGCCCTGGCTTGCGAACTCGCCGACGATCGCCGCCATCTGCTCGGGGGTCTGGTCGTAGCCGCCGAACGCGTTGGGCAGACCGGCGTTCGGGTAGCACGAGACGTAGCATTCGGCGATCTGCGCCAGCTCTTCGATGTAGGGCCGCATCTCTTTCCCGCCCAGCGCGCAGTTGATTCCGACGCTGAACGGCTTGGCGTGGCGAATCGAGTTGTAGAAGGCGCCGATCGTCTGCCCGGACAGGGTGCGACCCGAGGCGTCGGTGATGGTGACGGAGATCATCACCGGGACCCGACGCTTCGCCTCATCGAAGCAGCACTCGATCGCGAACAGCGCCGCCTTGGCGTTGAGGGTGTCGAAGATGGTCTCCACCAACAGCGCGTCGACCCCGCCCTGCAGCAGCGCGCGAATCTGCTCGGTGTACGCGTCCACCACCTGGGCCCAGCTGACCGCGCGGTAGTCGGGTCGATTGACGTCGGGGGACATCGAGAGGGTGCGGTTCAAGGGGCCGATCGCTCCGGCGACGTAGCAGCGGCGGCCGGGGGTCAACGCTTCGGCGGCTTTCGCGGCGCGGCGGGCGCAGGCGACGGCGGCGAGGTTCAAGTCGGTGATGATCGATTCGAGGTGGTAGTCGCCCTGGGCGATGGAAGTCGAGCTGAAGGTGTTGGTCTCGACCACGTCGGCGCCGGCGGCAAAATATTGGGCGTGGATGGCTTCGATCACGTCGGGCCGGGTGAGGCACAGCAGGTCGTTGTTGCCCTTGAGATCCTGAGGGTGGGCGGCAAAGCGCTCGCCCCGGAAGTCCTTCTCGGTCAGCGGAAAAGTCTGGATCATCGAGCCCATCGCTCCATCGAGGATGACGATTCGCTCGTAGAAGAGGTGCTCGAGAGTCTTCGATTTCAAGATCGCGTCCATGGAATTCCTTGTTTGCGCTTTCAGTGAGCCAGCGCGGGCTTGCGTGAACGGGCGCGCGACCCGGTGAGAAGGAAGGCGCGAAACGCCGAGCCCCCGTCGCGCGCAGACGGAGTGAGCGCAACGTCGCTGAAGCCCGCGGCGCCCATCGCCGCGACGAGGCTGGAAGGCTCGAAGCCCAGGTGGTGGTGTCCCAGCCGGGCCTTCACCCACTGCTCGTCGTGCGGCATCAACTCGAGCACCACCACCCGGCCTCCGGGCTTGAGCACCCGGGCGGCTCCGGCCAGCACCCGTTCGGGCTGCTCGACGTGGTGCAGGCTCTGCGAGATGACGACCAGGTCCTTCCCGCCCAGGTTCTTCGGCAGCGCGTGGAGGTCGGCTTCGACGAAGTGGATGTTTCCCAGGCCCTCGCGGCGGGCGCGAACGCGGGCAGCCTCGAGCGCGACCGGGCTGCGGTCGATCGCGGTGACCCGGTGGGCCCAGCGCGCCAGCTCGACCGAGAGCACTCCCGTGCCGCAGCCGAAGTCGACCACCTCGAGCGGAGGCAGCAGGCTGGACAGCGCGTTGGCCCACAACATCCACGATTGGCCGGGCTCGAGCAGCTTCTCGTTCAGCGTGTGGCGATCTTCGCGGCGCTCGAGCAGCTCGGTGAGGCGGGCGCCGTCCCCGTGCTGATCATCGGCGTCCCGCGCCAGGCGAATCAGCGGGAAGCGGGGGTCATCGACCTCGACCGCCAGCGAGTAATAGGTGAAGCCCGACTGGCGCTCTTCCCGAATCAGCTCGAGCCCTTTGAGCTTGGCCAGGTGATGGGAAACGGAAGACTGCCCGACTCCGACGACCTGCATCACCTCGGTGACATTGAGCTTGGTCTCGCTGAGCAAACGCATGATCCGCAGCCGCGTCGGGTCACCCAGCACCCGGAATGCCTTCGAGAGATCCATATCTATGAATGTTGTTATATCGATTTGAACTCTTCGGCAAGCAGACCGGGATCATCTTTGACGCACCCCCTTCCCCAGCCTTAACTGGCGCCCCGGTGGCTCCTCTCTTACGCGAACGCTCGTCTTCTTCGATGGCCCGTCGAGAACCCGTGGCTCAGCTGCTTCGGGCCGCGGACGAAAAGCGCACCCAGCTGTCGCTGCACATGAAGATCCTCGCCGGGTACATGGTGCTCGGCGGCTGCCTGGTCGGCTTCTTCTACCTGGCGCAGGAACAAAGCTGGCCCTGGTCGCTGCGGGTCGCGATCTCGCTGGGAATCACCCTGGTCCTCGCGGTCGCCTTGCCGTGGTCGCTGGGCGTCTCGCGGGTGCGTCGGCTGTCGAACGCGGCGCTCGAGGTCTCGCGCGGAGATCTCTCTCGCCCGGTCCTCACCGAGAGCGGAGGACTGCGCGACGACATCGACGAGCTGGCCGCGGCGATCGCCAACATGCAGGAAAATCTGCGCGAGCTCGTTCGGCACATTCACAACACCGCCGAATCGGTGGCGGACTCTGCGACCGAGCTGTCGCGCAGCTCTGAAGCGGTGAACCTGCAGGCCTCCGAAGTGGGCAGCTCGATGAAGAGCATCGCCAAGGGGGCCGAGTCGCAAAGCGAGCTGGTCGCGCGCGCCTCGAAGACCATCACCGGAATGGCCGCCGCGGTGGTGCGGGCATCCGCCAGCGCCGACGAATCGGCGAAGGCTGCCGCCGCGACCCGGGCCGCGGCTGAAGAGGGAAGCAACGCCGCCCGGCTGGCCGGGGACAAGGTGAAGAAGGTGTTCAGCCGAATCGAGACCGCGAGCCAGGAAGTCTTCGCGTTCGGTGAGAAGACCCAGGAAATTTCGAAGATCGTCGACGTAATTACCCAGGTCGCGCAGCAGACGAACTTATTGGCGCTCAACGCCACCATCGAAGCGGCGCGCGCGGGTGAGTACGGCCGGGGTTTCGCGGTGGTGGCCGACGAGGTTCGCAAGCTCGCCGAGAGTGCGGGCCGCAGCGCCGAGCAGATTTCCCGGCTCGCGCGCGACATCTCGAGTCAGTCTTCCGCCGTCGTCGCTGCGATGAAGCAGGGAATCGAAGAGCTGGCCCAGGGCCGCGAGGACCTCACCACCATCGTGCGCAGCATGGGCAGCATCACCGACACCGCCCGTGACGGCGCCGAGAAGGTCGCTCTGATTTCCGAGGCCGCCCGCGAGCAGCAGCGCGGCAGCGAAGCGATGGTCGGCGCGATCTCCGAGATTTCACTCGTCGCCCGGCAGAACGTGGTCGCGACCGAGGGCGTGCGCGTCGCGATGGACAGCCAGAGTCAGCAGGTCGCAAGGCTCACCGCCGCCGCGCAAGAGCTGACCAACCTTTCCGAAGAGCTGCAGAACGTCGTCAGCCGGTTCCGGCTCAATTAAGTGCGGACGCGTCCCGTTCATCCCGAGAGCAGTGAAATCTCCTCATTGAGGGGCGGCTGAGCCGATGCGTCACGTCCTCTTTCGCGTCGACAAAGGGCTGTACGCGATGGCGCTTTCGGCGGTGCGAGAGGTGGTGCCGGCTCCAGGGATCTTCACCCGGATTCCCCGCGCCCCGGCGGCGGTCAAAGGGGTCATCAACCTGCGCGGCCGGGTCGTCACGGTGGTCGAGCTGTCCGCCTTGCTCGGAGTCGCGGCTCCCGCCAGCGCCCAGCTGCTCTTGCTCGACCGCGGCCGCCGCGAGCTGGGCCTGTTGGTCGCGAACGTCGAAGGAATCGAGGCCCTGGAGAAATTTGCACCGCCTCCCGCCCGGGCGTCCGCGGCGGTCAAGGGAGTCGCCCGACTGGGGGCGCAAGCGGTGACGGTGCTGGATCCCGATGGCATCGACACCGCTGTAGCGGCGGCCTTCAACAGAAGTTAACCTCCGGCCTCTTCCGAACAGCCTCGGTCGAAGGGAGCTGCAAGTGGCGAAACGAGTCCTGGTGGTCGATGACGCCATTTTCATGCGGAACATCATCAAGGACATCTTCGCCTCGGGGGGTTTCGAGGTCGTCGGCGAGGCCGCCAATGGGCTCGAAGCCATCGCGAAGTTCAAAGAGCTCAAGCCCGACCTGACCACCATGGACCTGGTGATGCCCTTCAAGAACGGCATCGAGGCGACTCGGGAAATCCTCAAAGTCGACGGGAAAGCGGTCGTGGTGATGTGCAGCGCACTGGGCCAGGAAGCGATGGTGATGGAAGCGATCGAAGCGGGCGCAGTGGACTTCATCGTCAAGCCGCCCCGCGCTGAAGACGTCCTCGCCGTGGTGAAGAAGGTCCTCGGCGAGGCGTAAAACCCTGCCGCCTGTCGACACCTCGAAGTACCTCGCGTTGTTCATCGGTGAAGCGACCGAGCACCTCGAGGCGCTCAGTCGCGAGCTGGCGGCCTTCGAGAACCTCCCGCCCAGCGCTCGGGTCGAGGCCGTCGATGCGCTGTTTCGCCACGCGCACTCGGTCAAGGGCATGGCCGCCTCGATGGGGTACGAGGCCACCACGACGCTCTCGCACCGCCTCGAAGATCTGCTTTCGATCGTTCGTGACCAGCCGCAGCTGATGCTGCGCACCGACGTGGACTTGCTGCTCGCTGGCGTCGACGGCCTGATGGCGCACGTGAAGAGCGCCAGCGCGGCCCTCCCCTTTGCCGCTTTTCCCGAGCTGCTCGAGCGCTTCGATGCCCGCCTGGTCCAGCTGGGCAATCGACCGCCCACCGCGGTGCCGTTCCCCCTTCCTTCGCCTGACCTTCCCCCGCCCGCGCCCCTGGGGCCGACCCACCCGCGGCTGGTGGTGAAGGTCCGGATTTCGCCTCGCTGCGCGACTCCCGGAGTGCGCGGGTTCCTCGTCTACAAGCGGCTGTCGACGCTGGGCCAGGTGTTCGACCTCCGGCCTCCGCTGGACGAAGTGAAGGCGGGCAAGCTCGTCGAAGGGGTCATCACCCTCGAGCTGGAAACCGCGAGCGGCGAGCAGAAGGTGTCTCAAATCTTGAGCACCATCGCCGACGTGGAAGTGCTGACGGTGCGCCCGGTCGGCGCGGAGCCGGCGCCGACGGTAGAGCCTGAAGCCCCCCGGTCCGTCGGCCAGGAACCCGCCCGCACCGTTCGCGTTCGCACCGAGCTGCTGGATCAATTCCTCGACGCCGCGGGCGAGCTGTTGCTTGCGACCGCGCGGGTCCGGGAAGTGGGCAAGAGCCTGCCGGCGAGCGCGCGCCCTCCGCTGGACGAGTCGGTCGATCGGCTTCACGCGCTGGTGCGTGAGCTGCACGACAAGGTGATGAAGGCGCGAATGACCCCGCTGGCAGTGGTGACGGATCGCCTTCCGCGCGCCAGCCGCGACATCGCGCGGCGCCGCAATCGAGACGTCGAGCTCAAGCTCTCGGGCACGGAAATCGAGCTCGACCGGGCGATCATCGACGAGCTGGCGGACCCCTTGCTCCACCTGCTGCGAAACGCGATTGACCACGGCATCGAGACGCCCGACGAACGGATCGCCGTCGGAAAATCCGCCCGTGGAATCGTCCGACTCAACGTTCGACGCAACCGCGATCGCGTCGTCCTCGAGGTGGAAGACGATGGCCGTGGGATGGACGGCCAGAAGCTGCGCGCCGCCGCGGTAGAGCGAGGGCTGTACACTGCCGAAGAGGCCGCCCGCCTCTCCCCCCAGGCGGCGCTGATGCTGTGTTGCCTTCCCGGAGTGTCCACCGCCAACGACGTGACTGACATCTCGGGCCGGAGCGTCGGAATGGACGCGGTGAAGCGCGCGGTCGAAAGCGCGGGCGGCACCCTGGAAATCGAGAGCACGCTCGGGCACGGGACGACCATTCGGCTTCACCTTCCGTTGACCGTCGCGGTGGTGAACCTGCTGCTGGTCGGAGTCGGCCGCGAAATTCTCGGCCTCCCCATCGCCAAGGTCCTGGGAGTCGTGGAAGAGCGCCCTTCGAAGCTCTCGTTCAGCCAGCAGAATTCCCTGCTCGCGTTCGGCACCGCGATGGTTCCCGTTCACCCGCTGGCGAGCCTGCTCGAGCTTCCCGCAGGGACGGCGGTCGACGACGCCTCGCGGTTCTTCGTGGTCGTCGACAGCGATGAAGGCCGGGTGGCGCTCGAGGTCGACCGTCTGCTCGGGCAGGAAGAGGTGGTGTTGAAGGCCCTGACCAAGCCGCTGGACCAGGTGCCGGGCCTCGCCGGAGTCACCATTCTGGGCAACGGCCGCCCGGTCTTCATTCTCGATGTCGCGCGGCTGGTGTTGAGCGGAGCGGCCGCGTGACGCTCGCCGCTCCGACCGCCTCGCAGCAGGACGCCCTGGCCGAGGTGGCGAACATCGGCAGCGGCCATGCGGCCTCGATGCTCGCCCGGTTGATCAGCGGGCTGGGAGTGATGATCGACGTCCCGCGCGTGTCCCTGGTCGACTCGCCGCAGCTGGTCTCGTTGCTCGGGGGTGCCGGGACCCAGGTCCTCGCGGCGGAATTTTCAATCGACGGCGGGCTGCCCGGACGGCTGTTCTGGGTGTTGCCCCGCGAAGATGCGCGGCGCCTCGCGGGCCGGTTGCTGCGGCGGCCCACGGCGAGCGGACCCCTGAACGATGACGAGACCGCGGCGCTGACGGAAGCGGCGAACATCGTCGCGTCGGCGTGCCTCACCGTGGTGGGAGGCCTGCTGCGGCTGAAGCTGTTGCCCTCTCCGCCCGACCTCGCCGAGGGCGATGTGGCCACGTTGTTGGGCTCGGGCACCGGCAGCTTCGATGCGATGGTGCTCGAAGCGCGGTTCGCCTCGACCGACTCGCCGGGCTTCGTTGGCCAGCTGATGATGGTGTTCGGCGCGGAAGGAATGCGAACGCTGCTGTCCCGGCTGGGCGTCTAGTAGCCACCCATTCCGAGCAGCTTCTCGATTCGAAAACGTCCTGCGATGACCTCGCCCGCGGCGACCGGAAGAGATTCGGCCGGGCTGCGGTGGGTGAGAGCGAGACTTGCTTGATCTTGTGCGCGCCGACGGACCACCTTGCTCAGCCCTTCGCGGCAAGGAGGACAGACATCGATGTGATCCTCGAGCTGTTGAGCCTCTGCTTCGGGCAACTCACCCGCGAGGAAAAGGACGAGGCGCTCTGACGTCGGGTGGCTCACTTGCGAAGGGGGCTGGTAGCACGCGCGCGCCCAGCGCATGTTCGGACCCAGGATCGCGAAGATTGCGCGGGAACTGCCGTGGCGCGTGATGTGGCGTGGTCCTGAGCGTGCCTACCTGTCGGCCTGGCTCCGATTCGCATCGAGTTTGATGCGGGGCGAATTGCCTACAGCAACTCACATCAGAGACGCAAATCGGTTGGTGTCCTCGGCCCGCTCCCCATTGCTGCAGACCCACAGCGGAAGCTGTCGGTATCCAGCCCGGTGGAACAATCAGCGGGCAGATTCGAGCCGTTCAAACCGCTCTACCAACCGATCCTCGGCCAGTTCTGTCTCGATCGCCCTCAGCAGCGCCTTGATCTCGACGCGAGCAATTCGAGCGTCAGGCAGCCCCAGCAGTGCTGCGACATCAGCGAGATCTTGCGGACGCCCCGCGAGAACCTTGAGAACAATTAAATGCTCGATGCGCAATAGAGGCACCGAGACCGAGCCGAGCTTTCGGATCTTCGCTTGCTTCGCGATCAACTCCTCGAGACCAGGGCCCCCAAGCACAACATCGACCTTCCAGCCGCTGGGAAGGTGCTCGCAAGGAAGCACTCGCGTCTGTTCAATGAATGCCGAATCGGCAATCAGAGGAATGATGTCTTCGGCCTCCAGCACCTCGACCAACTTCGCGATCGGTGCCTCAGTGAGAACGGTGACGTCGATGTCCTGGGTGGTTCGGGGAGCCCCGTGAAGCAGAACCGCCTGAGCCCCGAACAGGAACCATCTGGCCTTTAGCCGCTTCATCGCGCGGCCGATTGCCTGCAATGCGGCTTCGGCGCCGGACCTCGTAAGTGGCGAGCTTCTGCGCGAGCGAGCGGTGCGCTTCGAGGTCTTCTTCGTCCGTCCGGGCATTCGGCCACTCCGGGCACAGCCAGCGGGCCGCACCGCGCAGCTCATCGGCTCGGCGCAGCAGTTCACTCCAGTTCAGCTGGCCAGCAAAACGAGCCGTTTCTTGATCCTGCAGCCGTCGCGGCAACGACCAGTCGCGATCCCGAAAGGCGCGCAGGTCTTCCGCTTTGAAGTCGTACACGGGCACGTCCAGAAGCTATCCCGAAAGCGCGTGAAGGCTACGTCAGAAGACCTCAGAAGTCGTCGAAACCCCACACCTCGGAGACATCCGCCAAAGCTGCCGGCGTGAAGCCGACGGAGGCTTCGACGACAACCGTCACAACTGCACGCCTGCGAAATGCGTCGACGGCCAATGCGTCAACCTGTCGCCCTGCATTCCAGGAAAAACCGCCTGCGCCGGCGGATGGCCGCACCACAAGAGGCAATACATCGAGACCTGCAACGACGCCGGCACCGCGTGGGTCACCACTTCCGGCGGCTGCATGGGCTTCTGCGCGAACGGGGTGTGTTCGTATCCGCAAAACAATGCGTACTGAAGCCTCGACCGCCACTATGCCCAGGTGCGCACGTTTCAAGACGAGCAGCTGCGGCTCGCGAGAGAAGACGGTCACCTGACGACGCTGGCCGGGCGTCGCTGGCCGGTTGGGAATCTCGAGCCGCTGGACTCGGCGCTGCATTCCTACGCCGAGCGGATGGCGCGCCGCGGAACTCACGAAGGCTCGGTGACGGACGTGTCACGGCGGGCGAGCTGTTGGTACGGGGCGGCGGGAACACGGACACCGCCGAGGTCCAGCGGCTGCGCCAGAGCAGCGAGTCGCTTGCGGGTCGCGCAGCCCTGCTCGAGCTGACCCCGTTCTCCCACTACGAAGTGATAGGGCTCGATCTCCTCTGGCTTCGGGGCGGTTACCCCCGGGCGTGGTTGGCGCGCACCGAAAAGGACGCGTTCAGTTGGCTCTCGCAGTACGTGACGACTTTTCTCGAACGAGATGTACCGGGCTTCGGAATTCGGGTTCCGGCGGTCGCGCTGCGCCGCTTCTGGATGATGCTCGCCCACGTGCACGGCCAGACGCTCAACCTCTCAGACCTCGGGCGTGCCTTCGGAGCGACCCCGGTCATTCGGGAATTGGGGTAGATCGAACTCCGCGTGCGGCTGTCGCGGACACTTGCGTTCAGCGCGACCGGGCCTACCCGGCCTCGAAATAAGCGCACTGCTCGCCGGGCGGGCGGTCAGGTAGCGACGGACGAGGCCTGGATCTGAGCCGGAGACCCCGAAGGGAGCGACACTTCGAAGCACGTCCCTTTCCCGGGTTCGCTGACCACATCGATCTGACCGCCGTGGGCCTTGATAATCCCGTGCGCGACGGCCAACCCCAGTCCGGTGCCCTTGCCTACTTCCTTGGTGCTGAAGAATGGAAGAAACCCCTCAGCGACGCCAGCGCTTCGATCAGGCTGCGGATGTTGGCGGTGACGAAGCACCTCGGGTTGTTGATTTCGTGCGCCACCCCCGCCGCGAGCAAGCCGATGCCCGCGAGCTTCTCATTGGCGATCGCGCTCTGCTGGGCGACCCGAACCTTCTCGTTGGCGAGAAGGTCGGCTCCGTTCATCCCGGGCATCTTGAAGTCACTGATGATGACGTCTGACGGCGTGAGTTCGAGGCACTCGAGGGCCTTTTCTGCCGTGTCTGCCATGGCCACTGCGAACCCCTTGCGGGTCAACGTCGACGAGGAGAACCGTTGTGCATCTCGACGATCGCGGTTTCAAACGCCGGCCCTGAAAAGCGCGCTCGTGTTCGACGCGATTCTCGATGCGGATCGCGCGGCAACGGATCGAGAACAATTCGCTGAAGAATGTTTTCAGTGATCAACATGGTCACGCAGAGGCGACGATTCTCGAGGGCCGAAACTGAAACCGGCTCCGGTCCGTCTATGCTGCGCGCATGAACTTTCGCGCCGCATTTGTCTTCGCCTCTTTGATCCTGATCTCGTGTGGCCCGCAGCAGCGTGAGCCGAACGACGACTACGTCGATCACGACATGGGCGTGATCACCAGCGGCCTTAACGCTGGCCAGGCAGGCGGCTGCGACGTGGGAATCGTCAAAGGCCTCTCGAATCAAATCATCGAAGAGGTGAACTGCATCGCGCCGAGCACGATGGTGAACTTCAGTGGCGCGCTCATCTCGGCCGGCGCGTCGGTGAACACGGTGCTCGCGCCCGGAGCCACCACCGCGCTGCGTGCCGCCGTCGCCGCGCGCGGAGTCACGATGGGGGTCTCGAGCGCCTACCGCACCGTTGCCGAGCAGTACGTCCTCTACAAGTGGTGGAAGGCCGGCCAGTGCGGAATCCAGATCGCCGCCGCGCCCGGCGCGAGCAACCACCAGAGCGGGCGCGCGCTCGACGTGCCGTCCTACTCCGCGTGGATCACGGCGCTGCAGGCGCGCGGGTGGACCTGGTACGGCAGCAACGACGTGGTGCATTTCGATTTCAACGGAGCGGTCAACCTCGGCTCGAGATCCGTGCTCGCGTTTCAGCGGCTGTGGAACAAGAACAACGGCAGCAAGCTCGTCGAAGACGGCGCGTGGGGCCCGGCGAGCTCGAATGCGATGTCCGTTTCTCCGACGACCGGCTTCGGTGCTCACGGCTGCGCGGCGCCACCTCCTCCTCCTCCTCCTCCTCCTCCGGTCGCGATGATGGGCACGCTGAATGGAAAGATCTTCAAGATCAACCCGGTCGACCCGGCCGATCTCACCGCCGCGATCGCCGGAGCGACCGTCAAAGTCGGCACCCAGACCCTCACCACCGACGCGACCGGGATCTACACCGTCCAACTGGCCGCGGGAGCCGTCACGATCGAGGCCACCGCAACCGGCTACAGCTCCGCGACGCTCACCCGCCAGATCACCAGCGGTCAGACCGTCTGGGGGTCGATCGGCCTTGGCGCGGACGGCACTCCCGACACGCACGCTCCCGACGTCGAGCTGCTCACTCCGGAAGAAGGAAAAGTGTTCGAGGTTTCTGCGATCGCAGCCACCGGCACCGCCAGCGATGATCGCGGCGTGATGCAGTCGCTGACGCTGTCGTTGAATGGCGGCACAGCGCTGGCGTTCGCGAGCGGCGCCTTCACGATTCCGCTGACGTTGCGCTCGGGGCTCAACGTGCTGCGCGTCGAGGCGGTGGACCTGGCTGGCAACCGCACCGTGGTCCAGCGGAACGTGAGCTTCCGCACGGGCGTCGGCGGCGTGGTCACCGATAGCGTCGAAGCGGCGCCCCTGGGCGGAGTCGAGATCCGGGTGCTCGATGTCGCAGGCAGCGTGCTGATGTCGACGCACACCTTGTCCGACGGCAGCTACGACCTCGAGCTCCCCGCCGGGCAGCGCACGCTGGTCGCCTGGCTGCCGGGCTACGCCGAATACCGCCAGCCGGTGGAAATCTCCGAAGAGACGCACACCGCCTGGTCGTTCGCGCTCAGTCCTGGAATCGCCGGCACCGGCGTTCGGATCACCTTCCCGCGCCCGGAAGAAGCGCTGCTCTCAAAGACGGTCTGGGTCTCGGGCGTGACTGACGGCTTCCTTCCAAAGGACGTGCGGATCAACGGAGTGCCGGCACAGGTCGTCAGCGGCAACCTGTTCACCGCCGAGATCCCCTTGATCATCGGGCACACCCTGATCGAAGCGGTCGCGACGCTGCCGGATGGGTCGGCCCTCGCAAGCCGGGTGAATGTCGTTCGGCTCGACGTGCAGGAACACGACGAGCGCATGCAGGCACGCGGGGGCTGCAGCGCGGCGGGCGGGCCCTGGCTGCTGTCGGCAGTGCTGCTGCTGGTGGGGATGATCCGCCGGCGCCGAACTTAGTGGTCGTTCGTTTTGCGTCTCGCGCCGAGATCGAGCGGTACGGAGTTCACAAAATCGAGGCGGCGCTGGGTCTACTGAGCGAAGAACATTCGTCGCTCGACAAGCTGCGCGTGCCGATCGAGCGCAAA
>JAYVCD010000427.1:0-8859 GCA_043750125.1 Archangiaceae bacterium | reverse complement strand
GATGCCTCCGATGAGCGCGAATGGAATGTTCAGCAGGATCAAACCGGCGTTCCTTGCCGAACGAAACGTCGTGTAGAGCAGGAAGAAAATCAGGACGATTACCAACGGCACCACCACAGCGAGGCGTTTCGTCGCGCGGTCCTGGTTCTCGACCTGTCCGCCCCATGAGATCACGTATCCGGGTGGCCGCCTGACTTCGGTGTCGATCCGCCTCTTCGCCTCGGAGACAAACCCGCCAATGTCGCGGCCACGAACGTTGCACGAGACGGTCAAGCTGCGCTGTCCGTCTTCGCGACTGATTTCCGCCGTCCCCTCCACGTCAATGATGTCCGCCAGTTGGCTGAGTCTCAACGGCGGACCGGACGAGGCGCGCACCTCGATCGCCGCAATTCGGTCGCGATCGGTGCGCGCTTCTGCCGCATACCGAACTGTCACGTCGAACCGCCGCGGGCCGTCGATGACCTGGGTCGCGACCTTCCCACCAATTGCGATCTCGATGACGTTCTGCACGTCTCGCACGGTCAGTCCGTAGCGCGCGATCGCCTCCGGGCGGATCCGGATCTGAATCTGGGGCTGGCCGACCAACTGCTGCGTGCTCAGATCTCCGACCCCGTCGATGTTGGACAGCACCTTGCGAACGTCCTCGCCAATCTGCTGCAGCTTTCCAAGGTCATCACCGAACACCTTGACGGCGATCTGCGCCTTCGCGCCCGACATCAGGTCATCGATCATGTCCGCGATCGGCTGGGTGAAGGTCAGCGCGGCGCCCGGAACGCTCTCCAGCCGCTTCGACATCGCGTCAACGAGCTGCGCCTTGGTCGAGAAGCGCCACTCCTCTCGGGGCTTGAGCTGAATCTCGGTGTGGGTGATCTGCGAGCCTTCGGGATCAAAGCCGCCCTCGGCGCGACCGGTGCGCGAGATGACGCCGAGGACTTCGGGGAACTCGCGAACCGCGGACTCGATTCGAAGCGCGACCCCGCGACTCTCGGCGAGCGAGATGCTCGGCAGCTTGACCGAACGCAGCAAGATCGCCCCTTCGTCGAGCTCTGGAAGAAACTCCGAGCCTAGAAATGGCACGAGAATCAGGCTGCTCGCGAGCAGCGCGACCGCGATTGCGATTGCGATTGCGAAGTTCCGGCGTGCCATCAGTCGAGTGATGCCGCGCAGGTACGCGCCGCGAACCCTCAAGAACCGCCCGCTCTCAGGCTCTTTGATCTTCCCTCTCAAGACGACGGAGCACAGCACCGGGACGAGAGTCAGCGCGCAGACCAGCGAACCGATCAGCGCAAACGCGACCGTGAACGCCATCGGCGCGAAGAACTTCCCCTCGATGCCCTCCAGTGTCATCAGCGGGAGGTAGACGATGATGATGATGCTGATCGCGAACAGAATCGGGCGGCCAACCTCCCGCGCTGCCTCGAGCACGATCTCAGCCGACGGCCGGGGGTCGGAGCCCCGGTGGGCCAGGCGCCGGTAGATGTTCTCGACCATTACCACCGAGCCGTCGACGATCATCCCGAAGTCGATCGCGCCGAGCGTCAGCAGATTCGCCGAGAAACCAAACCGTTCCATCATGATGAACGCGAAGAGCAACGAGATGGGAATGGTCATTGCGACCAACAGCGCAGCGCGGAAGTTACCCAGGAAGAGGACGAGCACGAGGATGACCAGGAACCCGCCTTCGAGCAGCGACTTGGCCACCGTGTAGATGGTCTTCCCGACGAGCTCAGTCTGGTCGTAATAGGTGACGAGCTTGACCCCCGGCGGCAGCGACTTGCGGACCTCTTCGAGCTTGTCTTGAACGCGCGCCATCACCGCCCGGGTGCTCTCCCCTTTTCGCTGGAGCACGACGCCCGAGGTCAGCTCGGTCGGGTCACCATTCTTGGTGATGGTTCCCACCTGGGGTGCTGCGCCAATCTTCACCTTCGCTACGTCGCCCACGCGAATCGCGATTCCCGCGCGAGAGACGATGGTGATCTGCTCGATCGATTTTTCATCCTGGAGCAGCCCGATTCCTCGCACCAGCCAGGACTCGGCGCCTCGAGAGACCACCCCCGCTCCGACGTTCGTGTTGCTCGCGCCGACCGCCTCGTAGACCTGGCCCAGGGTCAGCTCGTATTGCTCGAGCAGATCTGGCTGCACCTGGACTTGAAACTCACGGGTCAGGCCTCCGAAGGTGATCACATCTGCCACGCCTGGCACGGTCTTCAGCTGGCGGCTGACGAGGAATCGCTGAAGCGTATGGAGCTCGGTCTGGTCGTAGCCGGGGGGGCCTTCCATCGTGTAGCGGAAGATGGTTCCGATGCCGACGGTGACCGGGCCCATCGTCGGGGTCTTCACACTGGCGCTCAGCTGCCCAGAGAGCTCGTTGAGTCTCTCCTGCACTTGCTGGCGAGCGAAGTAGATGTCGACCCCGTCCTCGAAGACGACCGTGATCTGCGACAGGCCATACATCGAGATTGAACGAACCCGCTGCACGCGGGGAATTCCATTCATCACGCTCTCGACGGGCACGGTGGCGAGGTTCTCGACTTCTTCGGGCGCCATCCCGGGCGTCTCGGTGACGACCTGCACCTGGACGTTGGTGATGTCGGGGAAGGCGTCGACGGGCAGGCGAATCATCGCGCTCAGCCCGAAGCCGACAAAGCCCAGGCTCACCATCAACACCAGCGCGCGGTAGCGCAGCGAGGCTTCGATCAGGCGGCCGACCATCGCTATTCCTCGAGCTCGGACTTCTGCAGCTTCGTCCGCACCCAGAACGCTCCTTCCGCGACGACCGCTTCGCCCTCGATGAGGCCGCTTTGCACCGCGACGCGACCTTCAGCCCGCGGCCCGATCACGATCGACCGGCGCTCGAACTGGCCCCCGTCGTGGGCGACAAACACCGACGTGCCGCCCGCCATGCTGAGAATCGCCGCCTCGGGAATGGCGAGGCCGCTGACAGTCGTTCGAGGGACCTTCGCGGTGACGAACATCCCCGGCTTGAGAAGGTTGTCGGTGTTCACCAACGCGCAGCGGATGAAGAAGCGGCGGGTCTCTGGGTCGAGGACGTCGGACGTCGACTTGACGGTAGCGGTGAAAGTCCTCCCCGGAAGAGCTTCGATGGTGAAGCCAACCTCCGTGCCGGGGGTGACCTGAACGCCGACGGGAGCGCGGAGCTGAACGACAACGCGCGAGACGTCGACGACAGTGAACAGCGGGGCGTTGCCGGCGACGGCCTCGCCGCGGTTGGCAGTGCGGGTCGCGATGGTCCCTGCGATGGGCGAGGTGATCGCGAGGATCCCCTTTCCGTCCTTCAATGAGCCGCCGAGAATCTTGATGTGCTCAGTCGATTCCTCGATTCCAAGCTTGCTCGCCTGCCACTGCAAACGATCTGCATCGACGCGGCGCTGGGAAATGAGCCCTTCGCTTCCGAGCGACTCCGAGCGCTTCAGGGCAGTGGCCGCGTGCTGCTCGGCGACGACGCTTCGGCGATAGTCCGCCTGGGCCTTGGCCAGATCGAGGCTGCGGACGGTGGCCAGGCGCTCGCCCGCGCCGACCCGATCACCCACGTCCACCTCGAGCGCTTCGACAACGCCTGCGGCCCGGGTGTTGACGATTACCAACCCATCGCGTGGCGCCTCGATGGTGCCGGGCATCTCGTCTTGGACGGTGATGCTCGATCGCGCGACGGGAACCGTCACCACGCCCGCAGCGCGAATCTCGTCGACAGACAGTGCGACGGTCGTCGGCGCGGCCTTCGGAACGGTGTCGGCCACCGGCTCTCGAGCCGTCCGACCCTTGCAGCCCACGGCCAACACTACCGATCCGATCACCGCCCAGCGGACGCCGTTCATGGACCTGCTCCCGTGACCGCGCCGCATTCTTTATCGAGGCCCGCATCGAAGAACGTGCCGGACGCCCGCATCAGCGCCAGCCGGGCCATTGCCAGCTGTTGGGCCAATTCGATTCGCCCCAGTCGCGCTTCTTCGGCAGTCCGAAACGCGTCGATCAGCTCGGTGATGCTCGCCTCTCCTGCCGCGTAGAGGCGGGCAGCCTTCGCCTGCAAGGACAAGGCATCGGCCGACGTTTGCGCAAAGTCGGCCACTGCGGCCTCGAGCCGCACGATCTGAACTACAGCCGCTCTCTGCGCTGCGTGGTTCTGGCGAATCAGCACCAGCGCGGTGCTGGCGGCGAGCTGCTGCTCGGCATCGGCCAACGCCGCCTCGCCCTGGCCGTGATCGAAGAGAGTCAAGGGAATCGAAAGCCGCAGCGAGACACCGTGGTCTGTCGACGAGGCAACGGTCGTCGTTCGGTAGCCGGCGAAGAGCTCGAGATCCGGCACCGCCCGACGACGGGCGGCCCGTGCATCGAACGCGCTCGCCCGCGCCTCGGCGATGAGGCTCTGCACGCGGAGGGGCTGAATTTCCGCCGCGGCACCGGTCTGCGGAATACCGACCGCGGCCCCGCCCGCCAGCTCTGCGAGCGGGACAGGGGTGAGGACGACCGCCTCGCCTATCCAGCCCTCCAGCAGCGCGACCGAGGCTGCCGCGTGTGCTCTTGCCGACTCGAGCAGGCGGCGGTGCACCCGGCCTTGCATCTGCTGCCGTACCAGATCGTAGCCGGCCGCTTCGCCTTCCCTGGCCAGCTTCTCGACCGTGAAGGCCAGCTGGTCCAGCGCCGCCTG
Organism: Archangiaceae bacterium; assembly: GCA_043750125.1. GTDB lineage: Bacteria > Myxococcota > Myxococcia > Myxococcales > Myxococcaceae > JAGSPQ01. The sequence goes on along the minus strand of JAYVCD010000427.1, from coordinate 4,193 downwards.
CTGCTCGGCGAGCACCTCGACCTTCGACCCATCGACCACCGCGGTCACGTATGCCTCCCGAAACGCGAGCGCGCTCTCGAAGAGGGCAGAATGGGCGTCGGCGATCGCTTTGTCCCGCCGGGCCACTGCGGCATCCTGAAGCAGAGACCGACGGCCGCCGATGCCGAGCGGCACCGAAATTCCGATGATCGTCTCATTCCCTGGTGCGCCGACTGCGTTCCGCTGGTGCTCAGCGACGAACGTCGGGTTGGGAAGCACCCGGGATGCGAGCATTCCTGCCTGCCCTCTGCCGTTGCGGGCGTGGGCCAAAGCCTGCGTTGGCCCGGCGACGCAGACCTGGCGGGTTCCAGCGCGCTCCAACAGCGGCTCAGAAGCGACGGCAGAGGTCGCAAACAACCACCCCGCGAAGAACGAACGAAGAATCTTACTACACACGGTAGTAGCCCTCAGCGGACGCGTCGAGTCGCCAAACCACCGCATCGGGCGACCTACAGAAACCCCTGGAGGAGCGTTTCGACCGCGTGATGAACCACGCCCGATGCGCCCAACACCACCGACAGCGTCGACAGCAGTCCCACGGTGGCGGCGATCAGCATCGGCCTTCGGACCGGTATCGGGTCTGCGAGCGAGAGGCGAAGCAGCGCGTGCACCCGTGCCTCGAGGACGCCCACCCCAAACGCGAGGGCAGGCCCACGCTGGCTCGCGAGCGAAGCCACCTTCACCAACGCCTCGGCGACGATCACGGGCTCACCCACTGCGCGGGCGGCTTCCTGGTCGCACGCCTCTTCGGTAAAAGCTGCGTGTTCGCAGGCGAGGTGGCCCGCGATGAATGGAAGCGCGAAAAGGCCGCCCAGCTGGACCGACAATGAAGCCAGCGGATCCTGCCGACGCAGATGGGCTTGCTCGTGCGCCAGCGCTGCCTCGAGCTGCAGCCGACCCAGCTCCTCGCCCAGACTCGTCGAGATGAGGATCCGGCGCCGCAATATTCCGGTCGCAAGACAAAGTCGCGGCGCGCCGGGCAGCCAGACGATGGGAAAGCGGGACTGCTCGACCTGGCCCAGCGTCTCGAGGAGCGCGACGTTGGATGCCGAGCGCCCCAGCCGCCCCGCAGCCAGGAGCGCGCGAATGGCAAACAACGCCAGCGCCGCGGCGCCGAGCACCATCAGTGCAGGCCCCGGGGCGCCGGAATGAACCAGACAAAAGTGGCCGTGGTGCGAATGAGAGGAGCAGTCGTCGGCGCGGCTTCCCAGCGCATTCACGATCGGTGGCAGCGAAATGGCCACCACCACCCCGAGCGTCGTGAGGGCGGGAGCGGTGCTCAACAACAAAGCGAGGTCTGCCTTCCGGCTCGAACTGAGCGCCTTCGCCATTTCCCGCAGCAGCAGTGACAACGCGAACACCACCAACGAGGAAGCTCCGGTCACGAGCGCCCCCACGGCGGCGCACTCGAGCACAAATGCGAGGACCACCATCAGCGGCCTCCCTTTTTGTGCCTGCGAATCAACCTGGTCAGCCGATCGAGCATCGAGGCGTCGGTGGCCGCTTCGACGAAGGCAACGAGGCCCGCGTCTCCGTGCGACGAGAGAATCCGATTCGCGAGCTCGTCGGCCAGCGATTTTTCGTAAGCCTCGCGTGGCTGGGTAGGGGTGTAGCTCCAGGCGAGCCCCGACTTTTCTCGCGCGAGCAGCCGCTTGCTGTGAAGGCGATCCAGGGTGGTCATGATCGTGGTGTAGGCGCGCTCTTTGCTGCCCGTGAGGCGGTCACAGACTTGCCGCGCGGTGATCGGCGACCTGGACCAAACGACGGTCATGACCGACGACTCCAATGCACCCAACGGATCGATCGCGCTTCGCTTGCTCACGCTACGGGATCTACCTTCAGGACCTTACTATCGTCAATAGTAGGATGAGGACCCGCCAACGAATCGGGGCATGACCGCGGCAGAAGATACTATACCATGGTATAGTACGTGGCGCCGTCAACTTCAGGAAGTCCCATGCACACCGCTCGAGAGAAAAAGAAACTTGTCAGCCGGGTGCGCCGAATTCGAGGCCAGCTCGAAGGTGTCGAAAAGGCACTGCTCGAGGAACAGGGCTGTTTCGAAATCCTGCAGACAGTGGCGGCAGCGCGTGGAGCTCTCAACGGCCTCGTTGCGGAAATCGTCGAAGACCACGTTCGCTTCCACGTCCTCGACCCTGAATCGAAGCCATCGGCGAAGCAGGCCCGCGCCGCCGAGGAGCTCATTGACGTCGTTCGCGCCTACGTGAAGTGAGACAGATGACGCCGACAACCCAGCCTCTGGACAAGACCGCAGCCGCAGCACTCACTCCACCTCCACCGAACAACGACGCCGAGCACGATCGCGGGGTCGACCGGGTGGAGCTCTTGCGAATCGCCTTCGTCGCATTCGTCGTCGCTCTCTCATGGTTCGTGCCGTGGCGACCGGTCATCGGCATCGATGTTGTCGCGTGGGGGGCGACGCTGATCGGCGGATACCCCATCTTCAAGGAAGCGTTCTCTGCCTTGCGGTCACGTCGGATGACGATGGAGCTCTCGATGACCATCGCCCTTGCGGCAGCGCTCTCGATTGGCGAGGCGTTCACCGCCCTTGTCATCGTCCTCTTCGTGCTGGTCGCGGAAGTATTGGAGCACCTGACGGTCGGGCGGGGGCGGCAGGCGATTCGCGACCTGATGGATTTCCTGCCTCGAACGGTCGTGGTGCGCGCGCCGGGGGGCGACAAGGAGACAGCCGCCGCTGACGTCCACGTGGGTGACGTGGTCCTCGTCAAGCCGGGCGCCGCGGTTCCCATCGACGGCGTCGTGGTGGGCGGACACTCTTTTGTGGACCAGGCGATGGTGACCGGAGAATCGCTTCCAATCGAGAAGTGGGTGGGGGCCACAGTCTTCGCGGGGACAGTCAACCAGTCCGGAGCGCTTGAAGTTCGAGCGACGGGCATCGGACGGGACACTGCCTACGCAAGAATCATCGAAGCGGTCGAGTTGGCCGAGAAGACGCGGGCTCCGATCCAGAAGACCGCCGATCGCCTTTCCGGCTACCTCGTCTACTTTGCGCTTGGCGCGGCGGGGGTCACGCTGCTCATTACCGGCAATGCACGGGCGACGATCTCGGTCATCATCGTTGCCGGCGCCTGCGGGGTCGCAGCCGGAACGCCGCTTGCGATTTTAGGGGCGATCGGACGGGCAGCGCATCATGGGGCGGTGATCAAGGGAGGGCTGTACCTCGAGGCTCTGGGTCGAATCGACACCGTTGTGCTCGACAAGACCGGCACAATCACGCTTGGCATTCCGCTCGTGATCGGCGTCCACCCTGCGGAAGGGGTCGCGGAAATAGACCTTCTGGCGGCCGCAGCCACAGCTGAAGCGTCGTCTGAGCACCCGCTTGGGCGCGCCGTGCTCGAGCGCGCGGCGCAACAGGGCATCAAGGTGCTGCGCCCCGACAGGTTTGCGTACACGCCTGGCCGTGGAATCGCCTGCTCGGCGGGAGCCAGGGAGATCCTGGCGGGCAACGAGCTGTTTCTTCGGGAAAACGGCACTGTGATGTCCGCCGGGATTCCGGCCGCGGCGATCTACGTGGCCGAAGGGGGTCGGTACCTGGGCGCCCTTGTTGTTGCGGATGTGGCCCGCCCCGAAACTGCAGCTGCGGTGCGGGATCTCAAAGCCATGGGACTCGAGATCATCTTGATGACGGGCGATGTCAAAGACGTTGCGTCGAAGATTGCTGCCGAGGTCGGAATCCACTCGGTCCACGCCGGACTCCTTCCGGAGCAGAAGATGGCCGAGGTTCGGCGGCTTCAACAAGCCGGGCGTCGAGTCGCGATGGTGGGTGATGGCGTCAACGACGCCCCTGCGCTTGCCCAGGCGGACGTAGGAATTGGCATGGGGTCGGGAACGGAGATCGCGCGCGAGGCAGCAGACGTGGTGCTTCTCGGAAATGATCTGTCGAAACTGGTGGACACCTTTGTGATCGCCCGCCGGTGCCGCGCCATCATCTTCCAGAACTTCGCCGGCACGATCGCCGTGGACGCGATTGGGATCATCCTCGCGGCGTTGAATGTCCTCAACCCCCTGCTCGCCGCATAGGTGGATGGGGGCGCCGGTTTCGCTCACGCGATCCGGTTTCCCCCACCTCCATTCAAACCGTGCGTGCGGATTTCCCGCACACGGCTTTCGTT
>JAYVCD010000426.1:0-24749 GCA_043750125.1 Archangiaceae bacterium | reverse complement strand
CAGCTTCGGCTGCAGCAGCTTGCCCGTGCGCGAGCGGCCGCCCTCGGGGAAGAACTCGTGGTGGATGCCGTCGTGCACCAGCTTCTTCAGGTACGCCTTGAAGGCCGCGCCGTAGACCTTGTCGCCCTTGAACGTGCGGCGCAGAAAGAAGGCCCCGCCGCGCCGAAGGAAGATGCCGAGCGGGAAGAACGAGAGGTTGGCTCCGGCGGCGACGACCGGCACCGCGTAGCCGCGCTCCCACATCACGTGGCTCATCACCAGGTAGGCGATGTGGCTCTTGTGGCTGGGCGTGATCACGATCGGCGTGTGCGCCGCGGCCTTCATCGCCCGCTCGAGCCCCGCCTCGTCGACCTCGATGCCGTCGTAGATCCGGTTGAAGACCCAGCGCAGCACCGGCGCCGCGACCGCCACGACCGACGGCATGTACCGCGCGGCGATCTCGTCGAGGTTGCGGCGGGCCTCGCGCTGGATGCTCTCGACCGGCCGGCCCTTCTCGTGCGCGACCTCGTCGATCGTCGCGCGGAACACCTTGTCGCGCATCGCCTCGTCGAGCAGCCGATCGATGGGCTTCGCCGGAGGTCCGAACACCGCGCGGGTCTCTCGCGCCAGGTGGTGGTGCAGTGCGCTGCGGACCTTGCGCGCCAGCACCGCGACCGGGTCGTTCGGGTTGGCCTCGGCGAAGGCTTTCAAATCGACCGGCTCTCCGACCCGGAACTGAGCCCGATGGTAGTTGCGCAGGAACACCAACAGCGAATGGAGAAAACCGGGGGCCTCGGGGCTGCCGAAGATCCGATCAAAAAGGCTGGGTGAGATCTTCTGGTTCCATTTTTCCCAGACGAAGAGCTCGGGGACCAGAAAGATGGGACGGTCGGATTTTTTCGCCAGCTCGACCAACGCGGGAAAGGGGTCCTCGCTCGAGTTGCGCCCCGCCGCCCGCCCGATCGCGCTCTCTTTCATGAAGACCAGCGTCGACCCGTTGTTGCGACGCGCGTAGTTGATCCGGACATCGAAGTCGCCGCGCTGGGCCGTCTTCGACCACGGGCGGGTAAACCACCGTCGCAGGTTCACGACTGCTCGAATCGGGGGCAGCGCCCGGCGAACCAGCGCCCACGTCAGGTACAGGTAGTTGATCCACGAGGTCGAACGCATCACGTGGACGACATGACCCTGCTCGTAGAGGCGCCGCAGCACGTCCGTCGCCGTCGGAGCGAACCGAACCTGCTCGAAGTACCGGTGCGCCATCCATCGACCGATCGGGCCGAACTCTTCGCGCGTGGCTTCGGCAGTCCCAGGGGCCAGCTGCTCGATGAGCGCTTCTTCGGCCATGGGGCGCGGACATTAGGTCCTCAATCGCCGATACGCGACCGATTCGGTTAGGGTGCGCGCTTCGATGTTGGCGGTTGCCCTTGCGTTATTGATCACTTCCGTCGACGCCCCACTGGCTGAGCCGGTGTCGCTCGCATCCCGCGCCGTCGATCGTCCCGCGCTGTTTTCTCACCGCGTCTTCCCCCGAATTCCAATCACCCGCGTGTTGCTCAACACGGCCTCGACCCTCGCGCGCCCCTTTCGCCCCGAGCTGACCGACGCGTTCGTGATCGTGCCCGCGGTCGTCGGCACGGTGATCGCGCTCAACACCGACGTGCAGACCCACGCCGCCGTGCTGCGACTTCCCAACCCGGTGGTCGGCGATCAAAAGCTTTCGTACTGGGTCAGCTACCTGGGCGAAGGTTGGGTCGATGTGACGCTCTTTCTGGCCCTCGGTCTGCTCGGGGGCCGCGACGGGCAACGGGTCTGCATTGCCGGTCTTCAGGCCCTGGCCGCCACCGGCATCGCCTCGTTCATCGGAAAGCGAATCTTCCGGCTCGAACGGCCCAGCTACGATTCTGGACAGCAGCACTGGTTTGCGCGTGAGTCCGCCGACGCGATGCCTTCGGGCCACACCATGAGCGCTTTCGCAACTGCGGCGGTTCTGTCGCAGGAATATCCGAGGTTCGCTCCGCTCTTTTACGGCCTGGCGCTGTGGGTCGGCATCGCGCGCGTCCAGCAGAGCACCCACTGGTTTTCGGACGTTGTGGTGGGCGCGGCGCTCGGGACGCTCTTCGGTTGGCAGTCCTGGAAGCTGACCCGCGAGTACGAGATCGAGGTTCAGCCGTGGGCGGGCACCGATGGGGCAGGATTGAGCGTGGCGCGCAATTTTTGAAACACCGCGGGTAAAACGCCACGACCTTTGCAGGGCAACTGCTCGCCAAGTCGAGAGCGAAGGCTCGGCACGTCGCATGAACTGTCGCCTCTCATGCGCACGACCCAGTGGATCGTCTTCGGTGCAGTGGTGATTGGAGCTGGTGCAGGATTCCTCGGGAGCGGTGGGTTCGACACGAACGCCCCACCGCTCTCGAGCAGCCCCGGTTCCGACACGCAGCGCCCCTCACCGAAGAGCTCGAGGAACTGAAGAACTTGATGACCGTCGAATATTTTCCACCCCAGCCCAGCCCAGCCCCAGCCCCAGGCCCGCCAGCCGAGTGAACGGTGGGTCGCGCCGCCGCTGTACGTGGCGGGGCGGGCAGAGCAGGGCGAAATGCAGGTGAAGGGGAGCGTGGTGGATTCAGAGCAGGCCGTGCCCGAAGACGCGCTTCGACTCGCGATGCGCCACAAGCGCGCGATGTTCGAGAACTGCTTCGAAAGAGAGCTTCGCAAGCAGGCCGTGTTCAATGGCTTCGTGGTGATTTCCCTGAGCATCTCGACCGAAGGCCGCGTCAGCCACACCCGGGTCGTCGAAGGAGATCCTCGTGCGGCTGCGGTAGGCGCCTGCATCGCCGAGCACCTTCGTTCGCTGAAGCTTCCGGGCGTGGCCTACGAAGCGGACCTGATTCTTCCGATTCGGCTCGAGGCGGTGCCGATGTCCTGATTTCGGGGGGCGGTCCTTTGATTTGAAGCCCGCGCGAACAAGCGCGCACAGAGTGCAAAGTACCGTTCGGCGGCCAGCCGAAAGGGGTCGGCAAACAGCCCGCGGACCTCGAGCGGGTGCAGCCGACCTGAATCGAACGCCCGAAAAAGCGCTTCCCCCAGCAGGTAGCCCAGCGCGTGACTGACTGCCTGGAACAAGGCGTCGTCGTTGGGCACCAACCGCTTCGCCAACGCCGGCTCATTGCCTTCAGCCGCTTTGAGCGCGAGGACGAAAGCGGCGATCTTCCGATGGTCGGCGGCGCCGTGATGAAACAGCTCGGTCCACTCGGTCAACTGGGTACAGCGTCGCGCCCCATTGACCAGGCGCGAACCAAAAAATCCAAGCGCTTCTTCCAGACACCGCGCGAAGAAGGCTTCCGCCCGTGGACGCGGCGCATCCATCGCGGCCCCCACGCAGACATGGCGAACGAAGTGAGCGGCTTCTTCGGCCGCGTGGTTGAGCGACAGGGAAGCCAGGTACGCAAGCTTCGCCCGCGGGACGTAAGCGCTCTCGCGGGACAGCACGTGGTGCTCCAGCGCAGTGAGCTCGGACCGGGTGAATCCCGCCCGCTTCCCAAGCGCCGTCCAGGTTCCCGCCCCCAGCGAGCCCGGGGTCAGCACCTGCACTTCTTCCAATGCGCACGAGACATCGACGCCAATCAGCTGCCCGATCACTTTTGCCAGATGACGAAAGGCGGCCGGCGCGCCGCGATCCTCCAAAGGAGAATCGCCCAGCTCCGCTTCGACGTAATCCAGAAAGCTCTGCTGGCAGACCACCGGAGAGCTGCTGACCAGGCACAGCTCGCCGGGGCGCACCTCGACCGCGCGCGTCGAGTCTGCCCGACCCTCGCGGGCCAGCGCCCAATAGACCCCTTCCGCATTCTGGTAGACGATCAGATGTTGCCGTTCGACCGGGCCCAGCGCCTTCTTTACCCGCGCGGGCAGATGATCAGGCGCGATGTGGAATTGCCCCATCAGGACCAGCACCAGCGGCCGATCTTTTTCCCGCGCGATCGCCGCAATCCGCTTGGCGGCATAGCCATCGCGCACCTGCAGCGACCGACTGCCTGAGGCCCGCCGATCGATCGCGGCCACCTCGAGCTTGTGCGTCTTGGCGAACTCGAAGATCGGCTCGAAGTGCGGCCAAACGTCGAAAGCCCCCCGGTACGGGTGGCCGATGCGGTCCAGAAATGCGCGCGCCTTCAGCCTTCCCGCGATCAGCGCGTCGACCTGTGCCTGGTGTTTTCCTTCGACGAACTCCAGCGCGACGACCACCCGACGCCCACCCGCGACCGCCGCGGCGAGCAGATCCAGGTACCCCTGCTGCGCCGCTTTGAGCGTGTGGTAGTCGCCGACATACACGATGTCCGCGTGCTGCAGCTGTTGGTGGACTTCACCGATCGGCACTCTGCGCCGAAAAGTCGCGGTCGCGCGGCGGTACTCCCCTTCGTACCGGCGGAAAGCCGGGGACGCCCCGATGACCAGTTGGCGGATCTTCTGTTGCTGACGGCGATACAGAGACTGCTGAAGGGAAAGCGACGCTCGCATGAATGGGTGAAGAAGACCGGAAGACGGGTCTGCAATCGAGTTTTCTACCCTTGCGTTGGCAGCACTCTTCGAACCACCATCGTCGCCAGCCGATGCCGCAATCCTTTTTTGCCTGCCGTTCGGCCGCGCTGCTTCTGGGTTTGACCGCCCTGGTGGCTGCGGCCGCAGAGCCCAAAGCGGCGTTGATCCACACTTTCCCGAAGGAATGGAAGGCCGCAGAGCCCCTCGAGGTCGACGGCTCTTTGGTCGGAGGCACCGCGTTCGACAAGGTGGTGCTGCGCTACCGAGGTCCCGGCGAGGAGTTCGTCGACGCCAAGATGGAACTGCAATACGGCGATCTCTACCGCGGCAGCATCCCCGCCGCCCGGATGCGACCCCCGGGCATCGAGTACTACGTCGAAGGAATCAGCGAGGGAGGCGAACGCACCGCGCTCTTCATGACCGCCGGTAAGCCTGCCCGGGTCTTCGTCCTCACCCCGGACGGGACGGTGAAGCCCGACCCGAAGGACGAGGCCCGGGAAGAACCCGTCAAGGCCGAGCCCCCGAAGAAGCCAAAGAAGAAGTGCAAGAAGAAAGACAAGAAGTGCCGGGAAGAAGAGGCCCTTTCGGCCGAGCACGTCGAACGGAAGGAAGAGCCGAGGGCGGCCGAGCCACGCAAAGAGGAAGCTCCCCGAAAGGAACCGGCCCGGGTGGACGCTGCAAAAAAGGAAGAAGTCGCCGAGGAAGGGCCCCGGAAAGAAGCGCCGAAGAAAGAAGAGGCCAAAATCGAAGGGCCCCGGAAAGAAACGAAGAAGGAAGAGGCAAAGGCAGAAGGGCCTTTGAAAGAGGAGCCCCGGAAGGAAGAGCCCCGGGAAGCGCCGCGCAAGAACGAGCCGCCCCGGAAGCGTTCGGAAATCGAAGAGGAGCTCGCGATCTACGGCGCCGAAGACAGCACCGGAGTCGCCACCCGAATCGACGAAAAGGCCTCCCGCGTTCCGCAGACCATCAGCACCTACACCACCGCAGGGCTCAAGCAGCTGGGCGCGCGCACCGTCTACGACGTGCTCGATCTGATTCCCGGCCTGTCTGTCAGCCGTGACGTGCAGGGCTTCTACCGCCTGGCCGTGCGCGGCCTGCGCAGCGACGCCGAAGTCCTGTTCCTGATCGACGGCCACAAGCTCAACAACTTTTACGATGGCCACGCGCTCGCGAATCTTCCGATCGAAAACTTCGAGAAGATCGAGGTCTACCGTGGCCCCGCAACAGCGAACTTCGGCCTCGGAAATTTCATCGGGATCGTGAACCTGGTGACCCGCCGCGATGACGGCATTCGCGCCGGCGGCGCTGTCGGTCTGTGGGAAACGTACGAAGGCCACCTCGGGGCAGCGAAAACATTCGGCACTCTGAAAGCGTACGTGGACGCCGATGTCGTCAAGCAGGCCGGCTCGCGCAAGCCGGTGCTCAAAGATGCGCTCGATTCGAACACCGCCGCTCAGGGCAAACGAGACCTGCAGGACCCCGCCGGGTTCACCAATGACAATCGCCTGCTCGTCAACGTCGGAGGCGGCGTCGAGTTCAGCCGCGATGGACTCGGGAAAATCAGCGCTGGCGCACGGTACCTGCTCGAGAGCCGCGGCGCCTTGATCGGGCAGTACGACACCCTGGGCACCGAGTCGAAACTCGACTGGACGACGCTGCTCATCGACCTCGCCTTCGAACGGAAGTTGGGCGAGTCCGGCAAGTTTCGGGTCCGCGCCTTCTACGATCAGCAGTCCACTCGACGGCACTTTCAGCTCTCGCCGCGCGAGTACCAGGTCAACGCTCTGAACGTCCTGACGTACTTCCCCGAGGGAATCGTCGAAGAGATCTCAGTCAGCACCCGCAGTTTCGGAGGTGAAGTCGGAGCCGAGCTGGCCCTGCCCGCCAACAATCGCCTCACCCTCGGGGTGTCGGCCGAGCTGGCGAGCCTGTTCGGGTTTCAATACCTGTCGAACTACGAGCCCGGCACCAACCTCTACAACCCGATGGGCCTGTCGCGACCCGCAGGTTTGCTCTACCCCACCGAAGGCACCGGAGCGGCCGCTTCCCGCTTTGGCCTTGGGGCTTTCGTCCAGGACGTCTTTACCCCCTTCGATCGGCTGACCATCGAAGTGGGCCTCCGCGCCGACGTCATTGCGCTGCCTACGTCGGCCGCGGGGGCGATCACCGGCAGCGCGATCGCCGCCGGCTTCGGGCCACGCGCAGGCATCGTCTTCGCGCCCATTCATTCCCTCGCGCTCAAAGCGAACTATGGCCGCGCTTTTCGGGCCCCGACTCCGCAAGAGCTCTCTGAGACCATTCCGAATTCCGACAGCAATCAGGGGCGAATCGTCGGAAACCCCGCGCTGGCCCCGGCGACCGTCGACTCGGTCGAGGCCGGGTTCGAGTACGCGCAGACCGTAGGGGACGCCCGGGTGAAAGTGCGGGCGACGGGCTTCTTTCAGAACTTCTCGAACCCGATTCAGCCGGTCGATCTCACCGGCAACCTGGTGCCCTACTCGAACCGCCCCCAGGGCGTGCGGGTCTTCGGCTTCGAGGCAGAAGCCCGGGCTGAGCTGTCGGGTCGAAGCGCGGTGTTCGTCAACGCGAGCTTCTTCCGTGCCGAAGACAACGCCACGCTGCCGGCGGGGCGGCTGCTCACCGTCACACCGCAGGCGCGGCTCAATGCCGGGTTCTCGTTGCCGTTGGGGCCGTACTTGAACTTCGACGTAACGACCCGGTTCGCAGCCGAGCGTCGCAACAACAGCCGGTCGACCCTCGAGCTCATCCGTCGCTACCGTTTGCCGGGGTACCTGTTGGTCGGGGCGGCTCTTCGCAGCGAGCTGCTGTTCGATCATGTGGAGCTCGCGGTGATCGCGCAGAACGTCTTCGACTTCGACTACGCCGACGACGTGCCCCGGCCCGATCGCATTACCGCCGGCGTACCGCGCGAAGGAGTCTTCGTCTTCGGTACAGTGAAGGTCGAATTCTGACCATGCGCCTCTCAATCGCCCTCTTGTGCTCTCTGTCCGGCTGCGTTGCCTACAACGAGCAATGTCAGGCGTTGGTCGAGAACCCCACCGAAAAAGTGGCCACCCTCGGCGCCGAACTGTGGCTCGACCGACCCAATGCCCGACACGCCCCCAACGCGCTGGGCCAGGCCGTCGCAGATTCATTCGTCGATGTCTTCGCCGCCAGCGCCAAACCGGTCGACTTTGCGGTTCTCAACGGAGGCGCGCTCAGGGCCGAGGGCCTGTGTGGCGTCACCCGGAACATCGTCCCCGCGACTGCCACCGGGCTGACCAACGGGGTGCTCCACGAGATTTTGCTGTTTGAAAATCTGGTGAACGCCGTCGATCTGACCGAAGACGAAGTCACGGCGATGATGGAACATTCGGTCGAACGGCTCTTCGCCGTACCCAACCCGATCACGTCTCCGGCCGGCAGCTACCTTCAGCTGTCCAAAGAAGTTCAGATGGTCGTCGACTGCACCCGTCCGGCGTTGTCCCGCGTCACGTCGCTGAAGATCAACGGCGAGGTGGTGCAGAAGCCGGGCAGGGTGAACAAGCGGTTCAGGGTTGCGCTCTCAGCGTTCCTGCTGGGCGGGGGTGACGGCTACACGATGCTCGCCGCCCCCGGAAAAGATCCCGACCGCAGCCCGTCGCAGGCCCAGCGCTTTGGCGGGGTGGATTCCAACATCGCCGCCGAATACCTGCGCCGAACCAAGATCGCCGACCCGCTCAAGCTCGACCCGTTGCGCATCGACATGCAGAACTGCTCGAAGGCCGTACGTCCGAGCAACTAAGCGGGCCGATGACGAGGCGCGAACAGCTCACGACACTCGCGCAATGGCTGGGGCTCGGTGCGCTGGTCGGGGTGTTGAGTGGCGCAGCTTCGGCGCTTTTCTTGTGGTTGTTGGCCCACGCGACCGGGTACCGCAGCGCGCACCCCCGGCTGGTCTGGGCGCTCCCCCTGGCCGGCTTGGTGCTCGGTTGGGTCTACGAACGCTTCGGCGAGCCGATCAAGCGGGGCAGCGATCTGATCGTCGACACGATTCATGACGAGGGGCCGACGGTGCCCCTTCGAATGGCCCCGATGGTGTTGCTCGGCACGGTGCTCACCCACTTGTTCGGCGGCAGCGCCGGGCGGGAAGGGACCGCGGTGCAGATGGGAGCGAGCCTCGCCGAGGCCGTGGCGCAGCGCCTCAAATTGTCCGGGCCGCTGCGCCGCCAGGTCATCGCCGCGGGGGTCGCGGGCGGCTTTAGTTCGGTCTTCGGGACCCCGGTCGCCGGAGCGATCTTTGCGCTCGAGTTCATCTCGCTGGGAAGAATCGAGTACCACGCGCTCTTGCCCGCGTTGACCGCGGCGCTCGTCGGGGCGCTCACCACCCGCACGCTGGGCGTCGAGCACGCCTTCTACCCCCAGGTGTCCTACGTCGAGCTCACCCCCGGGGTCATCGGGAAGTGGGTGCTGTTTGCGATCGCGATTGCGATCGTCACCGCCACGTTCATCGAGCTGACCCACGCGCTCAAGAAGCTCGGCGAGCAACGCGTCAGACGGTTGCCTTTTCGGATGATGATCGGGGGCGGGGCAGTGGTGCTGATGTGGCAGCTGCTGGGAACGAGCGACTATCTGGGCCTGGGCCTCGAGGGCATTGGGCGCTCGTTCTACGATCCGCTGCCTTCGTGGGCCTTCGCCGCGAAGCTGCTGTTCACCGCCGTCACGCTCGGTGCAGGTTTCGTCGGGGGCGAAGTCACGCCGCTGTTTTTTGTCGGAGCGTCACTGGGCAGCGTGCTCGCGCACCTGCTCGGCCTGCCCCTCGAGTTGGGAGCGGGAGTGGGGATGGCTGCGGTCTTTGCCGCCGCGTCGAACACCCCGCTGGCGCTGTCGATCATGGCGATGGAGCTGATGGGCGCGAGTGTGTTTCCACACGTGGTGATCGTCTGCGTGCTCGCGTACCTGTTCACCGGCCATCGGAGCATCTACCCCGCACAGCGCCTGAGCCGCGGCAAAGGCGGGGGACTGCTCGCGGTGCCGATGGCCCTACGAGACTTGAAAGCGAAAAGAAAAGACTGAGGCTACGGCCGCGGCAATGGCGGAGGCTGCGGCGGTTGGGGCGGCATCACGTCATTGATGCCCGGGATCTTCTTCATGTCGACCCGAGCCAGCTTCCACGCTTGCTGCACGATCCACGACAGCGAGCGATCTTGCCGCTCGGCCTGCTTCTGGATCTCTCCCAACATCTCTTCAGGGAAGTAGAGCGATTGTTTGCGATGGTCCGTATTTGACATCAGCTTTCCTCGCGACGATCGACGCTCTCGTCACCGGTGACATCATTGACGGCCGGGAAGTTTTTGATTCGCTCACGGGCGATCTTCCAGGCTTGCTGCACGACCCAGGAAAGCGACCGGTCTTGTCGGTTCGCTTCCTCCTGGATTTCTTTGAGCATCTCTTCTGGAAAATACAGCGACTGCTTGCGCTTGTCGGTGCCGGCCATGTCGTTGATCTCCGTCCGCTGGGAAAAAGGAAGTGTGGCGTACCCTTCGGGTTTTATCCGACAGCATGCCCGGTGGGTCAACGATTTACGCTTAGGTCGTGAAACGGATAGAACCGCCGGACATGCGCTTACGTCTCTTGGTGGTGCCGTTGGTGGTGCCGTTGGTGGTGCTGTTTTGGTCGGGGTGCAGGTGTGGGGGGACCGTTGCGACCGTCCGTCCGACCCTTCGGGTCACTCCGCTGTCGGTGGCGTTTGGCCCAGTGAAAGTCGGCTCCAGCCACCTGTCGACGCTCAAGCTCGAAGCGCAAACCAAGACCTCGGTCGCCATCACGGGGGTGACCGTTGCCAATGGGGGGGCCCCCGGGGGCGCCGAAGGCTTCAAGGTCACCCGGACCCCGACCGCCATCGGGTCGTTGAGCAGTGAAGAGCTCGACGTTTCGTTCTTTCCGACGTCGGCGCAGGCCTATGAAGCCGTCCTCACGGTGGCCAGTGACGACCCCGAGCACGCGACGGTCGAGGTCCTGCTGACGGGCGAGGGAAGCCAGGCGCAGATCGCCGTCACGCCCGATTGCGCGGTCGCACGCAAGTGCGTGGGGACAGTGACCGTGATGCCGCCGTCGATCGAGTTTCCTCCTGAGCCGTTCGTGCGGCTGTTGCCCGTCGACGTGTCGACCCTTCCGTCGGTCAACATTCTCAATGAAGGCCTGGTCGACCTCCAGGTGAGCGCGGTTGCGTTCCAGGGCCCCGACGCGGCCGCCTTCGCCATTCCGGGAAACGCGACCTTCCCTGCGGCCGGGCTGTTGCTCAAGCCTGCAGAGGGGCGAAGCCTTTCGGTGCGCTTCACTCCGAGCAGCGAAGCGCAGCAGAGCTACAGCGCCCAGATGGTCATCTCGTCCGATGATCCCGCCCGGCCGAAGGTGACGGTGAACCTCACGGGAACGCTGCGGCCGAACCTCGCGCCGGTGGTGTGCGCGAACCTGATCAAGGTCCAACCGATCGACGATTCGCCCCTCGACTACAGCACCCAGGCCGAGTGGGCCACCCTCAGTGCTGCTCCGGCGGGGGGCTACGACTTCACGACCCGCCGCAACGTCGAGCCTCGCGCGGTGGTGATCTTCTCAGCCATTTCAGACCTGGCCGATCAGACCCGCTGCACCTCGGATCCGGAAGACGGCCGCTTGATGCTCACGTATTCCTGGAAGCTGATCTCGGCGCCGACGGGGGCCATGTCCCTGGGAATCTCCGGCGCGACCACCCCCCAGGCGACGCTGCGGCCGATCGTCACAGGCGAGTACACGCTCGAGCTGACGGTCAAAGACGTGCAGATGCACGCGACGGCAGTGACGATGAAGTTCGCCGTCGCGCTCAAGCAGGATCTCGTCGCCCAGCTGCAGTGGCCGGGTTTCGGGGAGGTCGATCTCGACCTTCACCTGGTGCGGCCTTCGGCGGCGACCCAGCCTGCGGATCCCTTCAGCGGAGTCTTCGCCTTCTTCGAAGCGGGCGACGCGGGCCACACCTCGGGCGACGTGAACGGCTATTCGGTCATCAAGAAGGCAAATACCCCGAGCTTCGACTTCGACTGGGGCAACGTGGGCACGCCCGACGACCCGCGGCTCAACATCGACGACACCGGCTCGGGCACCTTGCTGGAAAACGTCTCGCTCAATTATCCCGAAAATGATCCGAAGTGCGCGACCACCAACTGCACCTACAAGGTCCTGGTCCACTACTTCAAGGACGCTCGCGTTCAGGTGGCCCCTCTGGCCTGCATCATCGACGGGGGCACGGACTGCGCGGATGGTCTGGGCTGCAGCTGCACTTCGGGGCAACGCTGCGTAGCCGACAGCGCCCCGAGGGGGGACGCTGGGGTAGGCGTAGGCAAATGCTTCGCCCCGCCCAAACCGGTGGTCCGCATCTTCTTGAAAGGAAGCGCGATCGCGGCGGCGACGATTCCGCTGGAAAGGCTGACCCCTCCGGACGAGCTTGCGATCGGAGCGCCCTGCCAGATGCTCTACGTCGCGGACATCGAGTGGCCTGCGAAGACGCTGCTGGGCTCTTTGCCTGACGGCGGGACCCCCTTGGCGAATGTCTTCCCGCGCGGGGCCGACGCCGGACGAATCGTCTCGCCCCAGCTGGCTCGTTTCGGATGGCGCCAGACCGGCGGCAGCCTGCAGTGCAGCCCCGACACGACGAAGGGCGCCGCTGTCGACTGGTACTCTCGACAACCGTAGGAAAAAAAACGAGCGCCCCGAGCGGTTGCTATCCCGCCGGGGCGCTCCCAAAAGAGGGACCGGAAGCAGATCACTCTGTTCCAGTCCCGTGAGCCCAGAGGGGGAGGGGGGGGACCCCTGGGCCCAACATCGAATCTTCAATCAATGAACGATGCGTCACGACGATCATTCCGACAGCCAAGACCTCCTGATCATAAGTGCGGTGCCGCGGCTGAGCAAGGTCGGCTGCCAAAAGGAAGACCCGATGTCAAATCCTCAACCAGATCATAACGCTGCGGCACTTCGCTGCTTTGAGGAAACGGCCCTTCACGCAGTGCGTCGCCTCAGCGGAGCCCAAAAATCAATCTTGCTCGCCGTCTCGGGTGGAGCCGATTCGACGGCTTTGATGCTCGTCCTCGCCCGCCACGCCGAAAGGCTGGCCATGCGGGTGGAAGTGGCGACCCTGGATCACGGGTTGAGGGCGGAATCCAGCGCGGAAGCCGCAGGGGTGATTCACCGCGCCCAGAGCCTTGGCCTGGTCGCCCACGCCCGTCGCTTGAGTCTCTTCGACGGGGCAGGACTGGAACAGCGGGCTCGGGACGCTCGCTACCCCGAGCTCGCAGCGATCAAGAACGAGCGTGGACTGGAGCTGATCGCCACCGCCCACACGGCGTCCGACCAGGCGGAAACCGTCCTGATGCGCCTGGCGCGTGGCTCAGCGCTGGGAGGAGCGAGCGCGATTCACGCTCGGCTGGGAGGCGTGATTCGCCCGCTGTTGAGTCTCACCCGCGATCAGGTGCGCTCCTACCTGGCGGCTTTGAACGAGCCGTTCATCGAAGACCCGATGAACGTGGATCCCAGATTCTTGCGAGTTCGGGTTCGCCGCGAGCTGCTGCCGCTCTTCGAATCGACCGCGGGTCCAAAGGTGGCCGAGCACCTGGCCCGCTTTGCCCAGTATGCGGGGGAAGACGAGGCCCTGCTCGAGCAATGGGCCACGGCCGCGCTGCACCGGGTAAGTCGAAGTGGGACTCTGGACGCCATCGGGCTCGGGGCGCTCTCGCGGCCCATTCAAAGAAGAGTGATCGCCCAGTGGCTCAGCGGGAACAAACTTGAAGTGGACGCACCCCTGATTGAAGACATCCTCGAGGCGGTCAGCCAGGGGCGCCCGGCCACGTTGCCCAGAGAGCTTTGGCTGGTGAACCGGGAAGGGTGGTTGAGCGCCGAGCCTGCGGCGTTGCGGAACTTGCATCCCGCTACGGGCACAGGCGCGTAGTATGCGTTATAGAATCGGTCTGCGAAGTGGTTCCGTCGATGTGAGTCGTCAATAGTCCGGAAGGATTCGGGAATCCGGGGCTACGCGAAGGGGTTTCAAATCGTGCGTTCAAGCTACAAGACCATCGGTCTCTGGGTGATTCTGATCATCCTCTTCGTTGCCTTCTACAATTTCTTCTCGCACACGGGCGAAGAGGTGCAGGAACTGACCTTCACCTCGTTCCAGAAGAAGGTGAAGGACAAAAAAATCACGTCCGTCGCCATCAAAGGCAACGTGTACTCGGGCAGCTTTGTCGACACGAACGAGAAGTTCCGTTCGACCGGCCCGGTCGCCGATGCGCTGATCCTCAAGGACTTCAAAGAGGACAACGTCGACGTGAAGTTCGAGAACGCCGAGCAGAACAGCATCTGGCTCACGATCTTGAGTCAGTGGATGCCGGTCGTCTTCCTCTTCCTCTTCTTCATCTTCTTCATGCGGCAGCTGCAGGGCAGCGGCGGCAAGGCGATGACGTTCGGCAAATCGAAAGCGAAGCTGCTTTCCGAGAGCCACAACAAGGTGACCTTCGCTGACGTGGCCGGCATCGACGAGTGCAAAGAAGAGCTCGAAGAGATCATCGCCTTCCTCAAAGATCCGAAAAAATTCACCAAGCTCGGCGGACGCATTCCGAAGGGCGTGTTGATGATGGGACCTCCGGGAACGGGCAAGACCTTGCTCGCCCGCGCGGTCGCGGGCGAAGCGGGCGTGCCTTTCTTCAGCATCTCGGGCTCTGACTTCGTCGAGATGTTCGTCGGCGTCGGCGCAAGCCGGGTGCGCGACCTGTTCGAACAGGGAAAAAAGAACGCCCCCTGCATCATCTTCATCGACGAAATCGACGCGGTCGGTCGCCACCGTGGCGCAGGGCTGGGCGGCGGTCACGACGAGCGCGAGCAGACCCTGAACCAACTGCTGGTCGAGATGGACGGTTTCGAGTCGAACGAAGGCGTCATCTTGATGGCTGCTACCAACCGTCCCGACGTGTTGGATCCCGCGCTGCAGCGCCCGGGTCGCTTCGACCGGCGAATCGTGGTTCCACGGCCCGATCTGAAGGGCCGGCTGGGCGTGCTCAAGGTCCACACCCGTCGCGTTCCACTGGGGGCTGATGTCGAGCTCGAGGTGATTGCCCGTGGAACTCCCGGAATGACGGGAGCCGACCTCGAAAACCTCGTCAACGAGGCCGCGCTGTTTGCTGCGCGCACCAATAAGGAAAAAGTCGATCTGCGCGACTTCGAATCCGCCAAGGACAAGGTGTTCATGGGTCCGGAACGGAAGTCGATGATCATGACCGAGAAGGAAAAACGGAACACCGCGGTGCACGAGGCCGGTCACGCACTGGTCGGCAAGCTGTTGCCCGGCTGCGATCCGGTTCACAAGGTCACGATCATTCCCCGTGGGCAGGCGCTGGGGCTGACCTGGTCGTTGCCGCTCGAGGACAAGCACAACTATTACAAGAAGCAGCTGATGGATGAGCTGTGCGCGGCGCTTGGCGGACGAATCGCCGAGGAGCTGACCTTCGGTGAAATGAGCGCCGGAGCCTCGAGCGACATCGAGAAGGCAACCGGAATGGCGCGGGCGATGGTCTGCCGGTGGGGCATGAGCGAGAAGCTCGGGCCGCTGACGTTCGGGAACGCGCAGGGTGAGGTGTTCCTCGGTCGCGACTTCGCAAGCAAGCCGGATTACTCGGAAGACACCGCTCGCCAGATCGACGCTGAGGTTCGCGGCATCGTGATGGGCTGCTACGAGCGGGCGAAAAAGATTCTGGTCGAGAACTCCGAGCCGCTGCGGCGAA
Organism: Archangiaceae bacterium; assembly: GCA_043750125.1. Lineage (GTDB taxonomy): Bacteria > Myxococcota > Myxococcia > Myxococcales > Myxococcaceae > JAGSPQ01. Next base: position 9,456 of record JAYVCD010000426.1, on the reverse strand, counting down.
TTGCCGACGCGTTGATGGAATACGAGACGCTCGACAGCCCCGATCTCGACATGCTCATTCAGGGCACGACGATGACCCGCGAGAAGCCCGCGGCTCGCGTCACGGCACCGCCCAAATCAGACGAGAAGAAGAATCGTCGGATCCTCGACGCGCTCGAAGGCCTGCCGGGGAAGCTCGAGCCCGAGAAGGCGTAACGAGCGAACACCGATGTCTGACGGGCCTCGCGACCTTTGCGGTCAGCGAGGCCCGTTTTGTATTTGCAGGCGCTACCGACCGGCAACCTTCCGGGGCCGCGTCAGGCGGGCGATGTCCGCCTTGAACTTCGGCTCGTTGACCTGCATCCCGTTGAGCAGCGAGCTCATTTCGCGGGTGAAGGCTCCTGCAGTACCCGCATGGAATCTGCAGACCCTTCATCTCTTCCCAGGTGCCCGGTAGAGCTGCCTCGGGAAGGGACGTCAGTTAGTCCGGGACGGAGCCGAAGGTCTTCTGGATGTCATTGGTGGCTGCTTTTGCGTTGGGTTTTTGGTCCGCCAATGCGGCAATGCGCCGAGCATCAACACGACGGCCACCAGCTATTTGTTTGTCTTCATGGTCTTAGCCTCTGGTTTCGATGGGACTTTCGCGACGCGAACTGCCGCGTCGGTCGACAAAACTTGATGCTTGTTTCGAGCCCTCGCGAGGCGCACCAGGGGGTAGGCAGCGAAGGATCGGTTGGGTATGAGCAGCCGATGTTGCTCGAGCTTCGTCGCCACGTGTTGCTGCTGGGCCAACGCACCTGGCTGATGGGCGTGGTCAACGTCACTCCGGACAGCTTCAGTGATGGGGGCCATTTCTTCGACCCGGCCGCGGCCATCGCGCATGGGGTCGCTCTCGCCCGGGCGGGAGCGCACATCCTCGATGTGGGGGGCGAATCGACCCGCCCTGGGGCAATCGAGGTGGGGAAGGACGAAGAGCTTCGGCGCGTGGTGGGCGTCATCGAGGGGCTGTCGCGCCAGTGTCCGGAAGTACCCCTGTCGATCGACACCTCGAAGGCGGCGGTGGCACAGGCGGCGATGGACGCTGGAGCTTCGATGATCAACGACGTGACCGGTCTTCGGGGGGACCCGGAGATGGCCGCGGTGGTGGCCCAGACGGGGGCGGCGATCTGCCTGATGCACATGCAGGGGATGCCGCGGACGATGCAAACCGACCCCCGCTACGGCGACGTGGTGGCCGAGGTGAAGGCCTTTCTTGAAGAGGCGGCCGGCAGGGCCCGGGCGGCGGGGGTGAAGCCCGAGCGGATTGTGATCGACCCGGGAATCGGGTTTGGAAAAACGGTGGACCACAACCTCACCTTGCTGCGGCGGCTGACCGAGCTGCGCAGTTTGGGGTACCCGGTGTTGGTGGGCCCTTCGCGAAAGGCTTTTCTGGGTCTGCTGACGGGCCGGGCTGCCCCCGAGCGGGCGGTGGCGACCGCGGCGACGGTGGCGATCATTGCGGCCGCGGGGAGCGCAGACATCGTGCGCGTTCACGATGTTTTTGAGGCAAAGGACGCAGCAGCGGTGGGCGATGGGGTGCGCTTGGGGCTATAGGCCCGCGCCATGAAGTCGAACGGGAACAAGGCAGCCTCGCACCCAGCAAAGTTGTTCGGTACGGACGGCGTCCGTGGCGTCGCCAACGTATTTCCGATGACGGTCGAGATGGCGATGCAGCTGGGCCGCGCGCTGGCGTACATCATTCGAAACGGAAAGCACCGCCACCGGGTGATCATCGGCAAGGACACCCGGCTGTCGGGCTACATGCTTGAGCAGGCGCTGGCGGCGGGAATCATGTCGATGGGGGTCGATGTGGACCTGGTCGGGCCCTTGCCGACGCCAGCGATCGCCAACATCACGACCTCGATGCGGGCAGATGCGGGAGCGGTGATCTCGGCCTCTCACAACCCCTACCAGGACAACGGGATCAAATTCTTCTGGCGCGACGGGTTCAAGCTGCCGGACGAGACCGAAGCGCGGATCGAGACCCTGATTTTCGATGGGACGATGGACCACATGCGCCCCACCGCCAAGCTGATCGGCGGCGCCAAGCGCCTCGAGGATGCCGGCGGGCGGTACATCGTCTTCTTGAAGAACACCTTTCCGCGCGAGCTGACGCTCGAAGGGCTGACCCTGGTCGCCGACTGCGCCAACGGAGCGGCCTATCGCGTCGTCCCCGAGGTCCTCGAAGAGCTGGGGGCGAAGGTGATCAAGCTGGGGGTCGAGCCCGACGGAAAGAACATCAACCACAAGTGTGGAGCGACCCACCCGGACGGAATGGCGAAGGCGGTGCTGAAGCACGGCGCCAACCTGGGAATCGCGGTGGACGGCGATGCCGACCGCCTGGTCATCGTCGATGAGAAGGGCGAGGTCGTCGACGGCGATGCGATCATGGCCATCTGTGCTGGCGAGCTGGTGCGGCGAAAAGAGCTGAAGAAGAAGACCCTGGTCACGACGGTGATGAGCAACGTCGGCCTCGAGCGCGCCGTGCAGGCGATGGGCGTCGAAGTGGTGCGAACCAAGGTGGGCGACCGTTACGTGGTCGAAGAGATGCGGAAGAATGGCTACAACTTTGGCGGCGAGCAGTCGGGCCACCTGATCTTTCTCGACCAGTCGACCACCGGCGATGGCACCCTGGCCGCGCTGCAGGTGCTGACGGTGATGTGCCGTCAGGGCAAGCCGATGAGCGAGTTGAAGAAGATTTTCGAGCCCGTTCCCCAGACGCTGCTGAACGTCGAAGTAAAATCGCGGCGGAACCTGGCCGATTTGCCGACGGTGCTGAAGGCAATCAAGTCGGTGGAAGGGAAGCTGGGCGCCGAAGGACGGGTATTGGTGCGGTTCTCGGGTACGGAAGCCAAAGCGCGGGTGCTGATCGAAGGCCCCAACGCCCAGAAGAATCAGGCCTGGGCTGAAGAAATTGGCGATGCCCTCAAACGGGCGCTGGCGCTTTGAGGTGAGCCTCTTGACCTCTGACAAGTGGGTGAAGGCCTGGGACGCCGGTGAAATCGAGGCCGACGATCTTCCGGGCGCCTGGCATCAGTCTGAGCCGCTGCGCGATCACCTGTTTGGAGAGTTGGTGAAGAGCGTGGCGAAGATGGGTGACTTCTCGCTGGCGGGCGACTTGCCCGAAGACCTCGGCGACTTGCTCTCGCTGGAAGAGGTGCAACAGCTCAAGACGCGCCTGCTGGCCGAGACCGGGCGCGACGTGGAGCAGTGGCAAGAGGAGTTCGACTTCTATTTTGGCGACTGAGCCCCATTTTCAAGATCAGGGAAAGGGCCCTCCGGTGCTGCTGTTGCACGGACTGATGGCCTCGACGCACGTGTTTGACGAGGTGATCTCGCTGGGTCGCAAAGAATTCCGGTTCCTCTCGTTGGACCTTCCTCACTCGGGGAAATCGTTGGGCTGGGCCCAGATGAACCCGGTGCGAATTGCGGCCAGGCTCAAGCCGTGGCTGCAGAGCAAAGGGCTCGAGCAGGTGACCGTCTTCGGTCATTCGTTTGGGGGGCTGGTGGGGCTCGAGCTGGCGGTCGGGTTCCCGAAGTGGGTCCAGCGGTTGGTGATCGCCAGTGCTCCGGCGCTGGGACTGCACCCCCAGGCGAAGCAGTTGTTGCACCTGCCTGGCGCGCACGAAGGGGCGGCGATGATCGCCCGCCTTCCCCTCTGGAAGCCGCTGGTGCGCAGCTACATGCAATGGCTGTTCGGGGAGCCGCGCAAGCTCACTGATCGGCACATCGAAGGGTATTTTCAATCGCTGCAGAACCCCGGTTCGTGGGTGGGGATGCTCGAGGCGACCCGAAGCGTGGCGGCCTACAAGCTGCCCTCGGCGGCGATGCTCGGCTCGAAGATTCCGGTCGAAGTGCTCTGGGGCGATCGGGACAAGCTGGTTTCCTTGATCGACGGGGAACGGCTGGCGGTGGCGATCGATGCCGGCTTCACGGTGCTGCACGGGGTGGGGCATTGCGTGCCGGAAGAGAGCCCCGAGGCGGTGCTCGAGGCGATTCGGGGCACTTCGGCGGCCAGAAAGGCGAAAGACCGCGGGAGGCGAGATATAGACGAAGGGGCATGACACGCCTCGGAGTCAACGTCGATCACGTCGCCACCCTGCGCCAGGCGCGGAAGGTGGGTTACCCAGATCCCGTCACTGCTGCCGCGCTTGCTGAGCTCGCGGGAGCAGGGCAGATCACCATTCACCTGCGAGAGGATCGCCGGCACATTCAAGAGAGGGATCTGAAGATCCTTCGCGAGACGTGCCAGAGCCTGCTCAACCTCGAGATGGCCGCCACTGCCGAAATGGTGAAGGTGGCCTACGAGTACAAGCCGGACATCGTCACCCTCGTGCCCGAGCGGCGCGAAGAGCTGACGACCGAGGGCGGGCTCGATGTGAACGCCCAGCGTGAGGCGATTGCCCGGGTGGTGAAGACCCTGAAGGACGGAGAAATCACCGTCTCGCTCTTCATCGACCCGGACCTGGACCAGGTGAAGGCGTCGCACAAGGTCAGCGCCGATCGGGTGGAGCTTCACACCGGCCGGTATTGCGAGGCCCACAACGAGAAGGAACGGCAGCGCGAGCTGGGTCGGATCATCGACGTGGCGAAGGCCGCGACCCGCCTGGGCATGGGCTGCGCGGCGGGGCATGGGCTGAACTACGACAACGTGAGGGCGGTGGCTGCAATCCCCGAGATTGACGAGCTCAACATCGGGCACGCGATTGTCGCGCGGGCGGTGCTGGTGGGCTTCGATCGGGCAGTGCGTGAGATGGTCGAGCTGCTGCGAAATCCATGAAGCGCGCTCTGACTGCCGGTCAGATGAGGGAAATCGACGCGGCATCGGCCGAGCACGGAATGCCGGCCTCGATCCTGATGGAAAACGCGGGGGCGGCGTTGGCCGCGGCGGCGCTCGAGCTGGCGGGGCCGCAAGGGCGGTTCGTCGTGTTGTGTGGGCTTGGAAACAACGGAGGCGATGGGCTGGTGGCGGCGCGAAAGCTGGTGTCCGCGGGCCGAACCGTCAACGTCGAGCTGATGGGCGTGGTGGATGCGCTGGAAGGTGAGCCGCATCGCAACGCGAAGGCGCTCAAGGCGAGCGGAACGACGGTCGGTAAGATCGGAGACGACGTTCCGGTCGGGCCGGGCGACGTGGTGATCGACGCGTTGCTGGGTACCGGCCTCTCGCGTCCTCCCGATTCGAAGTACGCCGATGCGATCGGGCGGATCTCGTCCTGGCGTGCGGCCGGCGCGAAGGTGGTGGCGGCCGATGTCCCGTCGGGGCTGCACAGCGATCTGGGTACGGCGATGACCCCGTCGGTGACCGCGGACGTGACGCTCTCGTTCGGGTTCTTGAAAGTCGGGCAGGCGCTCGAGCCAGGCGCGACGCTGTGCGGCCTTATCGACGTGATCGACATCGGCATTCCGCGCGCTGCGCACTGGGTGCTGAAGGAACCGGCGACCTACCTGCTGGAAGAGAACGACGTCAAGAGCCGGCTGCCGGTCCGTCGACCCGACACCCACAAGGGCACCTACGGTCACGTGCTGGTGATCGCGGGAAGTTGGGGGAGAACGGGGGCGGCGGCTTTGGCCGGGCTGGCGGCGCTGCGGGCGGGGGCAGGGCTGGTGACGGTGGCGACCCGGCCCGAGTCGTTGGTGCCGGTGATGGCGCATGGCCCGGAATTGATGGGGGTCGAGCTGGTGAGCGACGGCCCGCTGGGGCTCGGCGATTTGAACGGTCTGCTGGACGCGGCCGACGGGAAGGATGCGGTGATCTTCGGGCCGGGCATCGACCGGGGGCCAGATACGGCGAAGTTGATTGGTGCGCTGCTCGAAGAGCTGAGCATTCCCTGTGTGCTCGATGCCGACGGGCTCAACGCGTTGGCTGGAAACCTCGAGCTGCTGAAGCGGGCGAAGGGAGATCTGTTGCTGACTCCGCACCCGGGAGAAATGGCGCGGCTGACGGGCAAGAGCATCGAAGCGGTACAGAAAGATCGAATCGGAGTGGTGCGCGAGGTGGCCTTGAGCTCGCAAGTCGTGGTGGCGCTCAAGGGAGCCCGAACGCTGATCGCACGCGAGGACGGCACGGTCTTCATCAACCCGACCGGCAACGCGGGGATGGCGACGGCAGGCACGGGCGATGTGCTGGCCGGGGTGTGCGGAGCGCTGTTGGCTCAGGGGCTGTCCCCTGAAGATGCCGCGGTCACCGGCTGCTACGCGCATGGTCTGGCGGGCGACCTGGTGCTCGCGCGCCGCGGAAAGATGGGGCTGATGGCGTCTGATCTTCTCGATGGGCTGGGCGAGGTCTGGGTGCGGTGGGGCCGCTAGAGGTCATCACCCGGTCGGCGGAAGAGACCCGCGCGCTCGGGCTGAAGCTCGGAGCGCTGCTTCAGACCGGGGACTTCGTCGCGTTGGCAGGCGAGCTGGGAGCGGGCAAGACCCAGCTGGCGCGCGGAGTGGCCGAAGGCGCCGGGGTGAACCCGGAACATGTCTCGAGCCCGACGTTCTCGATCGTGCAGTCCTACGAGGGGAAGAACGTGACGCTTCATCACTCGGACTTCTACCGGCTGCGAGGGGAAGACGAGCTGTTCGGCACCGGCTTCTACGATCTGGAAGGAGCGATTCTGGTCGAGTGGATCGATCGCGTGCCATCGGCGCTGCCTGCAGACTCTCTTCGGGTGGAGCTCGAAGTGCTCGACGAGGGCACTCGGCGAATCAAGGGAATGGGACGAGGCGCGCGTCACCTGAGGCTGCTCGAAGACTGGCTGGGCGCCCGTTAGCGACGGGCTTGTTCTTCAGCCGTTCGAGCCTGGAGAAAGTCGATCAGCAGCGCGCCGACCCGGTCGGGCTGTTCGGCGTGCACGAAGTGACCGCAGTTTGCAATGGGCTCGACCCTCAGGGCTTCGACGTACTTTTGGGTCGGGGGGACGAGATCTTCGAACCCGAGTGCGCGATCTTCGAGGCCCCAGATCAACAGAGAAGGGGCACGGATGATCGGGTACTCGACGGGCTTGCCGCGCCTTTTGACGATCCCCCCAAACGCAGCGCGGTACCAGCCGAGCATCGCGTGGGCAGCTCCTGGCTTTTGAATCGCGTCGCGCAGGGGGCGCAGCTCTTCTTCGGAAAAGTTGGTCTTGTCGATCGCGTTGCCCCGCAGCACCCGGACGATCTCTGCGGCGTCGTTGCGGGTGAGCCACAGCTCGGGCAGGCCCGGGACCTGGAAAAAGAAGATGTACCAACTGCGCTTGAGCTGGCGAAAGTGGGTCAGCGCGACCTGCGCGATCGCCGCGGGGTGGGGGCAGTTGAGCACCGCCAACGATCGGCAATGGGAGGAACGGGTGGACGCCAGGTGCCAGGCGAGCGCCCCACCCCAGTCGTGCCCGATGATGTGGGCGCGGGGGCCATCACCAAGCGACTCGATCAACCGGCAGACATCGTGGGTGACGGTGTCGAGATCATAAGGTCCGTGCTTGTCGGTCTCGGCGTACCCGCGCAGGTCAGGAGCAATCACCCGAAAGCCGGCATCGGCCAGCCGGGGAATGATGTGCCGCCAGGACCACCAGCTCTCGGGGAACCCGTGCAGCAGCACCACCAGCGGGCCAGCGCCTCGCTCGACGTAGTGCATGCGCAGATCGCCCAACTGGACGAAGTGGTGACTGACCTGCAGATCGTCGGGGGTCACGAAAAATTGCTGAGCGCTTTGAGGCCGGAGAGATCGAGCTCGGTGGCACCGGCGGCGCGAGCGGAAGCGACGAGGGCCTCGAGTCGAGGGCGGTCGATCGGGGCGGCAACTCCCACCGCTTTGCCCGCGGCGAGCTTCCACGGGTTGGCCTCGATCTTCTTCGCTTCATGGCCCTGCATGATCTTCCGGCGAAAGTCTCCGAGGGCGGCCTTGAGGTGGTACCGGCTGCCGACCCGAAACAGCTGCAGCATCTCGGTCTCGATCGTCGCGGCCAGCCAGCGGGACTTGTAGTAGCTGAAGTCGGGCAAGAAGTTGAATTCGGCGCACTTCATCGTCAGCGCAGACTGAATCGGCAGCCAGGTCATCAGGGTGCCAGGCACCAGCGTCTCGTGCGATTCGGCGTAAACCGACTGCAGGTAGTAGCAATTGGCCCCGTAGGTGCTCCAGATCGAGCCGGCGATCGGCAACCCGTCGAGGAACAGCACGGCGACGAAGGATGCGATCGGTGACGTGGGGTCACTGAGCACCGCGCGGTAGGTCTGCTCGCGCGAGCCGACGCCTGCGGCTCCGCGGGCCTTCCAGCTGCGGCTCTCAATCTCGAGGAACAGCTCGTAGAGGGGTGCGCGGGCGGTGGACTGGCTTGCGACCAACGCCGTCATCCCGGGTACGGCGAGCAGCTCGGCGACCTGCGTTTTCAGGTTGTACCGCATCTTCTTGTGCAGGGCGGCGACGTAGGCCTTCGCATTCGCGAACCGAACCGGCATCACGTTGTTCTGGCGATCGGGAAGCCGCCGCAGCCAATGACGTTTGGCCGGAAAGTCGGGGCCGGCGTACAGCGCGGATTTGGGTTCTTGCTGCGAGAGCTCGAGCAGGTCCCATTCCTGGCGCCGGTGAACGAGGTACCGGAAGAACGCCTGGGCGACGGGCGCCTCGTCCTGGGGTTGGGCGACGACCTGGGGTCGTTCGACTTCGAGCGTGATCAGGCAGCTGATCTTGCGGCCGTTGCCATCGACCGTGGCCTTGAGGGGCAGATAGCCGGTGAGCCTGGATCCCTCGTACGCGGCGAGGATCATCACCTGCGGCGACTGGGCCTGATGGTCGCGATCGTGTTTGACGAACTGGCCGAGCCAATAGGGCGAAGCGAAAGGAGAAGCGTTGCGAGACGCGCGGTTGAGCGCGTCCATCTGGTGGGGATCCAGCTCGGCGAGGCTCGAGTGGGCGCGGACCTCGATCACGGCTGCCGCCTGCGACAGACCTGGGCGGCGCGTGCTTCGGTGACCACTTTTCGAATCTCCTCTACGTCGGTGGGGTGGGCGGTGGCCCACGCCGAAAGCCCATCGGAGACTTTCGCGAGCACTGCGTCCAGAGAATCCGGCGCGACCACCGTTCCCCAGTCGACCAGGCTTTCGGGCATGGGCCGACCCAGGACGCGCGCCAACGCAACGTCCCCGAGCTCCTTCTTGAAGTGGGAAGATTCCCAGTACCAGCGCATGCGCGCGGCCTTGTCGCCCAGCGGGGGCACTTCCTCGGCGGTGGTGCGCGCATCGGCGATTCCGAATTCCCAGAAGGCGAAGCCTGCGTCGTGGCTGATTTTGGCCACCGCTGACTTGAAGCGTTCGACTTCGGGCCAGAGCCCCGTTTCGCGCAGCAGCTGTAGGCTGCGGACGTGCGAGGGCGAGGTCATCACCACCAGCGTGATTCCTTCGGCCCTGGCAAAGGCGACCAGGGCCTCGAAGTCTTTGAGGTGAACGGCGAGGCGATCGGGGTCGGCGCAGACGT
>JAYVCD010000425.1:0-9365 GCA_043750125.1 Archangiaceae bacterium | reverse complement strand
CACCTGGGACAGCAAGTGGTTCGACGAAAAGAACTACGCGCAGTGGCTCCACGAAGACATCAAGATCCGCAACTTCGTCAAGAAGAGCCTGAACCACGCAGGCGTCTCGAAGGTCGAGATTGAGCGCGCCGCGAACAAGGTGAAGGTCAACGTTCACACCGCCCGTCCGGGGATCGTGATCGGAAAGCGCGGCGCCGGTATCGAGACGGTGAAGAAGGACCTCCAGAAGTACACCAAGAATGAGGTCTTCCTGAACATCGTCGAGGTCCGCAAGGCGGAGATCGACGCTCAGCTCGTCGCCGAGAACATCACCACCCAGCTCGAGCGCCGAATCGCATTCCGCCGCGCGATGAAGAAGGCGATTCAGACCGCAATGAAGTTTGGCGCCAAGGGCATTCGCGTCGCCTGCTCCGGTCGCCTCGGCGGCGCTGAAATGGCCCGCTACGAGTGGTACCGCGAAGGTCGCGTTCCGCTCCACACCCTGCGTGCCGACATCGACTACGGCTTCGCCGAAGCGAAGACCACCTACGGAAAGATTGGATGCAAGGTGTGGATCTGCCGCGGCGAAGTTCTGCCGGGCAAGTCGCAGACGCCTCGCGAGTTCCAGCGCTAAGAGGAACGAAAGACCACCATGCTCCAGCCATCCCGAACCAAGTACCGCAAAATGCAGAAGGGCCGTATGCGCGGTAGAGCGTACCGCGGCAGCGAGCTCTCGTTTGGAGAGTTCGGTCTGATGACCCTGGATCCAGGTTGGATCACGTCGCGTCAGATCGAGGCCGGTCGTATTGCGATCAGCCGCAAGATCAAGCGCGGCGGAAAGATCTGGATCCGCGTGTTTCCGGACAAGCCGATCACCAAGAAGGCTGCGGAGACCCGCATGGGCACCGGCAAGGGCAACGTCGAGTACTACGTCGCCGTCGTCAAGCCGGGCCGGATTCTGTTCGAGATGGACGGAATGACGAAAGAGCTCGCGATTCAGGCGATGAAACTCGCCCAGGCCAAGCTGCCGGTCATGACCCGCATCGTCTTCCGCGACGACCAGAAGATTTAAGGAACCCACCATGGCAACCGCGAAAGAGTTGAAGGACCTCACCGTTGATGACCTGACCCGGCGCGCGCAAGAGCTGCGCACCAGCCTGTTTCAGGACCAGCTGAAGCTGAAGACGGGCGCCCTCGATAACCCCTCCGAGCGCACCACCCACAAGCGCGATCTCGCGCGCGTGCTCACGGTTCTCACCCAGAAACACACCGCCGCCGAAGTTCGGCCGGCGAAGAAGGCTTAACGACATGGCCGACCCGACCCCGACCTCGACGACGCAGACCGACCCCCGCGGGCGCCCCAAGACCCGCATTGGCGTCGTCACCTCGAACAAGATGCAGAAGACGGTGATCGTCACTGTGCGCCGGCGCGCTGCCCACGCCCAGTACGGAAAGATCCAGACGTTGCGCGTGAAGTACAAGGCGCACGCCGAAGATCACGACTACCCGAAGAAGGTCACCATCAACGAGGGCGACAAGGTCCTCATCTCCGAGACCCGCCCGATGTCGAAAGACAAGCGCTGGCGCGTCGCGAAGGTGCTCGAGCGCGCGGTTCGCGTCTAAGCGATTCAGGCCAAGGACTAAGGAGCAACAATGATTCAGATGCAGACAGTGCTCGATGTCGCAGACAACTCGGGCGCGAAGAAAGTGTTTTGCTTCAAGGTCCTGGGCGGCTCCAAGCGCCAGTACGCGTCGATTGGCGATGTAATCGTCGTCTCGATTCGTGAGGCCCTGCCGAACGCGAAAGTGAAGAAGGGCGACGTGGCCAAGGCGGTCATCGTGCGCACCAAGCGTGAGCTCGGCCGCCCCGACGGCAGCTACATCAAGTTCGACGGCAACAGCGCAGTGCTGATCAACAAGGAAATGGAGCCGATCGGCACCCGCATCTTCGGGCCGGTCGCCCGTGAGCTGCGCGCGAAGAAGTTCATGAAGATCATCTCGCTCGCGCCCGAGGTTCTCTAAAAATGCAAAAGCTGAAAGTCGGAGACACCGTCCAGGTCACCGCGGGCGCCGAGCGCACCCAGAAGAGCAACCGCGGCAAGATCCTCGCGTTCGACAAGGTGAAGAACCGCGTTCGCGTCGAAGGCCTGCGAATGGTCAAGAAGCACGTCAAGAAGGGCAAAGATCGCGCGAACCCCGAGGGCGGCATTCTCGAGTCGGCCGGCACGATTGCTCTTCCTTCGCTTTCGCTCGTCTGCCCGAAGTGCGACAAGCCCACCCGCGTCGGCCTGAAAATCACCGGCGATAAGAAGTCGCGCTTCTGTAAGAAGTGCGACGCGTCGATCGACTGAGCGAGACCAACATTATGGCTGACGAAAAGAACGAAGACTCAACGAAAGACAAGAAGAAGCTCGTCGACGACGCGAAGGCTGCTGCCGACGCGAAGGCGAAGCGCGCGGCGAAGAAGCGCGGCAAGGAAGACTCGAAGAAGGCCGGCTTTGCCGCCAACATCGAGGAAGGCCTCGAGACCAAGCCTGCGCGCCTCAAGCTTCGTTACCGCAAGGAAATCGTCCCTGCGCTGATGAAGGAGCTCGGGTTCAAGAACCCCAACGAGGTTCCGCGCCTCGAGAAGATCGTCGTCAACATGGGACTGGGCGAGGCCCTGGCGAACAACAAGATCATGGAATCAGCGGTCGATCAGTTGATGGCGATCACCGGCCAGAAGCCGATCATCACCCGCGCCCGCAAGTCGATCGCGAACTTCAAGCTGCGCCAGGGCCAGGCGATTGGCGCTGCCGTGACGCTGCGCAACGACCGGATGTACGAGTTCCTCGACCGGTTGGTGAACGTCGCGCTGCCTCGCGTGCGTGACTTCAAGGGCGTCTCGAACAAGGCGTTCGACGGCCGCGGCAACTACACGATGGGCATCCGGGAGCAGATCATCTTCCCCGAGATCAACTACGACCAGATCGAGAAGGTGAAGGGCCTCAACGTCAGCATCGTGACGACCGCCCGCACTGATGAGCACAGCCTCGCGTTGTTGAAGCACTTTGGACTTCCTTTCCGTCAGGCGTAGCTCGACGGTTTTCATGCCTGTCTCGAACTGCCGGGGTTGTCCCGGTAAGCGAAGCAGGCCCCACGCAGTTTCGTAGTAGGTGGAGTGAACAATGCCGGTGAATGATCCCGTTGGAGACATGCTGACCCGCCTGCGCAATGCGTCGCGCGCGCGCCACGACAAGGTCGTGCTGCCCGGGTCGGTGCTCAAAGAGCAGGTTGCGAAGGTGCTGAAGGAAGAAGGCTTCATCGCCGACTTCGTCACCCACGCCCGCAAGCCCCAGAACGAGCTGACCCTGATGCTGAAGTACGGCCCCGACCGCGAGCCGGTCATCACCGGCATCAAGCGGGTGAGCAAGCCAGGCCTTCGCCGCTTCACCGCTGCGCGCAACATTCCGCGCGTGCTGGGCGGAATGGGCATTTCAATCTTGTCGACCTCGCGTGGAGTGATGGTCGATCACGAAGCCCGCAAGCAGAAGGTCGGCGGCGAGCTTCTGTGCACCGTTTATTAGTCAGGACTGAAAGGACGCCATCATGAGCCGCATTGGAAGGATGCCCATCAAGCTCGAAGACAAGGTCAAGGCCCTCATCTCGGGCGACACCGTGGCTTTCGAAGGGCCGAAAGGAAAAATCACCGTCAAGCTGCCCAACGCCGAGATCAAGGTCGCGGTGAAAGACGGCGTGATGGGTGTCACCCGCCCCAGCGAGTCGCGCCAGCACAAGTCGCTGCACGGCCTGACCCGCTCGATCCTGGCCAACGCCGCCTTCGGCGTGTCCAAAGGCTGGGAAAAGAGCCTCGCCATCCGCGGAGTCGGCTTTCGTGCCGAAGTGAAAGGCAAAGCGATTCACTTCTCGCTCGGCTTCTCGCACCCGGTGATCTTCCCCTTGCCCGACGGCGTGACCGCCGAAGTCGGCAAGGTCCCGCGCACCGAAGAGTCGCTGCCGACCCTCGACCTCACCTTGAAGTCGGTGAACCGCGAGCTGCTCGGAATGACTGCGGTCAAGATTCGGGCGCTGCGCCCTCCTGAGCCGTACAAGGGCAAGGGAATCAAGCTGTCGACCGAGAAGGTTCGTCGTAAAGAAGGAAAGACGGGAACGGCATAACGCCTCTTCCCTCATTCATCCGCGGTGGGAAGGCCTCATCTGCCGCGGAAGGAAGACCAAAAACCATGACCAAATTGGACAATCGCCTCACCCGGAAGTTGCGCATTCGCCGAAAGCTCTCAGGCACCTCGGCGCGCCCCCGGCTCACCGTCTACAAGTCGCTCAAGCACATCTACGCGCAGGTCGTCGACGACGACACCGGCGTGACGGTCGCGTTCGCTTCTTCCTTGTCCAAAGAGCTCAAGGGCCAGGACGAGGGCGACAAGAAGGCCGACGCCAAGCGGGTGGGTACGCTCATCGCCGCCAAGTGCAAGGCCGTCAAGATCGCTTCGGTGGTGTTCGACCGCAACGGTTTCCCCTACCACGGACGGATCGCTGCGGTGGCCGATGCCGCCCGCGAAGCCGGCCTCACCTTCTAAAAGCGAGAACTGCGCATGCCAACTCCGATCAACCCGAACGACCTCGATCTCACCGACCGCGTCGTCAACATCAACCGCGTTGCCAAGGTCGTCAAAGGCGGCCGCCGGTTCTCCTTCGCAGCGCTGGTCGTCGTTGGCGACGGCAACGGCCATGTTGGCGTTGGCCTGGGCAAGGCGAACGAAGTCCCCGAAGCGATTCGCAAAGGGGGCGAGAACGCGAAGAAGAACCTGTTCCGCGTTCCCCTGATGGGTCACACCATTCCTCACGAGGTGCTGGGTCACTTCGGCGCCGGCCAGGTGCTGCTCAAGCCGGCCTCCGAAGGAACGGGCGTCATCGCCGGAGCCAGCGTTCGCGCCGTGCTCGAGGCCGCCGGAGTTCGCAACATCCTTTCCAAGTGCCAGGGCTCGCGCAACCCGCACAACGTGCTGAAAGCTACGGTTCAAGGCCTCAAGCAGCTGCGCTCGCCTGAGCAGGTGTCTCGCCTGCGCGGCAAAGAGATTCACTTCGGCCTCAAGAAGTCTGAGGCGAGGAACTAGTCATGGGTTTGAAGGTCAAGTTGACGAAGAGCTTTTCCGGCGCGAACGAGCGCCAGCTGCGCACCATTCAGGGTCTGGGTCTGCGCAAGTTCAACCAAGAACGGTTGCTCCAGGACACCCCAGAGATCCGCGGAATGATCTTCAAGGTTCAGCACCTCGTCTCGCACGAGGTGGTCAAGGAAGAGCCGAAGAAGACCGTGCGCCGCAAGCCGGTGCACATTCGCAACCGCGACGCTCGCGTGGCCCGCGAAGTTGCCGAAATTGTCGCGGCCAAGAAGTAACCAGAGGACCTCATGAACACGCTCCACACGCTCGAAGCGCCGTTTCACTCCAACCACCGCAAGAAGCGGGTCGGTCGTGGCCAGGGTTCCGGCACCGGCAAGACCGCAGGCCGCGGTGGCAAGGGCCAGAAGGCCCGCAGCGGTAACATGCACTTCGAAGGTTTCGAAGGCGGTCAGAGCCCGCTTCAACGCCGGTTGCCGAAGTTCGGCTTCAATTCGCCCAACCGCAAAGAGTACGCGGTGGTGAACTTGAGCGAGCTCGAGCGCTTCACCGCCGGCGCGATCGTCGACGAAGCGGCGCTGCGCAAGATTGGCCTGGTCAAGGGCGTCTGGTCGGGAATCAAGATTCTCGGCAACGGCACGCTCACCCGGAAGCTGACGGTGAAAGTGCACAAGATGTCGGCGACTGCGAAGGAAGCGATCGCCAAGGCCGGCGGCATCGCCGAAGAGCTCGGGCTGGTGACGCACAAGGAAGACGGTCTTCTTCGCGCCAACGGACGCAAGCGTCCCAAGGTCGCGAAGCCGGCTGCCAAGGCCAAGGCCTGAAAAGGCAGCAGGCGCTGGTGGCGAGTACCCACTTGATTGGTTAGGTTCCCGCGCCCCTCATCGGACTTCCGGTCGAGGGGCGCTGTTGTTTTGTTTCGAAGGAGAGTCTTTCGATGGCCTTGAATGCCTTCACCAACGTCTTCCGGATCGCCGAGCTTCGCGGCCGGCTTTTGTTCACCCTGGGAATCCTCGCCGTCTACCGGCTGGGGATCTTCATCAGCACCCCGGGGGTCGATCGGTCGGCGATGACCGTCTACATGGAGTCGCAGCGCAAAACGGGCGGCCTGGTCAACCTGTTCAACATGTTCTCGGGCGGCGCGCTCAATCAGATGTCGATCTTCGCGCTCGGAATCATGCCCTACGTTTCGGCGAGCATCATCATGCAGCTGCTCGCGGTCGTGGTCCCCACGCTCGAGCGCCTGCAGAAAGAAGGAGCCGGCGGGCGACAGAAGATCAACCAGTACACCCGCTACGGGACCATCGTTCTTTCGATTGTGCAGGGCGTCGCGATCAGCCGTTGGCTGGGCTCGCTGGGCCGTTCGACGAGCGTCGCGGACAGCGGCGGCATCGATCACATCGTCGTCCCCTCGAACAACCTCTACTTCACCTTCATGACGGTGGTCAGCCTCACCGCCGGCACTGCGTTCATCATGTGGCTGGGCGAGCGGATTACCGAGAGCGGCATCGGCAACGGCATCTCGTTGATCATCTTCGCCGGCATCGTCGCGGGCATCGTCCCGGCGGCCAAGTCGCTGTACGACGCGGTGAGCGCCGAGACGATCAGCGCCGGAGCGGTGGTGGCGCTGCTCGGTTTCATGGTCGTCATCGTCGGAGCGGTCGTCTACATCGAGCGGGGAATGAGACGAATACCCGTGCAATACGCCAAGCGCATGGCCGGGCGGCAGATGTTCGCCGGCCAGGCGACCTACTTCCCGATGAAGGTCAACGGAGCGGGCGTGATCCCTCCGATCTTCGCCGGAGCCATTCTTTCTTTCCCCGCCACCCTCGGCAGCTGGCTGCCCTTCATGGGCGGGGTGCAGCAGACGCTGAACAGCAGCGCGTGGATCTACAACGGGATCTTCGTCTCGCTGATCATCTTCTTCGCGTTCTTCTACACCTCGCTGACCTTCCGGCCCGACGACGTGGCGGACAACATCAAGAAGCAGGGGGGCTACATCCCCGGCATTCGTCCCGGTCGCCAGACCGCCGACTACATCGAGCGGGTCCTCAACCGGCTCACCTTCGGCGGTGGCGTCTACCTGGCTGCGATCTGCGTGATTCCGTCGGTGATCGCCCAGATGCTCAACGTCCCGTTCCACTTCGGCGGCACTGCGCTGCTGATTGTGGTGGGCGTGGCGCTCGACACCGTGCAGCAAATCGAGCAGCACCTCATCTCGCGCAACTACGAAGGCTTTGCAGGCCCGCGTGGCCCGCGCATCCGCGGCCGGATGAAGGTCGCCGCGTAAGCGCTTTGCGCTTCTACGGGGGAACGAAACGATGAACCTCATTCTTCTCGGACCTCCCGGTGCCGGCAAAGGCACCCAGGCCAAGCTGATGCTGCAGAAGTACGCCCTTCCGCAAATCTCCACCGGCGACATTCTGCGCGAGGCGATTCGTCAAGGCACCGAGCTGGGCAAGCGGGTCGAGCCCCTGCTCGCCAGCGGAAAGCTGGTGCCCGATGACCTGGTGATTCAGATCATCGAAGAACGGCTGCAGCGCGAGGATGCCCGCGAGGGCTTCGTGCTCGATGGCTTTCCCCGCACCCTTCCCCAGGCGGAAGCCCTCGAGGCCCAGCTGAAGCGGGCGGGGAAGAAGATCGATCGGGTGGTCTCGCTCGAGGTCGACGAAGCGGCGATCGTCGGCCGGATGAGCGGGCGACGCAGCTGTCCCAAAGATGGCTCGGTCTTTCACGTCCTCAACAGCCCTCCGAAGATCTCTGGCAAGTGCGACAAGTGCGGGTCCGATCTGGTCCAGCGCGAAGACGACGAGCCCGAGAAAGTTCAAAACCGCCTTCAGATCTACGCCCGAGACACCGCGCCGCTCAAAGCGTTCTACGAGCAGCGCAATCTATTGAGCCGCATCGACGGCATGGGCTCGACCGAAAAAGTCTTTGGCGCGATCACCGACGCCCTCGGAAAGCAGTAGCCGTCGTGAGCGAGCAGACCGTCAGCACGCGCTCGGCGCCCGAGGTCAAGCTGATGCGTGAGGCAGGGCGCATCGTCTGTGCGATCCTCGATGCGCTCGAGGCCCAGGTGAAGCCGGGGGTTACCACCGGCGAGCTCGATGCGATCGCCGAGAAGCTGATTGCGAAGAACGGGGCGAAGTCTGCCTTCAAGGGCTACCACGGCTTTCCCGCCGTGCTCTGCGCTTCGGTGAATCAGGAAGTCGTGCATGGAATTCCTTCGAAGAAGCGGACCCTGCGCGAGGGCGATTTGCTCAAGCTCGACTTCGGCGTCAGCTTCAAAGGCTGGTTCGGAGATTCAGCCCGGACCGTCCCGGTCGGGAAGGTGAGTGACGAGGCAAAGCAGCTGATCGCCGTCACCCGGGAAGCCCTGGCGAAGGCGATTGAAGTCTGCCGCCCCGGAAGCCGGCTGGGTGCGATCGGCCACGCGGTGCAGAGCCATGCCGAGGCCCACGGTTACTCGGTGGTGCGCGACTTCACCGGGCACGGAATCGGCCGGGCGTTGCATGAGTTTCCGTCGGTACCGAACTTCGGCAAGCCCAACTCGGGGCTCACGCTCAAGCCGGGAATGACGATCGCCATCGAGCCGATGGTGAATCTGGGCACCGCCAAAGTCGAAATTCTCGAAGACGACTGGACCACCGTCACCCTCGACGGCCAGCTGTCTGCTCACTTCGAGCACACGGTGCTGATCACCGAGGGTGAGCCCGAGCTGCTGACAAACCGTGCGTAACGCCTTGAAATCAGAAATGAAAAACACTTGCTTGCAAATGGGTGCGTAAGAATGCTACTGCGCCGCGCTCCGCTCTGATCCGAGCGAAAGCAAACTTACGGAAATACGAGGTTTTTGATTGCCCAAAGATGACGCCATTGAAGTCGAGGGAACGGTGATGGAGCCGCTCCCGAACGCGATGTTCCGCGTGGTGCTGGACAATGGCCACAAGGTGCTCGCTCACATCTCTGGCAAAATGCGCATGCACTTCATCCGCATTCTTCCGGGCGACAAGGTGAAGGTCGAGCTGTCTCCTTACGATCTGACCCGCGGCCGCATCACGTACCGCGCGAAGTAACTTTTTCCTCTAAAGGCACCAAATGAAAGTTCGTCCGTCTGTGAAGAAGATCTGTGACAAGTGCAAGGTGATTCGCCGCAAGGGCGTTGTGCGAGTGATCTGCGCTGCAAATCCCCGGCACAAGCAGCGTCAGGGCAACTGAAAAGGAAACGATACACATGGCTCGCATTGCAGGCGTCGACCTTCCCCCCGC
>JAYVCD010000424.1:0-9619 GCA_043750125.1 Archangiaceae bacterium | reverse complement strand
GGAACGCACGCCGGGCTGTGCCCGGCAAGCTGTCCCCAGTTGCGAGGTGGATCAGTTTCAGACCGCCAGGTGGATCACTTTCAAGCCGCCCGGATCACGCGGTCCGGTCGTTGAAGACGCTTACGAGCGGGAAGGCGTTCACGGTGACGTAGGTGACGGCCTGTCTGTAGAGCTCAGGCCCAGCCGAGGCGGGGGGCGAGGTTGGGGTCTTCCCGACTTCGCCAGATGAAGCCGTCGAGCAGGTAGTGGGTGGCTTGCGGCAACGCGAGCAGAGGAACGAGCAGGACGAGCGCGCCCTCGGAGAGAGGGAATGCGCCGCTGCCGAACAAGGCGCCGTGTTCGTGCCAGACCATGCGGTCCCAGAAGAATTCTTCGAGGAACGCGAGGGCGATGAGCAGGCCGAAGAACCCGGGGAGACCCGCGCGAAGAACGATTCCGAGGATTCCGTAGCCGCCTTCGCGGTGGCGAGCGCGGGCGTATTGGTAGAGCAGTGCGAAGTAGGGAACGCCGTGAAGGATGACGTTCATGACGGTGAAGGCGAAGTCGTTGCGGGCGAGGACGATGCCTCCGAACCAGGCGACCCAGGTGGCGAGCAGCAGCAGTGCCTTGCCGGGGTGGAGGCCGTGGCGGAAGCGGGCGGCGACCCAAAGGCCAAGGACGGCGAAGTGAAGGATGAGGGCCAGGGTTCCGACCCAGGGGGGAAGACCGGGGATGAAGTCGCCCTCGACGAACCACCAGAAAGGGCGAGGAAGATTGGCGTGCCACCAGACGAAGGGGCCGAGGGTGGCGGCGTAGATCGCGGCCTGGTCGAGGAGGATTTCAGCGGGGGTGGAGTGAGAGCGGCGGCCGTAGAGGACCATCCACCCGACTTGCTGCTTCACGAAGTGCCAGGCGGCGGCGTAGGCGAAGAGGCGCCAGAACAGGCCGCTGCTGACGCAGTAGGCGCTGACGCCGATGGCCCAGGCGAGGAGGGGGGCGGCGGCATAGAGCACGGGTCGGCGGCGAAGTTCGTCGGCGTCGAGGTAGACGCGAAAGAGGGTGGACCAGACGTGGGCTACGTCGATCCCGAGGACGAGAAGGACCCAGGCCCACAGGGGAGTGTCGGCGCCGATGCCCAGTGCGGGAGCGAGGAGCACGAGCGCGGCTGAAGCGAGGGCGCTGCCGGCGAAGACACCGAGGTCGATTCGAGGACCGAAGAGCCAGCGGGAGTCCGTCACGGGAACTTCATATGCCAGGTGGGGGCGCCTGGCGGAGGCTCGAGGCGTACGCAGAGCGGGTAGAACCAGGCGAAAGTGAAAGCGGTCCCGGGCGTTCACGAGGTTCGGGTGACCGTTGGGCAGGGACGGTGAGAGGGTGGGCGGGGTCTGAAGCCAAAACAATAAACAGGGGTAAATTGGCACCGGATTTCGAAGTACTTTTTACCCCAATTATCAGAAATAGGCCACAAGGCTCACTAAAAGCCGTCCAGAACCACCTGTACGTCAATGCCCGAGGAACAACAGCCCGACTGCTGAAGACCGCCTGAGCGCGAAACGTGCCTCATCGCCCGACCGAAATGGCGGGCAGCAAGGGCACGAAGGCAGAGGTCCGTTTCCGAACACCTGGAAGTCCGCAGGGCACCGAAGGCCGACCGACTGGAAGCCCAGCGGTCGGCCGCGCGACTACAAGGGCTCGGGAAATCCGAGAACGCAAAACCCAAGACAGGACGCGCCTTGAAACTAAAGCCAACTGTCGAAAGTCTTCCCAAGTCCGGCAATCGCGCGCTCGGCAGCGAGGACGCCGAAGTGATTGGCCTCTTCGAACAGGGCGAGCCCGCCGAGGTCGGTGTGGGCGAAATGCAGTGACCCGCCGAGGGACCCAAGCGCGGCCTGCCGGGCGCCGCCCCAGAGGAAGCCGGGGCGAGGTTTGATCATCGCGTGACCCCAGCGCATGACGTCGAGCCGGGTGGCGATCGACCGGATGTCCGGGTGAGCGACGGTCAAGTCGGCGAGGACGACCTGTTCCCATTCCTCGAACCGGGTGCCGAGCAGGCGCGAGCGTTCGGCGGAGGCGTCGGTGCCGGCGAGCGGGCAGTACCAGGTGAGGACGGTGGGTCCGTGGACGTCGGCGCGGGGGGCCTGATGGGTAGCGACGACGTACCCGATGCTCTTCGACTCGTAGAAGACATTGTCCCAGGCGAGAGGAAAGCCGCGGCCGGTGGGGCGTCTGGACAGGGTGAGGTTGGCGACGACCCAGGGGCTGGACTGAAACTCCTTCACGAACGAAGGCGGCGCCTGGCGCCAAGGCGCGATGACGCGGGCGGCGACGTGGCGAGGGCAGGCAAGGACGACCTGGCGGGCGAGCAGCTGCACGGGCTGACCGGCCTCGAGACCATGGGCGACCCAGCCGGCGTCAGAAGGCGAGAGCGAATGAACGAGGAAGCGGCGGCGCAGCCGGTCGGGGGAAACCGCGCGGGCGAGCTGGGAAATGAGGCGGCCGTTGCCTTCGGGCCAGCTGAGGTAGCCCTCGTTCTTCTCATCGCCGGTCTGCCGCGAGCAGAAGTACCAGATGCCGGCCCAGGCCGAGGTGTTGGCAGAGGTGGACCCGAAGTCATCGAGGCAGGCGTACTCGACGAGCCACTTCAGCCGGGGCGAATCAAACCGTTGGAGCTCCAACCATTGTGCAATCGACAGCTTGTCGAGCTGGGTCCACTCGGCGTCGTCGCTGCCGGACGCGACCGGAACGGCGAACGCCTTGCGACCCTTCCCGTCATGGGCGGAAGCAAACGCGCGCATCTGATCTTCGAAGCGCTCGAGCTGAGCCAAATCTTCAGCGGACGCGCCGACCCGAAGGTAGAGCCCCTCGTACCAGGACCCCCGGAAGAAAATCCGTTCATCGGGCTCATGAATCAACGCCTCTTCGGCGTACTGGGGGCCGCCCTGGGCATCGACGCCGGTGAGCACCCCGAGCTCTTTGAGCAGGCGAGGCACGGGCCCGGTGGCGCTGAGCGGAGCGGGCAGGTAGTGCGCTCCCCAGGGGAACGCGCTGACGGCGTTGATCCCACCGCGGGCGGTGCCGCCGGGGACGTCATCGAGCTCGCAGACGAGGACATCGCCCACCCCAGCGCCGGCCAGCCGCCAGGCCGCCGAGAGCCCGGCCGCGCCGGCGCCGACGATCAGCACATCGACGGTGCGTTCGACCTGGGTGGCCAGCGCGGGCGGCCCGGTGCGCAGCTGATGACCGGTGGCGAGAATCGAGGTGTCGGCGAAGGCTCCGGGGATGACACCGGGGTTCGGGTTGCGGCGACAGGCGAGGTCCGCCACGGCGAGGCCTAAGAAGCTGGCGATCAGCTCACGGCGGGAAGTCAGTTCCAGTGGCGCCACTCGGCTTCGTAATAGTGAACGAGGACCTGATTGTTGAGCCGGTTGACCTCAGCGGGGACCTCGTCCATGTCGCGAGGAAAATGAAACAGCTGCGCCATGGTGTCGGGCGAGAGGAAGCGCAGGTCATCGGGCAGCGCGTGCTTTTCGGAAAATTCGTCGAGCGAGGCGAGGACGTAACCCCACTCCCCGAAGCTCGGAACCCAGGCGTGATAGGCGCGGGTCCGAAAGCCAGCGGCGCGAATGGTGGCGTCGATGCACCAGAAGCTTCTGCGGGCGAACAGCGGCGAGGTGCTCTGAACCACCGCGACGGCGCCGGGAGCCATGCGCGCCTTGAGCAGATTGTAGAACCGGGTGGTGTACAGCTTGCCGAGTGAGAAATTGTTCGGGTCGGGGAAATCGACGACCACCACGTCGAACCGCTGGTCGGTGGTGGTGAGCCACTGCATCGCGTCTTCGTTCACCACGGTCAGCTTCGGATTCTGAAGCGAGCCGCCGTTGAGGCTTTTGAGCTCGAGGTAGCCGACGGCCAGGCGGGTCATCGCCGGGTCGAGATCGACCAACGTCACCTGCTCGACTTCGGGATACTTGAAGATTTCGCGCGCGGCGAGCCCGTCGCCCCCGCCGAGGACCAACACCCGCTTCCGCGACGCGGCATACGCGAACGCGGGGTGGACCAGGGCCTCGTGGTACCGGTACTCGTCGACCGAGGAAAATTGCAGGTTCCCGTTCAAGAACAGCGAGAAGCCACGCGCGGACCGGGTGACGACGATGCGCTGATACGGGGTCGACTGCGCGTGAACCACCTCGTCGGTGAACAGCTGCTCTTCGAAGAAGCTGGTCATCAAGTCGCCGGCGCCAAACCCGGCGAGCAGCAGCGCGCACACCGCGACCGCCTTGACCCGCAGCCGAATGGGGTTGGCCAGCGACGGGGCGAGCAGCCAGGTGCTCCACAGCCCGACGGCGGCGTTGATCAACCCGAACAGCAGCGACGTCCGAATCAGGCCGAGCCGCGGGACGAGGACGATCGGAAACAGCAGCGAGGCGGCCAGCGCGCCGAGGTAGTCGAAGGTCAGAACCCGCGAGACGAGGTCCTTGAACTGCACCTGGTCTTTCAAGATTCGCAGCAGCAGCGGAATTTCGAGGCCGACCAGGGTGCCGATCACCAGCACGGTCCCGTAGAGGGCGACGCGGAACCCCGAGCCGGCGGCGAAGGTGGCGAAGAGAAACGGGGCGCAGATGCCTCCACAGAAGGCGACCGCCAGCTCGACCTCGATGAAGCGCTGGGCCAGTCCCCGCTCGATGAACTTCGAGACCCAGGCGCCGATGCCCATCGCGAACAGGTAGACGCCGATGATGGTCGAGAACTGGGTGATCGAATCGCCGAGCAGGTAGCTGGCGAGGGTGCCGACGATCAGCTCGTAGATCAGCCCGCACGTCGCGATGACGAGCACGGTGATGAACATCAGCGACGGCCGCGGACTGCCCGACTCACTCACCCGTGAATGGCCATGCCGACGATGAACGCCAGCCCGAGAATGAAGCTGCCGATCACGATTCCGACCGAAGTGTTCTGGTCATGCTCGAGCTCTTTGTTTACATCGAAGGGAAGAATCAGCTTCACCACGAAAAAGCCGGCCACGAAGACGACCATTCCCAACAGAGAAAAGACCACCGACGACAACAACGCCTTGCCCAGGAAATCGAGGTTCATCACTTTCCTCCCATGAATCCGGTGTGCCACAGCAGAAGACCACCCGGCGCGGTGCGCACGTTGGCGGGGACATCGCCGCGTTCCTCGTCGGGGACGCGGTCGAGGTTCGAGACGTGCAGCGCCGCGTAGATCAGCAGCACGATGCCACCCAGGTATTTCATGCGTCGGTTTCCTTGGGAAAGGCAGGCGCCTGCATCACGCTGTCATTCCACCGCGAGCTCTCGAACGCGCTGCTGCGGCCCGAGACGTAGATCGGAATCAACAGCACCAGCAGCACCAACATCAGCGGGCAGCACAGCCCAGGAGGGTCTGCTTTCACCGCGATGGTGACCGGATCTCGCGGCGGGGGCTGCGCGCCTTCCCACGAAGGAGTGACCCGCATCACGTATTTCCCGGGATCCACGTCGGCGGTCGACTTGCTGATGAGGGTGTTGCGCTCGGCCCACTGCTCGCCCTCTTCGACCCCCTCGTAGTCGTTGAGCTCGAAGTAGAGCGAGACCACTTCCCAGGTGTCGGTGTTGACCAGGTCGGTCTGCACCCCGAGCCACTGGTTGTGGAGCCCGGTGGTCGAGACGTTGACTTCCAGCGGCGTTCGCTGAGGGACCTGAAACGAATCAGAGAAGCTCATCGCCTCGGGACTCTGGGGCATCGTCCCGGGGGGGACGGTGAAGCTCTGGCGGTGAAAGGTCGCGTTGCTGCCCATCAGGGTGAAGACGAAGAACAGCGCGAGGATCGCTCCCGACCAACCCAGCGACCATTTCCAGGTGGACGCCGCCTTCTGCTTGAACGGGTTGAGCTGCGCCGAGGCGATGCCGCGGGGGGCGCCGAGATCTTTCAACTTGAAGGCGTCCTGCACGACCTTCGGGGTCAGCAGGGTTCCGACGGTGAAGCTCACTTCGTCCTGGGTGGAATCGACGTTCAGCGAGCGGGGCGGAGCGATGTACTCGACTGCGAAACCGCGCTCGCCCTGGCTGACCGCCCAGTAGCACTCGCCGAGCACGAAATCGGTTCGGGTGTTGACGGTCTGGTACAGCGCAAACGACTGACCGCCGTAGCGGGCGACCTTCGAGGCGACGCTGACCTCGCCCGCGGGGACGGGAACGAGAAAGGTCCAGTGCCCGTTGGAATTCATCAGCCAACGAAACCCGTGGCCGCGGTTGTAGAGCAGGTACTCGAACCACTCGTACCGAATCGATTCGACTTCGCAGCTGCGAACGAGGAACGCGAGGCAGGTCCACTCCACCGCTTCCAGGGTCCCGGTGCGTCCCAGCGGAATCTGCGGCTCGACCTTCGGCTTCTGCAGCAACTGAAGGAAGGCGAGCTTCCCGTGGCTGCAGTCGAGCAGCGCTCCGCAGAAGGGGCAGACCACCCGACGGGCGAGGTCTGGCGCCTTGAGCTCGAGCATCCCGTTGCATTGGGTGCAGCGCGCCTGGCTCATCGCCTCGCGCCGGGTGGAAGGCGACAGGTCCGAAGGGCTGAAGCCCAGCGCGTCGAGGCTCAGGGCGCTGCCGACGAACGCCTCGCCGGGCTCTCCCCCGCCGTAGTCGATCGAGACGAACAGCCCCTTCGGGCCGGTCGCGTCGACGAAGGGGTGGGTGGGGTGGAAGTCGGGCAGCTGGCCCTGGGCCGAGACGGTGCGGGCGTGGCTGCGTTCCTCGACGACGAAGCGGGTGCCCTTGAGCTGAAACTGGGAGCCCGGCGCCGCCTGCTCGAAGCTCGGAGTCGAGGCCTGGGCCATCGGGAACATCAGGTTCCACTGCCCTTCGGACTCCGAGAGCCAGGCGCTGCGCCCATCTTCGAACGACAAGAACCACTCGTCCCAGGCGCCGTACTCGGACCCGTCGGAAGTCTCGTGCGCCTTCTGCAGCCGGCCGAGGATCGTGAACGGAGCGTCCTCGTGGCGCCCAGACAGCATCAGCTTCAACGGCGAATCGGTGTCGACGAGCTCGGCGACCTTCCCCAGGCTTGCGAGGTTGGCCTCGCCCCGAAGCACCACCGTCGAGCAGAACGCGCAGACCTTCACCTTCCCCGCGCCGGGGGCGAACTCGACCTCGGCGCCGCACGAAGGACAGTTGCCGACCTTCAACGGGCGGCCTCACGGGTGGCGGTTCGCACGTCGACCGACACGGACTTCAGGTGCCGCTGCAGCAGCGCGGCGAAGTCGAGCGCGGCGCGGGGGCGGCAGGAGTAGATGGAAAGCGCGGCGTACCCGTGCTCGGGGAAAGTGTGAATCGCGAGGTGGGATTCGGACAGCAGCGCCAGCCCGGTAATCCCACCCGGCGCCGGAAAGACATGCCACTGCGGGCTGCCGACCACCGACAAAGCGAGCGCTCCGACCAGCTCTTCGAACAGGGCCGCGAGCACGGCAACGTCTTGCAGCGCGCGGACTTCGCAGCCACTCGCATCGATGAGCCACTCTTGACCGATGGAGCGCGTCTCCTTCACTTGGCGCACGTCATACCGCAAATCGATCGCGCGGCCGGCCAGAGACAGCCCGTCAGAGGCAGCCGGTGTCGGAACGATTCGAGGTCTGAGGCGGGTCGATCAGTGCCGCCGCGCCGATCGAACAAGCGCCGGCGTTGAAGCGAATCCGCCCCAGTCCAGCGCCGCCGCCCCCGCCGCTCCTGGGTCCGCCCATCACGGTGCCGCCCGGCTGGCCGGTGGAGGTGCTGGCCGCCCCATTTCCTCCCCGCCCTGCGTTGCCCCCGGGCATGCCCCCGTCGGCGGCGACCAGATCGGGCTCGCGGCCGTTTTCACCGTCGGCTCCATTTCCCCCGCCGTTGTCGTCACATCCGCCGCCGCCAGCCGCGCCGTGGGCGGTGACCCTTGCCCCCGGGCCAAGGACGATCGTTGCGCCCTCGAGTAGAATGGCTCCACCGCTCCCGGCTCCAGAGCCCGCTCCGATGTCGCCTTGCAGGCCGCCGGTTCCGCCTCCTCCGGGGGCGCTGATGATCCCGTCGACCGTGATTTGAGCGGTCGAGGAGATCTGAACTGCCCCGCCGGCCGCTCCCCGTGGGGTCGGACCGGCCTTGCTCGCGCCCCGTCCGCCTGCGCAGCCTCCGCGAAGTGGAATCAGCTCTGGGTTGCCTTCAGGCGTGCCGCCCGCCCCCGGAATGATGGCTCCGCTTGCCCCACCGGGGGCCCCGAGTGTACCGAAGGCACCCCCGCCGCCTCCCGAGAAAGGATTGCCTCCCAACGTGCCCGAGCCTCCCGTCCCTGCGTCACAAACCAGGCCCCCAGCGCCGGGTGTCGCGAGCGAAGCACCGACGGTAAGCCGACCAGAGATGATCACCGGTCCGCGGACCGCGAGGATGACCGCTCGGACCCCAACGAGGCGAAGGGAAGACCCCTGCGCAACCGTGAGCGAGTCGAGCGCGAGCAACTCGGCAGACGGTCCGCCGTTCTGAAGGACGAGCTGAACTGCCGTGCTGGGAGGCGTCGTTCCACACCAGTTTGTGTAGACCGGAGGGTTCACCGACGTGTCGAGCGTCGTGACCCCACAGTTGAGGACGACCGCAGGTGCCCAGCCCGAGATCGATGCGGGGTTGAAGTTGCTGGGCGGATAGCCGAAGCCACCGTCGCTGACGCCACCCGCTCCGCCACCCGCACCGCCCGCGCCGCCTCCACCCGCGCCGCCACCACCACCTGCCGCTCCACCACCTGCCCCTCCACCACCTGCCCCTCCACCGGCACCACCACCCGCGCCGCCACCACCACCCGCGCCGCCACCACCACCCGAGCCACCATCGGTGCCGCCGTCCGCCTGCGGACCCTCGAGCGTCAGAGTGACGGTATGGACGACCCTCGGATCATCGAGATTGAAGCTCTCGGAAGTGGTGACTTCCTCGGAAGAAGGCTCAGCGCATGCGGGTGACTTGAAGCCACGGACGAACGGAATCACACGGCCCCGAATGTCCGCGGTCTTCAGAACACCGACGACGACAGCCCGATCGGCGCGGCGCGCAACGCCCGGCATCGTCTCGAAGGTGTTGTCGCTCCCGACGCGGCGGACGCCCACCACCACGCAGTTCGAAGATGATCCGGGGCCGAACACCACGGTGACTCGCAGCGCCGAGCCTGCAGATCCGCCGCAGCCGACCGTGAACACTCCTGCCACCCCAAGAACCAGCAGCGCGCGCATCACGCCACTGATTGTGCCCGGCTTCGGGCAGAAAAGCGCGTGAGAGCAGCCACAGTTGCGCAGGCGCGGGCATCCAATTCGCAGCAATGCCCATCCCGCAGCGCACACAAAGGGGCATTGATGCCCTTGCGTGTGCGTTGCGGGTGAATCAGCCGACCTGAGAATGCGTCGATGGGGTGTCGTTCGCATTCTGCGGGCGGCATGAGGGGGCGCACTGATGTCCGAGGCAACTGGAAGCTCGTCGTCGACAATTCGTTTGGAGCTCGATTCGGAGATGAAGCTGCAGTGGGAGGTGCAGAGGAAGAAGATCTCGGAGGCGCAAAAGGAAGGAGCGGCCAGCTTCGTCGCGCTCTGGAAGTCCGTCGCGGAAGTGGTCGACCACTCCCCGCCGCTCTATCTGGCGGC
>JAYVCD010000423.1:0-8360 GCA_043750125.1 Archangiaceae bacterium | reverse complement strand
AGCTCAAGCCGCCGTCGACCGAGCGCAGCAGCGGCGCGGTGCCTGCGGGAGTCGTGCCCCCGAGGTACAGGGTTTCGGTTGCCGGGACATTCACCACCGCGCGGAAGGTCACCCCGGCGAGCCCCACGTAGCCGGCAGGAAGGTTGACGATCTTGGTCCAGGTGCTGCCGTGGTCGGTCGAGCGCAGGACCGTTCCATTCGCTCCGGCGGCAATGACGACCGTGCCGGTGGAACAGTTGGCGCCTCCGTTACAGCGGGTGACTGCGAGCAGCGCGTCGGTGACCCCGGAAGGCGTCGACGCGAAGCTGCCGCCGGCCGCCGAGTAGGTTCCGTAGACGATGGTGCCCGCGGCCCCGACCGCGACGTAGTTGCCGGCGAAGAGCGAGTTGCCGGTGAAGGCCAGCGCCTGAAGGTCCTGGGTGACTCCGGTCGGAAGCAGCGTGAACACCACTCCGTTGTCGCTGCTCACCGACAGGTGGCCCAGCGCGCCCGCCGTCCAGATCACTCCGCTGTTGACCATCAGCGCGTTGAGCGTGCGGTCGGACATCGGGTCGCGGCGGGTCCAGGTGGCCAGACCGTCGTCCGAGCTGGCCAACACCCCATTGTCCCCGGCGATGAAATATCGATTGATCACCCCGGCAGTGAGGAAGGCCGACCCGTGCAGATGGTTTGCGGTCGGCTGGCGGTACTGGTGCGAGAACGGGTACTGGGGAGTACCGCTGGCCTCTGGTGAATTGGGGCTCTTGTTGCCCGCGTTATCCACCGCGCGGACCACGGCGTATTGGGTCACCCCGTTCGAACGGATCAGGCTGATGCTGTTCGGCAGTGCGAGCGCACCGAAGACGTACGGGCCTCCCGCCGTGACCGAGGTTCCCACTTCGTAGCCGGCCGTTCCCGACGTAGCGTCCGAGCTCAGGGCCCAGGCCAGACTCAAGGTGCGGTGCAGGGCGTTGACGTTCGGGACGGGCGGAGTGGAAGGCGCATTGGTGTCGAGGATGATGTTGTCGGTGGCCACGGCGCTGACGTTGCCCGCGCTGTCCTGGAACCAGACCCAGACCGACTTCACCCCGTCGGTGAAGCCCGGCAGGTTGACCCCGGCGGTCGTGGTGAACGCGGTGAAGCAGGGGTCGCTGGCCACCGGACTTGCCGGCGCGGTGATTCCTCCGGTGAGGAAGAGGCACATCTTGGTGACGGTGCTGGTGGCGTCGCTGGCGGTGATCGCCACAGTGGCGCTGGTCGTCGTCGCGTAGATCGCGGCGGCGTTGATGATCACGGTTCCGGTGGGAGCAACGGTGTCGACGGTGATCGAGGCCGAGGCGGGGCCACTGACGTTTCCGGCGCCATCACCGACCTCGAGGTAGAGGGTGCGCAGCCCTTCACCCGCCGCAAAGGTGTATGGGAGCATCGCGCTGTAGCCCGCGGGTGCGCTCCAGGTCACCGCGTCGGTCGAGAAAAAGCGCTGAGTGACCCCCGAGCCGGGAGCGGGATCCGAGACGGTCGAGGTGACGATCACGCTCAGCGACTGGGTGTACGCGCTTCCCCCGTTGAGCTGCATGCTGGCGATGCCCGGCGAGGCCTGATCGAGGCCAATCGAGTCACTGACGCTCGCCACGGTGAAGTTTCCCGCGGCGTCCTTGAACCAGGCGTAGACCGACTTCGTCCCATCGCCGGCAGAGAGCACGAACGGACCGGTGGCGCCGACCAGGGGCGTCCAGCACGCACTGCCCGCGCTGGTCGGCGGGACGTTGGTCTCGTTCGCACAGAAATGGGTGACGGTGCTCGCTGCGTCCGTCGCGACGAACGTGAGCGTCACCGCGGTCGCTTTGGAAAACAGGTTGTTGTTGTTGATCACGACCGAGGTGGGCACCGGCGGCGTGGTGTCGAGGCTGATGCTGTCGGTCGAGGTCGCAAAATTGCCGGCGGCATCGGTCGCCCGCAGCGTCACCGAGCGGCTTCCGTCCTGGCCCGCGGTCAACGTCCACATCACCGGCGACGCGTTGAGCACGGTGAAGGTCAGCCCGTCGTTGCTCGCTTCGATCTTCGAAATCCCGGTGCCGGTGTCACTGGCGGTCCACGAGAGCGTCGCGGCCGTGCTGCTCGTCGCTGCCGCCGCGTTGTTGATCGCAAACGCCGAAATGGTCGGCGGCGCAGAGTCGAGGGTGATGGTGTCGGAGAACAGCGCGGTGACGTTGTTGCTGTCGCGGACCTCGGCGGTGACGGTCTTGTTTCCATCGCCTCCGCTCAGGACCCACGCCTTGGTTCCGGCGTACGCCTCGAACGCGGTGAAGGTGATTCCGTCGTTGGAAAAGCGCATCTGCGAGAGGCTCGCCGGAGCAGTCGCCATCGCGCTGAGCGTGACCGTGACCGCGGCAGTCGCGGTGGCCGGCGCGTTGGCGTTGACGGAAATCGAACCCGAGACCGCGCCCTGGGTGATGGTGAAGGCGGCATTTGCAGAATTGAAGGGGGTAAAGGCGCTGGCCGCTCCCTTCGAGTCGACCGCGCGCAGCTGCCACTTGTACGTGCCCGAGGTCAGGCTTCCGAGGTTGAGCAGCAATTGACCGGCAGCCCCGAGCGCCGCGGTGTGGGTCGGAACGTTGGTGAACGCAGCGGCCAGGGGGCGGACCTCGGCCTCGAGCTTGACGGTGTCGGACTCGGGGTCGCTGACGGTGCCGCCGAGAATCGGAGTGACGGCGACCGTCGCTCCCGCGGCGACTGTGGCATTGGCACCATCGACCTGGCGCAACGCGGTGAGCACCGGAGCCTGATTCACCGCCGCAGTGACGGTGAGGGTAAAGCTGCGCACCGCGGTGAGCACCCCGTCGCTGACGGTGCTGACGATCGATCGGGTGTCCACCGTTCCGACCGGCGGCGCCAGGGTGATCGTGCTTCCCGCGAGCGTGGCCCAGGCCGGGAGGTTGGTCGCGGTGTAGGTGACGGTGTCCCCGTCGGGATCGCTGCCGACCAGGGTGACCATCGCGCTGGTGCCCGCGATCAAATTCAAGTCAGCGATCGCCGCCAACGCCGGAGCCTGATTCACGTTGGTCACCGTCACGGCCAGGGTGCCGTCGGTGTTGTCTTTGCCATCGGTGACCCGGACCGTGAGCGTGTAGCTGCCCGCGTTCGAGTAGCCGGGCGCGAGGGTGAGCGTGGTCCCGCTGACTGAGGCGAAGGCCGGCGGCGCCACCAGTGAAAAGGTCAGCGCGTCGCCATCGCCGTCGGTGGCGATCAACGTGGTGGTGGTGGTGCTTCCCTCGTTGAGGATCAGCGCCGCGAGCGCACCCAACACCGGAGCCTGATTGCCGGCCGCTCCTCCTCCTGCGCCTCCGAGTCCCCCGCCGCTTCCGCCTGCGGTTCCACCGCCCTGTCCTCCCGCCGTACCTCCGCCCGTCCCCGCGCTGCCGCCTGCGCTTCCACCGGCCCCTCCACCCACACTTCCGCCCGTTCCCCCACCGCAGGCCGAAACGCACAAAGCCAACAGTCCAGCCACCGCCACTTGCCTGAAAATCATTTCGATGAGCCCCTTGAGTCCGCGGGAACAGTGCAGAAACTGCGTACGGTGCAACGGGGGCGCCACGATCTCTGCTTCAACGATCAACGGGTTGAGGCGTCGAATGCTCTCAATCGGCTGGCACAGTGCCGGGCACAAGCGGTACAGCGGTGCGGCTCGATGCCGCTTCTGCAAACCCACGACGCCTCCTTCGATCAACCGGCCGACGCACTCGCACCCCGAACGGTCGACCTCGATCGCTACGAGGTGATGGAACAGTTGGGAGAAGGCGGCATCGGCACGGTGCTTCGCGCCCGCGACAAGCGCTTGAACCGTTGGGTCGCGATCAAGCTGCTGCGCCGATTGTCGGCGGACCACGAGCGCCGCTTCTTCTACGAAGCCGAGCTGACCGCCCGCCTCGAGCATCCGGCCATCGTCCCCATTCATGATGTGGGGCGCTGGCACACCGGCGAGCCGTTCTACGCAATGAAGCTCGTCGAAGGACAATCGCTGCGCGAGGTCGCTTCGGCCTGCACCACGCTGGCGGCTCGACTGCCGTTGGTGGTCAGCGTGCTCACCGTCTGCGATGCGATTGGGTATGCCCACGCGAAGGGCGTCATTCACCGCGATCTCAAACCGTCGAACGTGATGGTCGGAAGCTACGGCGAAACGCTGGTGATCGACTGGGGCCTGGCGCGGCACCTCGAGGCCCCCGACGCACAGGCGATCAGCGGAACTCCGCACTACATGGCGCCCGAGCAGGCCCGGGGTGAAGCCGTCGACGCGCGGTGCGACGTCTACGCACTGGGCGCGATGCTCTACGAGGTGCTCGGGTCCAAAGCGCCCTATGAGGAAATCTCTTCGAGCCAGGTGCTGGCCCAGGTGACCTCTCGCCCGCCCACGCCGCTGCTCACCCTCGCGCCCGATGTCCCCGGCGAGCTGGCGGCGATCGTCGCGAAGGCGATGAGCCGCGCGGCCGGGAATCGGTACCCCGACGCGCAGGCGCTGGGCGCGGATCTTCGCCGCTATCTCGACGGCCGACTGGTCGGCGCGTACCGCTACTCTTCCTGGAGTCGGTTGAAGCGAAACGCCCTGGGGAACAAGCCAGCCACCGCGGCGATTGCGCTCGGGATTCTCGCGCTGCTGCTGGTCGGAAGTTTGAGCCTGCGTCGAATCGTCGCGGAGCGTGACGGGGCCAGAGCGGCAAGGGCGCTCGCCGAGCACGCGCAGAGCCTCGCCGAGGCCCGACGCGATCAGCTTTTGCTGTCGCAAGCGCGGCTGTGGCTGGATCGAGATCCAACCGCCGCTTTTGCCTGGGCCCGGGCCTTTGCCGCGACCGCCAGTGCGCGCGCCGACTCTACGTCGTTGATCGCTGCCACCGCCGTCGGCCGCACAGTCGCGACCCAGCTGACCCGCGGGCGAAAGCGGGTGGTCCTCTCTTCGGACGGGCAGACCCTGGCCGGAATCGAAGGCGACCGCTTGATCCTCTGGTCGATCACCGACGCCCGTGAGCGGGTGCTGGGAACGCTTTCCAGCAAGCAGGCCGTGCTTCGTTTTTCTTCCGATGGAAAGTCGGTGCTGGCGGCGGAAGGAAAGACGCTGCGCCGTTGGCCCGTGGGCGGGGGGGTGCCCGAGATCCTCTTCACCGCCGCCCAGGACTTGAGCGCGCTGTTTGCGGCAGGCGAAGCGATCGCCGTCGCGGGGGAAGAGGGAGCCGTGTGGTGGAGCGCCCGAGCCGGAGCGCCGTTCGCCGCTCAACCTTCCCTCGCGAGCCGAGTCATCGGGCTCGAGCTGTCCGCGGTCGGTCCACTGTTGGTGGCCAGTGACGCCGACGGGGCGTTTGAAGTGCTCTTGCCCCCCGCTGCACCTGCGCTGCTGATCGGGAAGAGCTCGGGGGGCGCGAGACTGTCGGCCGATGGCTCGCGGGTGGTGTGGGGCGACGGGTCGAGCGCGCTGTGGGCGTTCGAGGTTTCCAGCCGTAAAACCACTGCGCTCAAAAAAGCCCACGAAGGTGCGATTCCCCTCGTCGCGGTCTCGGCCGATGGGCAGTGGTTGGCCTCTTTCGGGCAAGACCACCTGGTGGTGCTCGACAACCTCGTGACCTCCGAGCGCCGGGTGTTGAAGGGCCACGAAGGCTGGGTGGTGAATGGAAGCTTCTCGCCCGACGGGAGCCAGCTGCTCACCGTTTCGCAAGACCGCACCGCGCGGCTGTGGCACCTGGCGACGGGGGACGTCGAAGTGCTGCGCGGGCATGGGGCTCCTTTTCGGACCCTGACGTTCACCCCGGACAGCAGCCAGGTCGTCACCGGCGACGCAGAAGGCGAAGTGCGGGTCTGGCATGCGCTGCGGCCCTCAGGTCGCGTTTTTCAGGGACATCAATCGCAGTACGTCGAGGCCCGTTTTCTTCCCGACGGAAAGCTGGCCTCCGCGGGAGAAGACGGTCAGCTCAACCTGTGGGACCCTTCCGACAGGCAGAAGGTGACGTTCAAGGAACCCGGACCCGCGGGCAGCCTCAGTGTCCAGGGCGGACGTTTGAGCAACGCCGGAGGAGCAGGAGCCTGGGTGCGAACCCTGTCGAACCTCTCGCTCCATTCGCAAATGCTTCAGACTTCAGAAGTCCACCAGGCGGTGCTCAACCTCGAGGGGACTTTGCTGGCCACCGCCGGCGCCGACCACACGGTGCGAATTTTTACCCTGCCCGCCGGTACCGAACGGCGCCTCGGCTCACATCCTTGCGCCGTCTGGCACGTGGCGTTTTCTCCCGACGGCCGGTTCGTCGCCTCGGCGGGGGATGATTTTCCAATTCGAATCTGGCCCCTGGGCGAAGGCGCGCCGCGGGAGCTCGCGGGGCCCGAAGCGGTCAGCTTCGACCTGCAGTTTTCGCCCGACGGAAAGTGGTTGGCTGCCGGGGGGGTCGACGCCACTGTTCACCTCTGGCACACGAACGACTGGACGCACCTGGCGCTCAAGGGCCACCAGGGGCTGATTCGCCAGCTGGCGTTCAGTCCCGATTCTTCTTTGCTGGCGTCGGCGAGCGATGACCATTCGGTGCGGCTGTGGAAGCTGGGAACTTCGGAAGCGCCGCGGGTCCTGCAGCACGAGTCGATGGTCTACACCGCGATCTTTTCGCGAGACGGAACGCAGCTGGTGTCCGGGTCGGACGACGGTGCGGTGCGGCTGTGGGATGGCGCGAAGGGAACGCTGCTGAAGGTCGCCGCGGGACATCGCGGGCCAGTGACGGGCCTGACCCAGTCGCCCGATGGCCGAGCCCTGGGCAGCGTCGCGGAAGACTTGACCGTGCGGCACTGGCCCGACTTCTTCCTGCCTGCGCCGGTCCTCGACAACAGCGCGGCCCTCGCGGCGATCAGCTCGGTGGTGCTGCTCGAGGATCGCGCGATTTCCCCGTCGGGTCCGGCGAGATGAGGAAGACCGGCTCAGACAGCACCCTGACCCACTCGCGTCCGGACTTGACCGACCCGCTGGGCCCCGCTGCTCCCGGAGCCGCGGCGCTGTTCGTCGCCGGGAACGCGGCCTTTCAACCGCTGCCGCTGCTGGAAGGAAAGCTGCAAGTCCATCGGGCGGCGGCCGTGCAGTCGCGTCCCGGCATTTTGTGTCTGGACGACGAGCGGGTCTCGCGCGAGCACTTGAGCGTGGAATGGCTCGACGGTGGCTGGCGCCTGGAAGATTTGAACAGTCGCAACGGGACCCGCATCAATGCCGCGCCGCTGAAGGGCACGCGCGAAGTCGCCGGGACGCCGATCATCACCGTCGGAAATTCGTTGATCTGGCTGGTGAGTGACGGCCGAGCCTTGATGCGCCAGGCGGTCGAGATTCGCGGCGAGCAAGTGCTCGGCCCCGGGCTGCAAGCGACCTGGGAATCGATTCGAAGAATTTCAGAGATCAGTCAGACCCTTCACCTGCTGGGTGAAAGCGGTACCGGCAAAGAGCTCGCGGCCCGCCACTTTCACGCCTGCGCTTCGGGCCAGGGGCCGTTCGTCGCCGTCAATTGCGCCGGCATTCCCGAAGGGCTGGCCGAGCGGCTGTTTTTTGGCGCACGCAAAGGGGCCTACTCGGGTGCCGACCGCGACGCCGAAGGGTATTTGCAGGCGGCGCACGGAGGAACTTTGTTCCTCGACGAAATCGGAGAGCTGCAGCCACAGGTGCAGGCCAAGCTGTTGCGCGCGCTCGAGACCCACGAGGTGCTCCCGCTGGGCGCGACCCGCGGGCTCGAGGTCCGCTTCAAGCTGTGCTCGGCGACCCACCGCGACCTGCGCGAAGAAGTGGCCAGCGGCGACTTCCGCGAGGATCTCTACTTTCGCCTCGGGCGCCCGATGGTGACCCTGGCTCCGCTGCGCGAGCGGCTGGAAGAAATTCCGTGGTTGCTCACCCGGGCGATCGGGCCGGTCGCAGTCTCGTTGGTCGAGGCCTGCCTGCTGCGGCCCTGGCCGGGCAACGTGCGCGAGTTGTTGATCGAGGCGCGCTCGGCCCTCGCGGCCGCGGCCGGCACCAGCGTCGGCGCCGAGCATCTGCCCATCGACGCGGGAAGACGGCTCGAGTCTGCCGAGGCGGCCGTCTCTCTTCCGGCGGATGATCAGATTCGCGAGTCCCTGGCTCTCAACGGCGGAAATGTTTCGGCCACCGCTCGGGCGCTGAAGATTCACCGCACGCAGCTTCGACGCTGGGTCGCCCGGAATCCCACCGGCAGCTCGGGTCGGTGAGCCTTTAGGGGCCACGTTGCGCAGGATCGCGTTGAACAGCCCCACAGCCGCGGCCACTATCGGCCTCTTCGGCGCGATCCGGCAACGACGGCCGATTCTGGTCCAGCTTCCTGGATTACCCTCCGCCATCAATGGCGCCTTCCCAAATGCGCGGC
>JAYVCD010000422.1:0-33043 GCA_043750125.1 Archangiaceae bacterium | reverse complement strand
CAACGCCCCTCTCTTCGCGAGCTGGGGTGGCGCCGGATGCCGGCCCTGGCTGAGCTCAAGCTGCGTGGAAGGGGACGCTATTTCGCTGACTCGCCGAAGACCATCCGCACCATCGTCGAAGATTTTTCCCGGCACCGCGCGGATCACCTCATCGTCTCGGGGGATCTGACCGGCTACGCCCTCGAGGAAGAGTTTGACGGCGCGCTCGCCGCTTTGGGTCCCATCACCGCTGACAAGCGGCGGTGCACGGTGATTCCCGGTAACCACGACACCTACACACCAGGGGCGCTGGCGGATCACCGGTTCGAGCGCCGCTTCGGTCACCTGCTTCAGAGCGATCTTCCCGAGCACACCCGCGAGGGGCCGTATCCGTTCGTGCGGCTGCTCGACGACGGCGCGGCGGTGGTCGGGCTGCTATCGGCGCGCGTCGGCATGGTGCCGGGCTTCTCGTTCGGGATCATCGGCAAGCGCCAGCTCGAGGGGCTGCAGGCGGTGATTTCGGATCCGGCGCTGAAGGATCGCGCGGTGCTGATCGTCGTGCACCACGCGCCGCTGACGAAAGAAGGAAAGCCCGACAAGCCGCTGCACGGGCTGGTCGATGCGAGCCGGCTGTTCGAGATCGTGCACGGGTCGCGCTTCGCCGTGCTGCACGGACACATTCACCATCGCTACCACCACCCCGCCTCGCCGCAGCGCCCCCACATCTTCGGAGCGGGCAGCAGCACCCAGGCCGGCCGCGAGGGTTACTGGCTCATCGACGTGCGCGACGGAAAGTTCGTCGGCAGCGAGATTCGGCGCCCGGGAATCTGACTGGCGGGATTACATCAACCCTTCGCACTCGGCGGGCTTCGGCGCGCCGCACGCCGCCTTGAGCAGCGCGCGGGCGCAGGCGGCCTGCTTGTCGGCGCGTTCCTTGGTCACGGCGGTCTTCCTGCTGGTCTCGTTGCACTGCTTGCTCGCCGCCAGGCAGCGATCCTTCGCGTCCTTGGCGCAGCTGCTCGCGTGACACTGGGCGCCGGCCCACAAGTCACAGAGCCAGCGCTCGGAATATTGCTCGGGCTTGGTACCGGAAGACGTCATCAACAGGGCAGCAGCGAGGGTCGCGATCATCATGGCGCGCTCATCCTAGCCTGATCCGTCGTCGGCTCTATTTTCGGGTTCGTTCTGCTACAAATCGCACCGATGGAATCCGGCGACCTGAGCTACGAAGAGCTGAAGCATCTGCGAAACGTCAGCCGCACAGTTGACGACATTCTCGAGCAGTCGCTGAAGAACCGGGAAAACCTGGAACAGACGTTCAAGCGCCTGTTTCCCGAGCTGATCCGCCTGACCGGCGCGACCGGGGTGGCCGTCACCAGCCTCGATGAAGAGCTCTCGGTGCAGACCTGGCATCACGGCGACTTCGGGGGCACCTTCCCCGGGACCCTGCTGGACGAGAACCGCTGGGGCGCGCGCAAGACCGCCCATGGGACGCTGGTGTCGCAGGCGCTCGACATCGCCGGCACCAAGATTGGCGCGATTGGCCTCTACTTCCCGGGAGACCACACCGGGGTCGACCGCTCGGCCCCGCTGCAGCGGCTGGTCGAGACGATCGCCGAAGAGCTCGACACGGTGCTGGCGTCGATTCAGACCGCGTCCGAGAAGCAGCAGGTGCTGGTGACCATCAACCACTTCCTCTCGAACCGGGTGTTCGAGGTCGGAATGGACCAGGCGGTGATGGCGCTGTGCGAGAAAGTGAAGTTGCCGGGCTTCATGCTGATGTACCGCG
This sequence comes from Archangiaceae bacterium, assembly GCA_043750125.1. GTDB lineage: Bacteria > Myxococcota > Myxococcia > Myxococcales > Myxococcaceae > JAGSPQ01. The sequence continues at coordinate 31,275 of JAYVCD010000422.1, read as the reverse complement.
ATGCGGTCGAGTCGAGCGCGATGCATTACCGGGTCTACAAGTACGGGCAGCTCGAGCACGCCTCCAATGGCACCCGGTCGGCGAAGATCGACGCCGCGATTCGAGCCCACGGGCCGCAGCTGATCAACGCCCAGGACCGCAAGCTGCGCGAAGTGCTGGGCACCCAGCGCGCGGTCGAAGCCGTCTTGATTTCCGGAGTCGGCGACGCGAGCGCTCTGGGGAAGATCATGATCTGGAGCGGCACCGATGGGTTCTCGGCCTACACGATGGACCTGATCCGCCTGCTCGCCTCGACGCTGTCGCAGCGGTTGCTCGACTACAACCGCGAGCGGATTCACCTTTCCCAGTTCTTCGCCGGCCAGTGCATCGACGAGCTGCTGCGGGATCCCGACTACGAGCGGCGCTACCTGACTCCCCGGGACGAGGAAGTCGGGATCCTCTTCGCGGACATCAACGGCTTCACCCGCATTTGCGAGACGGTGCTCGAGCGCCCCGAGCGCATCGGCAAGTTCGTCGACGACTGGAGCGAAGAGGCGGTCGGAATCATCCACCGTCACAATGGGGTCTTCGACAAGATGGTCGGCGACTGCGTGATTGGGCTGTTCGGCCCTCCGTTCTTCAAGTCCACCGCCGCCGAGCGGACCCGCGATGCCGTGCGCGCCGCCCTCGAGATTCAGGCCTTCACTGCCAGCACCATGTCCGCCCACCCGGAAATTTCACGGCTGAGCGAGATCCTCAAGCTCCCCGGGCTGGGAGTCGCGATCGGCGTCAACCTCGCGCCCACCTTCTGCGGCCTGTTTGGCCCCAACCGCCAGTACACCGGCTTCTCGACCGGAATGAACCAGACCGCCCGGCTGCAGTCGCTGGGCAACTTCCGCGAGACGCTGCTGATGGAGTCGGCCAAGGTCGCGATCGAAGGGCTCGACGACGCGCAGCTGCGCGGGTTGAAGTACGGGCCGCTGACCGAGACCCCGGTGAAGAACGTCGCCAAGCCGCTGCGGCACTTCAAGCTGGTCTGAAGGGCTTGTCCCCGCATCGAAAATGCGCATTAATTGATGCGTGAGAACCACGGTCAATATTGACGAAACTTTGATGCGCGAGGCGTTGCGTCAAACGGGCTTGAAGTCGAAGACGGACGTTCTCGAGCTGGCGCTTAAGGTGCTGCTCGAACGTGAGGCGCGGCGGAAGCTCAAAGCCCTCTATGGGAAGCTTCCTCAGCTGCAAGAGGTGCGGCGTCGGTCCTCGTGACCCAAATCCTCGTCGACACCTCGGTTTGGAGACGCCACTTTTCCGGCAAGCTCACTTTGGACCAGGCTCGGTGGTTCAACACCCTGCTCGATGAAGACGGCGTCTTGTTGATGCATCCGTGGATCCTCGGGGAGTTGGTTCTGGGGGGCCTGTCCCCAAAAGAAGAGGCCCTGTTGCGACTGATTCCATCGGCGGACGGGGTCACCGATCTCGATCTGCTCGGGTTCATCCGCCATAGGAAGCTCGCCCAGAGGGGTATCGGGTGGGTCGATGCACAACTGCTCGCATGTGCTTTGACCCATTCGGCGCTGCTCTGGGCTTTCGATCGGGACCTCGAGGCGCTGGCCGACGAGCTGAAAATCGGGTTTCAGGGCTTTCAGTAACCGCCTACCCCTGCAGTCCCCGACAGGTGTAGCGCCGCGAAAAGTGGATCCACCGGCGGCCGTCGATCTCCACGCCCCACTCGCTGTTGGCGGTGAACGGGAAGTGGTCTTTGACGAAGAGCTCGAGCAGATCCGCGGCCTTCAGCGGCGAAAGCTCGTTGCCGCGAAAGGACACCCGGACGAAGCCCACGAGGGCGGCGTTCACATCGACCGCGGCGCAGATCTGCACCCCGTTTACGACCCGGAGGTGGGCGGGAAGGGCCCGGTGGGCGCCTCGGGACACCCAGTTTCTGGGATCCAGCGCGAAGGACAGCAACGCGCCACCCGCTTGCTGCAGCGTGGTTTGTCTTTGAGTGGTTGAAGACACTGTCGGCCCCCGGTCTTTGGAAAATGCTGCGACTCGGACCCCCAAATGAAAATCTTTTTAGGCCCACCGAAACAAGGGCCGACCCGGCTTGACGCCGTCGATTTGACCGCTCGCCTGGCTGCTCGGACCGTTCGCCCGGTTCGGGCGAGGGCAGGGCCCGGTTCGACGTTCTTCTGCCGATCAAGGAGATCGCATGAACTGGTCGAGCTGGAAGAGCCACTTCGAGGACAATGTGCACCGCCCCCTGCCCGGGGTCGCCGCGCCGCCCCTGGGAATCGCCCAACACCGCGCGCTGCTGCAGTCTGTGGCCCGGTTTCAGTTGGGCGAATCAGGCGAAGGGCGAATCGCGCACGAAATCGACCGCACCAAGCTGTCAGGCATCGACGACGACTACCGCGCGGCGCTCAAGCGCTTCATCGCCGAAGAAGGCCGCCACGCGCGAATCCTGGGCACGATGGTCGTGGCGCTGGGGGGCCGGGATGAAGAGGACCACCTGCGTTTCCACCGGGACTTCTTCGCCTCGCAGGCCTGCACCGCGGTCGGCCTCTTGCTGCGGGTGCTGTGGTGGCCGCTGGGCGTGCTCGCCGCGCTGACCGTGCTGTGGGACCACCGCGCCACGCTCGAGGCGTTCGAAATTCCGGTGCGGACCGCCGCCCGAACACTGTGGACGCAGGTGGTTACTGCCGGCCGCTCAAGCCTCGCCGAGCACGGCCAGGTCATCGCGATGGACCGCTTCGTCGAGCCCCTTCCACCCCAGCGTCGCTTCGATCTGTGAGCTCTTCTTCCCCGCCAACTTCCTCAGCTCTTCGGCCCCGTAGGCTGCCAGGCCGCGGGCGAAGACCTCCCCCGATTCGTCGCACAGGTCCACCGCATCGCCCGCCGAGAAGTTGCCTTCCACCCCGCGCACTCCCGAGGGCAGCAGCGACTTGTGGTTCTGGCTCACCGCGGTGCGCGCTCCGGCGTCGACCACCACCCGGCCCAGCGGCTTGAGCGCATGCGCGATCCACGCGGTGCGGGCGTGCCGGGGATCTGCCGAAGGCTCGAACACCGTGCCCACGTCTTCATCGTTCAGCACCCGGGTGAGGGTGCCGGCGGTGTGCCCCGCGGCGATCACACAGCGAATTCCCAGCTCATTGACGTTGGCCGCCGCCTGGACCTTGGTGGCCATTCCTCCCGTCCCGACCGCGCTGCCCGAGTCGCCCGCCAACGCGCGCACCGCCGCGGTCACCCTCGCCACTGAGGCGATGCGCTGGGCCCCCGGGTTGCCGCGGGGGTCCGCGTCGTAGAGCCCCTCAACGTCCGAGAGGATGATCAACGCGTCGGCTTCCACCAGCCCCGCCACCAGTCCGGCCAGCGTGTCGTTGTCGCCGAACTTGATCTCGTCGACCGCGACCGTGTCGTTCTCGTTGATGATCGGAATCACTCCGTCTTTGAGCAGCCGGGTGAGCGCGTGGCGGGCATTGAGGTAGCGGCGCCGGTCTTGAACGTCGGAATGGGTCAGCAGCACCTGGGCCACGATCTTCGGCTCGAGCGCCTCTTCCCACGCCCGCATCAGCCGGCTTTGCCCCACCGCGGCGCAGGCCTGCTTTCCGACCACGTCCACTGGGCGGGAAGTCAGCCCCAGCCGTTCGACCCCGAAGGCAATCGCTCCGGACGAGACGATGATCAGCTCTCGGGTCTGGGCAATCAGCCCCAGCTCGGCGGCCAGCCGTTCCATGTGGGGGCGGTGAAACCTTCCCGTCGCCTGGGTCAAGGCATTGGTCCCGACTTTCACCACCACCCGCTTTGCCTTCGCCAGAGTCACTGCCCGCCTGCATCGTTCAATTCGGTGGTCGGGCGCAATCAAGACGTTCCCGCCCGGCGCCGTCCTCGCTACGCTTTGCCGACGCGTGAGTTCCCAGGAAGACAAACAGTCGACACGCGCCCACCGCAAACACCGGCGGGTCGCAGCGCGTGAAGTGACCGCTGAAGTGCGCTCGCGGGGCTTTACCTTTGCGTACACCGTGGTGAACATCTCGACCGGAGGGCTGCTGGTCACCGGGGCCCGCCCCCCTCCCCGCGGAGGGCTGCTCGAAATCGAGGTCCGCCAGACGGGCGCCAGGTCGGTGGTGGTCACCGGGAAGATGGTGCACGAGCTGCCTGAGGGCATCGGGATCGCGTTCGAGCCGTTCAGCACCGCCGTCGCCGAGTCGCTGGAAAAGCTGATCGCCGCGGTCGATGCGCGCAACAACCTTCCGCCTCCGCTGCCGCCCGGGCGCGCTCCCAAAGAAGAGCCACCTCCCCTCACCGGCCCCGACCCTTTTGCTTCCGGCCCCGAGCCGCGGCCTCCCCGCTCGGGCTCTCCCGACGAGCGAATCGAATACCTGCGCACGCTGGTCAAACGCCGCGACGAATCGATTGGCCGGGGCCGAACGATGTTCGCGGCGATGGGGGCCGAAACCGAAGAGCTGCGCGCCGCGGGAGCCCGGTTGAAGGCGAAGCTCGACGCGACGGTGGGTCAGCTGGCGGTGCAGGAAGCGGCGCTGGCCGCGGCGCGCCTTTCGGCCGAGAAGCACCAGGCGGTGCTCGAGGGGGAACGCGAGACCGGCCGCGAAATGCTCGACGAGGAACAGCGGCGCACCCTCGAAGCGATCGCCGCGGTGGCCGGGCTCGAGGCGAAGATGCGCCGGCTGGAAACGGCGGCCACTTCCTCGCGCGAAGAGGCCGAGGCCGCCCGCAACGAGGTGCGCGAAGTGGCCGCCGACGCAGCCGGCCAGCGGAAGAACCGCGAGGAGCTCGGGGCCGCGAACAAGAAGGCGATGGAAACCCAGGTCGCGCTCACCCGCGAACGCGCCAGCCGAATCGCCGCCGACGCGATGGTCAACGAAAGTCGAGCGGCGCTGCAGGCGGCCGACGCTGAAGTGAATCGGCTGGGCAGCGAGCTGGCGAGGCTGAAGGCGAAGCTGATCGCCGCCGAGAATGCGCTCGAGCGCTCGGCCACCCGGAAGGCCCCGGCCGCGCGCGTAAAATAACAGGCGCCGAACCGTGCATCCTCTTGATGGGGGACATACGGGTGGGGCGAGGACGACGTGAACGAACCTTTCGGAAACACCTTCGGGCTCAAGCCTTCAGAGCTCAAACATCTGAAGAACACCTGGAAGCGCCGGGTGTCGGTGCACGAAATCGTCAGCCCCGAGCTGGCCCGACACCTCTGCGAGTTCTCGGCCCAGACCCACCGCCAGGTCGGGGTCCTGATTTCGCGCAAAGGTGAAATCGAGCACGTGGTGGTCGGCAATGCGCACAAGTTGGACCTTCCGGACATCGGTCGGGCGCGCGCCGGGCAGGTGCGTCTGCGCGGCCTGCGCTTCGTTCACACCCACCTCAAGTCCGAAGCGCTCACCAAGGACGACCTCACCGACTTGGCCCTGCTGCGGCTGGACATGATCGCCGCGATTGGGGTCAAAGAAGACGGGCTGCCGGGGGTGCTCCACTTCGCGCACCTGCTGCCGCAGAACGCCGCCGCCGCGCTGTGGCGAATGGAAAGCCTGCTCAGCGTGCACGAGGGACAACCGGACTTCGGAGCGGTGGTGGTGGCGCTGGAAGACGAGTTGGCGCTGACGACCCGGGCCCGAAAAGTCGGGGACCGCGAGCGCGCGGTGTTGGTCGGAGTCTGCCTCGATGGAAAGCGGGCCCACACCGAAGCCTCGCTGGTCGAGCTCAAAGAGCTGGCCCGTACCGCCGGGGTCGAGGTGGTCGACGAGGTGCTGCAGATGCGCAAGCAGGTCGACCCGAAGTACCTCATCGGCCGCGGCAAGCTCGATGAGCTCAACCTCAAGTCGATGCAGATGGGCGCCGACCTGTTGATCTTCGACAAAGAGCTGAACCCGTCGCAGGCGCGGGGAATCAACGAAGCGACCAGCCTCAAGGTGCTCGATCGCACCCAGCTGATCCTCGACATCTTTGCCCAGCGTGCGCAGAGCGCCGACGGGAAGCTGCAGGTCGAGCTGGCGCAGCTGAAGTACCTGATGCCCCGCCTGGTCCAGTCGGACGACTCACTGTCGCGCCTGGCCGGTGGAATCGGAGGCCGGGGCCCGGGCGAGACCAAGCTCGAGATCGACCGCCGTCGGGTGCGCGAGCGGATCAGCCAGCTCGAAAAACGCATCGACCAGCTCTCGGTCAGCCGCCACACCCGCCGCAGATCTCGCGAGCGCAACGAGCTGCCGGTGGTCTCGATCGTCGGCTACACCAACGCGGGAAAGTCGACGCTGCTCAATGTCTTGACCCGATCGGAAGTGCTGGTGGAAGACAAGCTGTTCGCGACCCTCGACCCGACCAGCCGAAGGCTTCGCTTCCCGCGCGAGCACGAGGTGATCATCACCGACACCGTGGGCTTCATTCGCGATCTGCCCAAAGACCTGGTGACTGCTTTTCGGGCCACGCTCGAAGAGCTCGACGACGCGGCGCTGCTGCTGCACGTGATCGACGCTTCGGACCCTGCGCGCGATCAACAGATCGAATCGGTCGAGAAGATTCTCGGCCAGCTGCATCTGGCTGATCGTCCCCGGCTGCTGGTGTGGAACAAAATCGATCGGCTCTCGAAGGAAGAGGCTACGGAATTGGTCAGCAGCCGCGGCGGGGTGGCGATCAGCGCCGCCGAGTCGGTCGGGATCGACGCGCTGCTGCTGAAGGCCGAGCGGACCTTGTTTTCGGAAGTGGCCGACGACGCGCTGTCGATGTTGCGGGTTTGACGCTCATCGCATCGCCTCCGCATAAGCGGCCTCCACGCCGAGCTTCGCGATCCGGCCTGCGGAGGATCGCTCAGCGAGCGCAATGAGCTTGTAGGCCTGGGATCTCCCGATCCCCAGCTCTGCAAGAAGGCTTCGGAAGGTTGGATGCCCCAGATTTGCGTACAGCTTCTCCTCGATCAGGGCGCCCAGGGACAGCCCCACCTCGATGGTGGCGCGTGCGCGCTCGAGCTCCGCACGATGGATGGCTGAAATCAGCTTTTTCGCGCGCGCATCGCGCGGTCGTCTGCGCTGCTCGAGCTCTACGAAAGACTGCGATTCCTTGACGCGGAGAGCACCGCGCATTTGGGATGGCGCCATTGATGGCGGAGGGTAATCCAGAAAGCTGGACCAATAGTGGCCATCAGTGCCGAATCGGTTCCGAAGTACTTCTCGGTATGGCGCAGCCACGTCGTTCCTCGCTGACCTCAGGCGTTTTCGACTCTCGTTCGAAAAGCGGGCCGCTACGGCCCGGTCACCTTCCGGCTCTCGCGCCCCTGGCGGGGACAGTACTCGGCCGGCAACGAGCGTCACTCACCCTTGGTGCGGCTCAAGCTCGAACGTTTCAGCAGCTGTTCGCTTCGCATCACGTGCAGAGAACACGCTGGAAGGCCGCTCGATGATTTTGCAGGTAGCGGGAACCGCGCAGCTCGCGTGGCCGAGACCCCGACCTGGGATGCTCGGCCAGTTGGGCCACGGGGTCGAAGACGCGCACAACCAGTGCTCGCGCGGCAGATGGCTTGTCGAGCCCGATGTGGTCGGCGATCGCTTCCAGATCGCTGAGCGCAGGCTCGGTCCAGACTATTTGAGCCGACGCGACATCCGGCGGCGGGCCTGTGCGTGGGTCACCACTCGACCGTCTTCGAATGCACGTTCTCCCTGCCGGAAAACGCTTCGGCCGTCGGCTAGACCAGCAACCCGAGCACGCTTTCCAGCCATTCCTGCACCGCCTTGTTCGGCTGGTTGAGATTGTTGTCGAGCGCGTAGGCGAACAGCGGGCCGGCGAACTCTCCCGCGGTGCGAAAGCGCAGCTTCACCTCGGGCGCCAGCGCCTTTTGCAGCACCGCCACCAACGGCTTGTCGACGTAGTCCGGAATGGCCAGCTTGCCGGCGCGAATGGCCGCCATCACCATCGGCTCGTCGGCGCCCTCTTTGAGGAACGGGTGGTACCCGACCGCGAGCTCGTGGAGCATCACTCCCACCGACCAGAGGTCAGAGGCGGGGGTGAGCTTCTCGCCCCGCGTCTGCTCGGGCGAAAGGTAGGAAAGCTTTCCGGCGGTGACGCCGTCTCCGGGGCCGATGTTGGCGCGGCTGGACGTGGCCACTCCAAAGTCTCCGAGCTTCACCTCGCCGGTCCCCGAAAAAAAGACGTTGGCCGGGTTCACGTCCGAGTGGATCAGGTTCAACGGAGCCCCCGAGCGGGTCCGGGCCTGATGGAAATAGGCCAGCGCACGAAGCACCTCGAGGGTGACGTGCACCCCCATCGCGGTCGGGAACCCCTTCATCTGCTGGCGGTGCGAGTCCATGACCGAGCGCAGGTCTCCGCCAATCAGGAACTCGAGCGCGATGTAGGGCCTGGAGAACGCTTCGCCCACCTCGAGCTTCTGCACCAGGTTGGGGTGAGAGAGCAGCCCCATCAGGTCGGCCTCGTCGTGGAACGTCGACTCGCTCATTCCTACCCGCATCAGCTTCAGCGCGACGTTGAGGTTTTCGCCATTCTCATCGATCGCCTCGGCGAGGAAGACCTCGGCCATTCCTCCCGCTCCCAGGCGTGAGCGAATGAGGTACTTCCCGAAGCGCCGGGAAGGTACTTCGACCGTACGGGCTGACGTGGAAGGAGTCGTACTCACCGGAAACTCAAGTTAAGCCCAAGCGCCTGTTAAAGTTCGAGCCTCTTGAGCAACAGCCCCCCCCAAAAAGACGACGTGCCCGCACCTCGCCCGTCGGGGCCGGGCACGGCCCTGAGCGGAAGAATCAGAGAACCGAAGCGGCTCGATGACGGAAACGAGAAAACGGTCGCCGGAATCCGGATCAACGACGTGCTGTCCGGGCGCTACCAGCTGGAACAGAAAATCGGCGAAGGCGGAATGGGCTCGGTCTACCTGGCGACCGACCTCGAGCTCGACCGCAAGGTGGCGGTCAAGCTGCTGGCGAAGAACCTGGTCGGCGACGCGGAAGTGGTCGAGCGCTTCGAGCGCGAAGCCCGGCTGACCGCGAAGCTCGACCACCCGAACATCGTGCCCATCTACGACGTGGGCAGGACTGAAGATCGCCCGTTCATCGTGATGAAGAAGCTCGAGGGCGACACCCTGGCCGGGCTGCTGCGACAAAAGGGGGGCCTGAGCCCCGACGAGACGCTGAAGCTGCTGCGCCAGCTGGCGGCCGGGCTCGACTACATTCATGGGCGTGGCTTCATTCACCGCGATGTGAAGGCGGGGAACATCTTCGTCGGGCCCGAGGGCCACGCGACGATTCTCGACTTTGGAATTCTTCGCTCGCTGCACAGCCACGAGTCGCTGACCCGCACCGGGGTGGTGATGGGGACTCCGCACTATATGGCGCCCGAGCAGGCCCTGGGCAACAAGGACCTCGATCACCGCGTCGACCTCTATGCGCTCGCGGTCGTCCTCTTCGAGTGCCTCACCGGAACGCTCCCGTTCGAGGCCGATTCGGAGCTGCGGCTGATTCAGATGCAGGCGCATGACCCGCCCCCGGACCTGGTCGACCGCGCGCCCTGGATTTCCAGGCCGATCGCCGCAGTGATGAAGCAGGCGTTGGCCAAGCGCGCCGGGGAACGGTTTTCTTCGGCCGCCCAGCTGCTCGCCGCCCTCGAAGCCGCGTCGGCCGTCCCGGCGGTGCCGATTGCTCTTCAGCAGCGGGCCGCCCATTCCCCCTCGGCGCCGACCCGACGGGGTCGAACCTTCGCGCTGGCCTTCGCAGCGCTGGGGCTGCTCGCCCTCGGCGTCACCCGGCCCTGGGAATCGGTCGTCGCGGATCCCGCCCCCGCGCTGGTGAGCGTCGCCTCTTCGGTGGACGTCGATGCCGGCCTTGCTGAAGAGAGCGTGGCACCGGTGGCGATCGCCGACCCCGGCCTCGATGAAGTCTCGGTCGAATCGGTCGCAGTCGGACCCGACGAAACCCGGCACCCCTGGGTCAAAAGTCCGTTGAAGCGAGGCAAGCTGAACGTCATCACCACCCATGCCGGGGAACCGTATTGGGCGCAGGTGTTGATCGACGGAGTCTCCAGAGGCCGCACTCCGCTGTTGCTCGAGTTGCCCACGGGCAAGTACCAGGTGCGGGTCGAGCGGCCCGGCTTCAAAACCCAGTCGCGCGAAATAAGGGTTGCCTCGGGTAAGCCGGCGGTGGTTCGAATCGACCTCACCCAATGACGTTCGCCCTCGTTGGACCCCTGTGTCTGTGCCTTCTGGCGGCCGTTCCTGCCCGGGGCACGAAGCTCGAGCAGGGGCAAAAAGCCTTTTCTGAAGGGGACTACAGCGCCGCGATCAAGGCCCTGGACCTCGCGGCGCTCGAGGGCTCGGAGCTCGAGAAGGTGCAGCTGCTGCGCGCTCAATGCTTTGCGGCCCAGCAGGACTTCGCCCGGGCAGAAGAAGCATTTGGGCTCGCGCTCGAGGCGAACCCCGAGGCGTCTTTGGATCCCGCCCGGGTCGACCCGTCGGTGGTGCGGGTGCTCGATGGGTTGCGCGCGCGGACCAAGGGCGTGGTGGCGGTGCGCTCGACGCCCCCGGGGGCGATCGTCTGGCTCGACGGAAAGGAAATGGGCTCCACCCCGGTGGATCTGCACACCCCCATCGGTCGCCACAAGGTGGAAGCCCGGTGGCCCGGAACGGCCCCCGTCTCGAGCGACGTCCTCAGTCGGTCGCGACGCGACACCTGGCTGGTGATGGTGCAGGGGGCCGCGAGCCTGAGCCCCGAGCCGGTCGAGCCGACCGAAAAGCCTGGAATCAACGTCCACCCGTTTGCCGAGGTCCGCGGCCAGCTCGAGACGGGCGGTGGCATCTACGGAGTGATGGAGATTGGGGGAGGCATCGAGCTGAAGTACTTCCGGGCCGGGCTGCACCTGCGGTTGGCGCACTGCTGTGACTCGACCGAGCCGAACTTCGGAGCCACAGTCCGCGCCGGCCTGGTGGTCCCGGTGCTTCCCAGACTTTCGGCGTTCGTCGAAGGAGAGCTGCCGATGATCTTCGGCGGCTCGGTGGCGGTGGGGGTGGGCGCCAGCGGCGGAGTGGAGTGGCACGCCTTTCGTTTTCTCGGACTCTTTGTCGCGATGGGCGGGCGCCATTTCATTGATCCCGCGCTGTTCAACAACGTGGATCGCTTCGAGCTCTCAATCGGCGTCCGGCTGCGCCTTCCCTGATGATCACTTTCCTTTCGATGTTGTTGTTGGCTGGAGCTCCGCTGTCCGAAGGCTCGCGTCCCGCGGGCGACTACTACGCGGTGCGCAGCGGCACGGTGTGGAACTACCTGGCCGGGAAGGACCGGGTGAGCGTTCGGGTGAGCGCGGTCGAGAACTGGCAGGCCCGGGTGCAGTTCACCTGGGGCAAGCGGAGCACCGGCGGAAGCTGGCGGGTGAAAGAAGGCGCCTGGCTCGAGCGGCTGAGCGGGGTCAGCGAAGTGGTGCTGCTGCCGGCTTCGATGCACCTGGGCTCGCAGTGGTCCGGCCCTTCGTCGATCGAGCGGAACGGAAAAGACCTCTCGCAGTTCGAGGTCGTGGCGACCGATGCGACGGTCGAGGTCCCGGCGGGAACCTTCGAGAAGTGTCTGGCGGTAATCGAGACCTCGCCCTCGGGCGGAGTGCTGACCCACTACTGGGCCCCGAACGTCGGGAAGGTCGCGGTGAAGAGCAACGACGACTTCCTGCTCAAGCTCGTCTCTTTCGACCCCGGCCGGCGGTTGAACGGGGAATGAGCTTCCCTATTTGAGGCTGCGCTCGAGCTCCCACCCCACCACCCGGTAACCCGAGGCCTTGAACAGGTCGGCCTCTTCGCCCGCGTCGGCGGGCAGGGTGAGCGCCAAGGACTCACACCCCCGGCTGCGCAGGTAGGCCTCGGACTCACGCAACAGCCGGGTGTCGACGCCCTGGCCTTTCCAGCCGTGCGCGATGGTGAGAGTCATCAGCTTTCCGTACTTCACCCCGGTGATCGGGTGATGCTCGCGAACGCGAACGACCGCACACCCCACGGCGCGCCCTTCGAACTCGGCGACCAGAATTCCTTCGGGTTCCTCGGACAGCGATTTTTCAATCACCCGGCGGTACGCCTCCATCCACCCGGCGCGGGCAGGAAAGCGCTTCATGTTTTCGGCCTCGAACTGCTCGAGGCTGGGAATGTCCTGCACCTTCACCCGCCGCACGATGAGCATGTGGGGCGTGAAGTTATCAGCGCTCGACCGAAAGCTCCTTCAACAACTCGAGCTCGCTGGTCTCGTCGAGCAACTCGAGCAGCTCGAGGTTCTTCACCACTTCGCGATCATCCAGAGCGGGCTTGACGGGCGGTGGCACCCCGGCGTCGGGGTGAAGCAACAGCACCAGCAGGGCGAGAAGGCTCACCGGTGGCGCCTCTGCAGCATTCGCTGGCGCATCTCCTGACGCTGCTCGCGCTGTTCCGGGTGGGCCTGCAGGTAGCCGCGCAGTCGGTGGCGAAGCTCTTTGCGTTCCTCGGGATTCACTGCTGTTCTTCGGGCGGAAGAGTTTTGAACGTGCGCATCCGCTCGCGCAGCTCTTCTCGCCTGGCTTCGGGCAGGGCGTTGAAGTGCTCTTCGGCCGTTTGCGCGTGGGCCCCGCCGCACAGCAGCAGGGCAATCAAAGACAAACGCCTCACGTCGAGGCAGTGATTGGTTGCGACGCGGAAGAGGAACGTCTTGAACTTCGCGCTCGGTCGGTACGACTTCGCGCTGCGGTACAGCTTGAAGAAGATTTCCTGCGCCAGTTCTTCGGCGCGCCCCCGACTGCCGACGAAGCGCCAGGCGAAACGCACGACCGGGCCCTGGTAACGGTCGAACAAGGTGGCAAACGCCGCCTTGTCGCCCGCACCTACCCGTTCCATCAGCCGCGCGTCTTCGTCCTCTTCTGAATGCACCGTCACTGCTTCAACCCCCCCTGGGCTGCAAGGTTTCGGGGACGGGGCTTAAACTACCTGGTGAGCAATGGTGGGGCGGTGGAGGCCGGTATTTTCCGGGTTGAGGGTGGACGCAAATATTGCGTTCGAGTTATTGCCCTCGCCCCGTGACCAAATTCGAGCTGCAGAATGCGCCGGCCGCGCTGGTGCCCATCTCCCGACGGCCGGCCGATTGGTTCTTCGTGGTTTTTCTCTTTTATTTCGGGCTGACGTCGACGTTCGGGGACTCGACTCCGGCGATTGGGCCGCCCAGCCCCGACTCGGCGTGGTTCATGAGCCGGCTGATCTACAAGTACTACGCGCTGCATACCGACCCGTTGGTGCTGCACGCTCCGGTGTTCGTGCGGGTGGCCTGCTTCTTCGCCTCTTACGTGTTCGCTCCGCTGCACTTCTTGATGGCGTGGGCGTTCTACAAGGGCCACCCGTGGATCCGCACTCCGGCGCTGATCTGGTCGGGCGCGATGTTCGAGGGCAGCATGATTTTCTTGTGGGCCGCGCAGTTCGGAGACGCAGAGTTCTTCAACCGCGTTTGCCCCGGCACCGGCTTCGATTTCAAAGCTGAAAACATGCTGAAGATGTACGCGTTCAACATCTGGTACATCTTGATTCCCGCGCTGCTGATGGCCCGGCTGTGGAAGGAACGGGCGTTCGTGCCCCGGTCCTGAAGAGTTCTTCAGGGTTGGTCGAGGTAGGCCGAGTGGCAGCTGACGCACGTCTCGACCAGCTGCCCGAAGGTCCGGGCCAACCCCACGTCGTCCTTCTTCTCGGCCGCCTGGGCCAGCTCTTTGGCCCGCAGCCGCAGCGAGTCCTGGAGCACGAAGAAGCGCTCGGGCAACGCTGAGTTGAGCTCGTCTCGGCCCTCACCCAACGGCCGCACCAGCCGGGGCTCGGCCGCGATTTCCGAGGCGATGCTCTTCACCAGATTGCGCTGGAGCAACGTGACCGCCAGCACGAGGCGAGACTGGTCGCGCCCGTGACGCTGCATCGCCTTGTGGAGGACCGCGCGGGCCAGCGGAGGCAGGTAGTCCGGAGTCGGAAGGACCTTGTCCGTTCCTTCGACCGGCTCGGAGGCCTTCGGCCTGGGCTCCCCCGCGTGGGCCTTCGCCAGACACACCATTCCCAAGCAGAGCAGCACGGGTCGAAAGTTCATCCACCCCGGCAATGCAAGCGGTCGACCAGTGCCTCTTCAGGCCGCGGGAAAATAGCGCTCGAACGCGTGTTTGGCCCAGGCCGCTTCGCTTTCGCTGTCGAGCCAGCCGCCCGCGGTCGCGGGAAGAGCGGGAATGGGTTCCATCGGTTGACCGCGAAGACAGGCCGCGATGTTCCGAGCCACCGCCTGCGCTGACTGTTCTGCGAGGTAGCCGGACCTCTCGAGCGGCTGGGCTGAAGCGGCGTCGCCGGCGGCGAAGACCTCGGAAAAAGAGAGGGACTGGTGGAAGGCGTTGATCCGCACGAAGCCCGACGCGTCGGTGATCTTCTCGCACGCCCGCACCACGTCGACGCCGAGGAACGAGGGCAGCAACATCGAGAACGCGAATGGAAGACGCCGCCCGTCGGCCAGAGCAATCTGGCCAGGACCAATCTCGGCCACTGCGGCGTGGGCAATGACCTCGAAGGGGCCCGCCGCGATGGGCGGCCCCGAGGTGAGGTGGGTGAGCGCAACGGCCTTGCTCAAGCCGCGTCGGTCGAGGGCGAGGGCCAGGTTCAACAGGAACTCGTACCCCAGCGCGCGACAGGGGCTGCCTTGCACGTCCCCAATCACCACCGGGCCCGGCGCGCGGACGAAGTCTTCGAAGGCGTCGCGGGCGAGCTCGGCTTCGGGAAGAGTGACGATCGAATGGGTATACCCGCGCGGACCCAGGCCGGGAACCGCTGCGTAATTGGGGCGGGCCCCGGTGGCGATCACCAGGAAGTCGTAGCGTTCCTCGGCGGTGGCGGTGATGACTTTGCGGCCCTCGAGGTCGAGTCGAATGGCCGCTTCATTGCGAAAGGCGATTCCGTGCTCGGCGAGCAGGCCGTGGACGGGGAAGTGGGCCTGCTGCGCCGTTCGGGCTCCGAGGGGAAGCCGGACCAACGAGGGGTGAAAGACAAATTGAGCCAGGCGCGAGATCACCGTCACGTCGTGAAGCGAGCCGACCTGAGACTTGAGGGAAACTGCGGCGGTAAAGCCCGCGAAGTTCGATCCCAGAACGACGATGCGTTTCTTGCTCATCTGACGGGCGAGCGGTGAGCACGGGGTGTGCCATCGGCTCAAGGCCGGGAACGCGGATGCACGGTTTGCACGGTCGACCCCTCGGTGCAGTTTCTTCTTCAAGCGGGGGGGCGGGCATGGGACGAACGGCCCTATGGCTCAGCCCGGGGTACGAGTTCTGGTGGTCGATGACGACGGGGCGACCCGCAAGGCGCTGTCCGAGCTGCTGGGTGCCCGCGGCTACGAAGTGGACCTGGCGGTCGACGGGGTGACGGCGCTGGAACGCATCGTCGAGCTGCCCCCGGACCTGGTGGTGACGGACCTCGACATGCCGCGGATGAATGGAATGGGGCTGCTCAAAGAGCTGCAGCAGCGGGACCCCGAGTTGCCGGTGATCGTGGTCACCTCGGCCTCTGAGGTGCGTTCGGCAGTGGCCGCGATGCGGGCAGGCGCGGTGGACTACATCACCAAGCCGGTCGAGTTCGAAGATCTGCTGGTGGCGGTCGAGCGGGCGATCGAAACCCGCACCCTTCGGCTCGACAACGAGAACTTCCGTCGCCAGGCGCGCGAGAATCACGACGAAGGTCTGAAGGGTCTGCTCGGCACCAGCACTGCGATGCAGAAGGTCTATCGGCTGGCGCGCCAGGTCGCCGCCTCGAGAGCGACGGTGTTGATCACCGGTCAGAGTGGAACGGGAAAAGGCGAGCTGGCGCGGGCGATTCACCACTTGAGCCACCGCGCGGACAAACCGTTCGTCGCGCTGCACTGCGCTTCGCTGGCCGAGACCCTGCTCGAGAGCGAGCTGTTCGGTCACGAGAAGGGCTCGTTCACCGGCGCCGAACGCAAGCGGGTGGGGCGGTTCGAGCAGGCCAATGAAGGCACGCTCTTCCTCGACGAGATCGGCGAAATTTCCCCCTCGACCCAGATCAAGCTGTTGACGGTGCTGCAAGAGCGCAACTTCGAGCGGGTGGGTGGAAACGAGCTGGTGAAGGTCGACGTGCGGATCCTCGCGGCGACCAACCGCGACCTGAAGGCCGACGTGGCGGCGGGTCGATTTCGCGAGGACCTGTTCTATCGGCTCAATGTCATCACCATCGACATGCCGCCCTTGAGGCTGCGGGGCAGTGACACGCTGGTGCTGGCCGAACACTTCTTGAACCGCTTCGCGTTCGAGAATCACAAGCAGGTCGAAGGCTTCACCGCCCGGGCCCGGACCAAGCTGCGCAGCCATCGGTGGCCAGGCAACGTGCGCGAGCTCGAGAACGCAATCGAGCGGGCGGTGGTGCTGTGTGAGGACCGGCTGATCGACGCCGACCACCTGCCCTACGCGGCGCCGACTTCCGAGAGCCTGGTGGGCATTGCGATTCCCGGAGCGACGCTGGCCGAGCTCGAGCGGTTTGCGATCATCAAGACCCTCGAGGCGGCGGAAGGCTCGACCGCCCGCGCGGCCGAGATGTTGGACGTGAGCGTGCGCACGATTCAGTACCGGCTCAATCAGTACGGCATCGGCAACGACGGCAAGCCCGAGGAGTAAAGCCTTCAGCGGGTGAGCAGCTCTTCGAGCACCCGGGCCAGCTCGTCGACCTTCACTGGCTTGGTCAGGTAGCGATAGAAGCCAGCGTCATCGACCCGGGTCGCGTCGCGCACCATCGCGGCGGCGCTCAGCGCGATGACGGGAATCGCCGCGGTCTCGGGCCATTCGCGCAGGCGACGGGTCGCTTCGAACCCGCTCATCCCCGGAAGGTTGATGTCCATGATCACCACGTCGGCGCGCCGGGCCCGGACGAGCTCGATTCCGATTTCCGCGGTGGGCGCGGTGGCGAGATCGACGCGCTCGAAATCGCCCAGCAGGTCTTTCATGAAGGCGATGCTGGACGGGTTGTCCTCGATGTAGACGATTGAAAATCGGGGGCCTTCGCTGCCCGCGAGCTTGCTGCCCACGCTCGCAATGGACGCGAGGGGAACGACCGGGAGCTCCGGGGTCCCGGGGTGAATCGGCAGCTCGATCCAGAACTCGGAGCCCTTGTTCTCGATGCTGGAAAACCCGGTGGTGCCGCCCATCAGCTCGGCGAGCCGGCGGGTGATGGCCAGGCCGATGCCGGTGCCCTCGATCGGCCCGGTTTCCTGGCCGGCGCGCTGAAAGGGCTGAAAAATCTTTTCCTGCTTCTCGTCGGCGATTCCGATTCCGTCGTCGATCACGCTCACCCGGACGAAGCCGTCTTTGGCGACCGCGCGGAAAGTCACGGTGCCTCGCTTCCGGCCGTACTTGATCGCGTTCGAGCCGTAGTTCATCAAGATCTGCTTCAGCCGGGTGCGGTCGGCGAGTACCCCGGGAAGATTCGCCGGGAGCTCAGCGACGATCAATTCGATCTCACCTCGAGCCGCCATCGGGTCGAGCGTCGACTTCACTTCGGGCAGCACCCCGCGCAGGTTGACCTCTTCGGGCGAGACCGAGACGCTGCCCGCTTCAATGCGCGAGAGGTCGAGCACTTCGTCGATCAGCCGCAGCAGGTGCTCGCCGCCCTTGAGGACGTGCTCGATCCGCTCGCGGTGACGGTCGGGAAGGGGTGCCTTCTTGTCGCGCTGGAGCAGCTGGGCAAACCCCAGAATCGCGTTCAGCGGGGTGCGCAGCTCGTGGCTCATCGAGGCGAGAAACTCGCTCTTGGCCGAGTTGGCGGCTTCGGCCAGGGCTCGGGCTCCGCGCAATTCTTCCTCGTGAATCACTTCGTCGGTCACGTCCCAGATGGTCATCACCGAGCCGCTTTCGGCGGTGCGGCGATCGGTCAGCCGCAGGTTGCGGCCCTGGCGGGTGCGAACCTCGAGGGCTCCGACCGGCGCGCGGTGGTAGCCCACGAGCTTGTCCCGCAGCTCGGCCGCCGTGCCTTCCCGCAGGTCGAAGGTACCCGCCGCGAGGTTTACGTCGATCAGCTCTTCGAAAGACCGCCCGATGATTTCGCCCGCGAGGTTTCTTCCGAGCAGTTGGCGCACAGTGCTGTTGCACAACACCAGCTTGTCGAGGGCATCGAAGATCGCGAACGCCCCCGGGATGCTCTCGATCGCGCTGAGCAGATGTTCCTGCACCCGGCGGATCTTCAGCTCGCTCTGTTTGCGATCGGTCACGTCGCGGATGCTCGCCGAGGACAAGCGGCGCCCCCCGGTGGTGAGTGGGCTCAAGCTGATCTCGATCGGAAATTCCGAGCCGTCGCGTTTGCGCCCGAAGAGCGAGAGGCCCGAACCCATCGGGCGGGCTTTGGGCGCGGTGGCGAACGCGGTGCGGTGACCGACGTGGCCGGGCC
This sequence comes from Archangiaceae bacterium, assembly GCA_043750125.1. Classification (GTDB taxonomy): domain Bacteria; phylum Myxococcota; class Myxococcia; order Myxococcales; family Myxococcaceae; genus JAGSPQ01. The sequence continues at coordinate 12,893 of JAYVCD010000422.1, read as the reverse complement.
GGAACCGCTCGGGGATCAAGACTTCGACCGGCTTTCCAATCAGCTCAGCCCGGGGGTAGCCGAAGAGCCCTTCGGTCTGAAGATTGACGAGGACGATTCGCCCGCGCTCGTCGACGACGACCACCGCGTCGGGAGCAGCGTCGAGCAGCTTTCGGAAGATCTCGTCACTGAGGCTCGGGTGATCGAGGCCGGCAAAGTCCGTCATTGCGGCAGTCTCACCACGAAAACGGCGCCCGGGTTTGCATTGTCGACCTCGATGGTTCCTCCGTGGGCTTCGACCGCCCGCTTGCAGAACGCCAGGCCCAGCCCCCGGCCGGTTCGGGCCGCCGTGCGTTCGCCGGCCTCGAGCTGCACGTAGCGCTCGAAGATCCTCTGGCGCAGCTCGGGTGCGATTCCCGGGCCCGAATCGGCCACTTGCAGCTCGAAGAACTTCTCGTTGGCGACCGAGATCAACCACACCCGGGTTCCCGGCGGCGCGTGGCGAATCGCGTTATCGAGCAGGTTTTCGATGATGCGGCGCAGCAGGTCGGGGTCGGCGGTCAGAGAATGGTCGGTGAGCTGACGGGCGAGGCTGACCCCATTGGTTCGCGCCTTGAGCTCGAAGGCTTCGAAGACGTCGCCGACCAACGTCTCGAGATCGAGCTTCTGGGACCGCGCGACCAGCTGGCCTTCTTCGCTCTTGCTGATGTCGAGCAGGTTGAGCAGCAGCCGCAACAGCGTTCGCGCTTCGTCTCGAATGTGCCGGGCGGACTCGCGGGCGCGCGTCGAGAGGTCGCGTTCGTTGAGCAGGACCTGGGCGTGGAGGTCCATCGCATTGACGGGGTTTTTCAGATCGTGAATCACGAACGCGGTCAGCTGTTCCTTCTGAAGTTGCAACCGCATCAAGTCATCGCGCTGCCGGCGCAAGAGCTCGAAGTTTGAGCGCAGCTCACCGCTCATTCGGCGGACCTTCAGCGCGGCCTGCACCCGTAAAACCAGCTCGGTCGGTCGCACCGGCTTGGTGAGGAAGTCATCGCCGCCCGCCCGCAACGCCTGGTCGAAGGTGTCGAGGTCCCGCAGGGCGGTGAGGAACAGAATCGATGTCTCATCGCCTCCGGGCAGGGCGCGGATCTGCGAGCAGACGGCGAAGCCATCGGTGCCCGGCATCCGAACGTCGAGCAGCACGCAGTCGGGCCGCTGTGCTTCGAAGGCACGAACCCCTTCCTCACCTCCGGACGCGAGAATGACCTCGTAGCCCTCGTCGTCGAGCGTGGCCCTGGCGAGGGCTCGATTCTCGACGTTGTCATCGACGACTAGAATCTTGGGCACGGCGGGGGCTTGCATGGGGCCCGGGGGCTCTAGCACAACGAAGCGCAGCGCTTAGGGTGGGGTCTGGGCGACCCAGCGGGCGATGTCGAAGGTCGTCACGATTCCCACCAGCACTGCGTTTTCATCGACCACCGACAGGCGATGGACGTGGTTGGCGATCATCAGCCGGGAAGCGGTCTTGATGCTGTCGGTAGGGAGCACCGAAAGCGAGCCGGACGTCATCACGTCGGCGACGGTTCGGCTGCCGAGGTTCCGTTCGTCGATCAGCTCGATGTCCTGGGCCACCTTGCGGCCGGCCATTTTTCCCCAGGACAGCACTGTCTGACGGGCCTCGGCCCAATCGTGATCTTCCCAGATCAAGTCGGACTTCGAGACCATGCCGATCGCGTGGCCCTGGGCGTCCACCACCGGAAAACCGCTGACGTTCAGGTCCACCAGCAGGCAGATCAGGTCGTAGAGCGGCAGGTCGGCTTGAACGGTCGCGACCGGGGCGATCATGATCGTCGCGACAGTCACGGCGTCACCGTGCATTCGGGGCCCCCGGATTGTCCCGTCTCGAGCAGGTGACAGCGCATCGACAAACAACCCGGCAGGACGCCTACGACGCGCAGCAGGTCGGTCGAGGTGACCAGCCCGAGCAGCTCTTTGTCGCCCAATACGATTGGCACGGCGTCGATCTTGTGAGCCAGCATCAGCTTGGCCAGGTCGGCGATCGGGGTGTGCAGCTGGGCTGTGACGCAGTCCACCGACATGCTCTGGGCGACGAGGCTTGGCGGGTAGACGAAACCGTCCTCGGTTTTTCCAGCGCACAGCAGCACGTCACGGTCCGAGAGGATCCCCACCAGCTTGCCGTTGGAAATCACCGGCAAATGGCGGACTCCGAGTCGAAGCATCAAGGTGTGGGCGGTCTCGATCTGCGCGTCCGCCGCAATCGTGGCCACCTTGAACGTCATCACGTTGATCGCTTTCATTTTGCCCCCAGGAGAAACGTCCCCTGCTTCACCGGTACTTCACCTCACGTGCCAGTAGTGCGCATCAGGGAGCCGCGGCCGGTCGAAGCCGCGCCGATTTGCAGGGTGGGGTCCGGGGTGCAACTCCTGCACTGCGCGGGCTTCGGCCCAGACCCTGGCTCTCGACGCTCTGGTTGTCCACGGTCCCCTACTCGGACAAACAGTGCGCAGAGAATCCCCCACTGACCGACGCGGCCAAGGCGCGCATCGGCGGTTTCTCGATCATCTCCCCGTTCGACGTTGCGAAAGTGAAAGAGGCTTTGTCTGCCGGAGTCCCGGTGGCGATCGGCACGTCCCTGCCCGCCGGCTTCGAAAAATGGCCGGGGTCGATGCGAAGGGCGTCTTCAAGGGGCAGACCGCGACCTCGACCGGGTCTCTTTGCCCCTGACCAACGATCTCCCCGCGGGCACTTACGAGCTGGTCGTGACGGGGAAGGTCGTCGGCGATGCGCCTGCTCGGAAACGCGAACTGGTGGTGCCCGCGGTGGCTGCACGCGCTTCGCCGCTTCGTCTTTGAGGCCAGGCCGCGCGCCGACCGGCTCGCCTCAAGCCTTCGTCAGCGCAGCGTGGGCCGCGGCGAGGCGGGCGATCGGGACTCGGTAGGGCGAGCAGCTGACGTAGTTCATTCCCAGCCGATGACAGAAGTGGATGGTCTTCGGGTCTCCCCCGTGTTCGCCGCAAATTCCGACTTCGAGGTCTTTTCGGGTCGCGCGGCCTTTCTGAACGGCAAGTCGCATCAGCTCGCCGACCCCCGCCTGGTCGAGCGTGGCGAAGGGGTTCTCGGGAAGAATTTTTTTCCGCAGGTACTCGAGCAGGAAGCCGGTTTCGGCGTCGTCGCGTGAGATGCCGAAGGTGGTCTGGGTCAGGTCATTGGTTCCGAACGAGAAGAACTCTGCGAGCTCGGCGAGCTCTCCGGCGGTGAGCGCGGCGCGCGGGACTTCGATCATCGTTCCGAACTGGTACGACAACTTCAGCCCCTGCTCTTTCATCACCCGCTTCGCCTCGGCTTCGAGCAGTGACCGTTCGACGGCCAGCTCGTTCTTGTGGGCGATGAGGGGGATCATCACCTTCGGAGCGACCTTCAGCCCGTCGCGCTTGCAGGCGCAGGCGGCCTCGAAAATCGCGCGCACTTGCATCACCACCAGAGCGGGCAGGTGAATGCCGAGGCGAACTCCGCGCAGGCCGAGCATCGGGTTCTGCTCGCGAAGCGCATCCACGGCGGCCAGCATCGCTTGCTTCACGGTCAGCTTGTGCTGCAGCGCCAGCCGTTCGACCGCCGGGGCCGCGAAGAGAATTCGGGTCTGCAGCTGGGTCACTTCCTGCAGCAGCGCGTCGTGGGCCGGCAGAAACTCGTGCAGCGGAGGGTCGAGCAGGCGAATCGTGACCGGCCGACCTTCCATCGCGCGGAACAGCCCTTCGAAGTCTGCCCGCTGCATCGGCAGCAACTGCTCGAGCGCGGCGGTGCGAGCCGGGTCGTCGGTGGCGAGGATCAACCGCTGCATCACCGGGAGGCGGTCCGAGGCGAAGAACATGTGCTCGGTGCGACACAGCCCGATGCCTTCGGCTCCCAACTGCACTGCCAGCGAAGCCTCGGCGGGCGAATCGGCGTTCGCCCAGACCTGAAGCTTGCGAAACCCGTCGGCCCAGCCGAGCACCGTCTTGAGCGCCGGGTCGGTGATTTGGGGAATCACGGTGGGAAGCGCGCCGAGGAAGACTTCTCCACTGGTGCCGTCGATCGAGAGAATCTCGCCCTCGTGAAACGTCTTCCCGTTGACGGTGAAACACCTTTGCTCTTCGTCGATCAGCAGCGCCGAGGCGCCCACCACCGCGGGCTTGCCGAATTGGCGCGCCACCAGGGCGGCGTGACTGGTGCGACCCCCTCGAGAGGTGACGACCCCCTGGGACGCAAGCAGCCCGTGAACGTCGTCCGGCTTCGTCTCGGCACGGACGAGGATCACGGCCTTCTTGTCTTTGATCGCCCGTTCTTCAGCGCGGGTGGGGTCGAAGACGATTTCACCACTCGCGGCGCCGGGGCTGACGTTCAGGCCGGTCGCGAGGACGACCGCCGCCGCGCGCGCGACCGGCTCGAACTGAGGGTGGAGGAAGAAGTCGACGTGCTCGGGTTTGACGCGCAGCACCGCTTCTTGCCGGGTGATTCGTTTTTCTTTGACGAAGTCGACCGCGAACACAACGGCGGCGCGCGCGGTGCGCTTGGCGTCGCGGGTCTGCAACACCCAGAGCTGCGATTCTTCGACGGTGAACTCGACGTCCTGAACGTCACGGAAATGTTTTTCGAGCAGTCGGCAGTGCGCCTTCAGTTGCTCGAACTGCTCGGGCAGCAGCTGGGCCATCGAGGCCATGGGCAATGTGGCGCGGGTCCCAGAGACCACGTCCTCGCCCTGGGCGTGCATCAAGAAGTCCCCTTCGAGGGTGTCTTGACCGGTGGTGACGTTGCGGGTGGTCAGCACTCCGGTGGCCGAGCAGGAACCTTTGTTGCCGAACACCATCGTTTGAAGCGTGACGGCGGTTCCCAGGTCGTGGGGAATTCCCGAGGCGTTGCGATAGTCGACGGCGCGCTTCCCGTTCCACGAGGTGAAGACGGCCTCGGTGGCGAGCTTCAGCTGCTCGCGCGGGTCTTGAGGAAAGGTTCGGCCCCCGGCCGCGATCAGTTGATGAAACTCGGCGATGCACCGCTCGAGCGCTTCGGACCCGAGGGACGAATCGAGGGGCGAGCCTGCGCGCTCTCGAGCCAGCACTTTCTCGAATGCGGCCGGCTCGATTCCCAGCACCACTCCCCCAAACATCTGCAACAGGCGGCGGTAGATGTCGTGCACGAAGCGCGCATCCCAGCCTGCGGCGAGCAGACCCGCGCACACCGCGTCGTTCATCCCGAGGTTGAGGATCGTGTCCATCATTCCGGGCATCGAGAATTTGGCTCCCGAGCGGCACGAGAGGAACAACGGGTTGGAAGGGTTTCCCAGCTTCTTGCCCGTACTGGCCTCGAGGGCGCTGACAGCCTTCAGCGCTTGCTTCCACACTTCGGGACCCAAGCGCTTCTTCACCAGGAACGCGTTGCAGGCGGCGGTGGTGATGATGAACCCGGGTGGAATCGGAAGTCCCAGGCGCATCATTTCACAGAGGTTCGCGCCCTTGCCTCCCAGCAGCGCCTTCTGATTTGCGCGTCCCCGGTGGAACGCAACGACCTGGGGTTCGAGGGTCAGGCGGGCTGTGGTTTTCATTTCTCTCAGCCGCTCTACGCAATCGTTGTGCCGTGTGACCTACCGCGCAGCGTGGTCCGCGCCAGCGCGTGCGCGCGGCAGATGTGGAATGTGCGGCCCGCCAGAAAGACGACGCCCTCGGGATGATTGACCAGGTATTCGCAGTGGTCCTCGTTCCAGGTCTCGTCGGCGTCTCGGCCTTCGATCAGCAGCCCGCGCAGCTCGTTGCGACCAGGGACGTGTCGTCGGTTCGCGCGTCCCAGTTCAGATCGAACTCTGAGCGGGCTTCCTGGCGCTTTGAGGTTGTCGGTGTTTGACCGAAAGTTTCCTCAGCGGTTCGGCTCGGCAGCGCGGTTCGATTCGCTCATCCTCATGTGCTGTCGAACGGCCGGTTCCGAGTGGGTGCAGCGGTGCGGATTTGTTTTCCGTTGCTCAGCAAGGTCAACGGCATTTCGTCGAGAGCTTTGTTGGGGGAATGAGGCGAGACGGGTTCCTGATAGACTTCCTCAGTGGGCTTCCCGCTCCTCGAGATCTCAAGCCCCCAGCGCTCACGCCTTGAGTGGCGCGGCGAACATCACCGGTCGTCCTGAGCGCTTGAGCACCTCGGCGACCACCGCGCTTTTGAGCAAGGTCTCAGCCTTCAGGCCCAGGCAGACCACGTCGATTCCGAAGCGATCATTGGCCTTGATCAACTCTTCGGCGACCTCGCCGTGAAGCACGTGCACCATCAGCCGCGCCCGCCGTTCAGCGTCCGGAGGCAGCACTGCAGTCAGCTTCTTCAAGAGAACCTTTTCCGACTCGGGACTGAACGGCTCTTTGCTCACATGAACCACGTGCACGGTGCCGTCACCGACGACCGCGATCGCGCAGGTGAGCGCGCGGTTCGACGCCTCTGAGAAGTTGGTGGCCGCCAGCGCCGTCCGGAATGCAGGTGCCGCCGAGACATCGGGTACGGCCAACGCCGACGGAATGCACGCCACCGACATCGGCGCGAGCGCCATCACATGATGGGAAATCGACCACAGCCGACCCAGCGCGCGGCGGCGGTGCGTTCCCAGCACGAACATGTCGATCTGCTCGTCGTTGGCCAGCGCGAGCAACTGTTCGCCAATCTGTTGCACTCCGATCTCGAGGTGGACCCGCACTTTTACGTTGTTCGGCAGGCCGGTGAGCGCCGCCGCCGTCTCGGCCTCCATCAAGTTCGCCAGTGACTTGTGCCCTTCTTCCGCAGGCGGAAAGGGCAGTCCCCGCCGCTCGTACTCTTCGCGCGGCCACCAGACGTGCGTCGCGACCAGGTCCAGCGCGCCGTACTGGGCCAGAGCGCAGATCCAATCTCGCGCGACCGCCGAGCTCGAGGTGTGATCGATCGCCAGCATCACTTTGAGCGGAGCCTTTCCTTCGGCCCAGGCGATGAACGGCCGGGGATCTCGCACCACCAACAGCGGCGTCTCGACGCTGTACGCGAGCCTGTCGAGCGTCCCGGCGATGGGCCCGCGCGTGTTCTGGGTGGTGTCTCCGACGACCAGCAGGGAGGCTCCCTTCGCAGCGCAGAACCGGGACATTTCGTGATCGACCTTCCCGTTCAGCACCACGGTCTGAACCTCGAGCCCCGATTCGCGCAGCACCTGGGCCTCGGCCAGCAGCGCCGCCGTGGCCGCCGCCTCGACCTTGTCCCCCCACGATCGAATCACCCGACCCGGGAGCACGTGCACCAGCCACAATGCCTGCTTTTGCTTCCGCGCCAGCTCGGCGGCGACCTTCGCAGCGAAAGACGACTCTTCGGAAAACCGGGTTGCGCAGACGATGGTCATGAAACCCACCCCGAGCAACCCGCGCGCCATTTCTCTCTCAGAAGAGAGGCGGCAACGTCCCGGTGCAGAAGCTGCACCCCGGAAGCCGAGGCGCAGTCCGTGGAGCCCTCAGAGTTGAAATGTCGGCGCCCTCGATGTGGGCCCCGGATTGCACAGCGCCTCGGCATGTCCACCACGACCGAAACCCAGCACGCGACAGAAGCCCGCTCAAAGCTCGTGGCCCGGCGCACGGTGCTCGTTCGCAGCCAGCGCCACAACGCGAATGACGGCGCGCAGCTTCGCCACGACGGTGAGTCCCGAGAGCGCACCGCAGGGGAGGAGATCGCCGAAGTGCTGGTCACCCTCTCCGACCGCGAGCGCAATGAGGTCGATGCGATCGACGCCGCGCTGTTCCGTCTGGACCAAGGCACCTGGGGCCGCTGCGGAAGTTGCAACAAGAAGATCGGCGCCGACCGTCTGCGCGCGATGCCCGAGGCCCACCACTGCCTCGACTGCGCCTCGATGGTCAGCTGATCCTGTAGCGCGCAGAACAGTCTCAGTGGGGCGCCTTTGCCTGTGGCGCAATGGCTTGGCATGGGCAGTCGAAAAACAGCTGGCAACGGAAGGCGGAGCGTCCCTGAAAATCAACATCGTGCTGTGTGTCGTCCTGGCGGGTTGTCAGGGGCCCGTCGGAGAGAAAGGCAGCTCGTGCTCGACCCAGGACAACGGGGACGGAACCGTGACTGTCTCGTGCACCGACGGGACGAAGGTCACCTTGTCCAACGGGCGCAACGGAACCAACGGCGACGCGGGCACCTCGTGCTCGATCACCACCAAGAGCGACGGCGGGCGAATCGTCAGCTGCAGTGACGGAACGATCGCCGACCTCCCCGGTGGCAGCTCGTGCTCGATCAAAGACAACCTCGACGGAGGCCGCACCATCAGCTGCGCCGACGGCACGGTGATCAACATTGCCAACGGCACGAACGGAACCAATGGAATGAACGGGGCCAACGCCGGTGACGCTTTCCGGGTCGACCAGTTCCACGGGACCGACTTCCTCACCCAGGCCGCGCTGTCCAGCACCGGAAAATTCCTCGCCAACATGACAATCACCGGGGCGGCGGCCAGCCCCACCGGAATCGTCACCGTCAGCTTCAAAGTGGCCAGCGCGACCAACAAGCCGGTGCTCGGGATCAAGACCGTCAGCGCCAACATCGTGAAGCTGGTTCCCCCCGATTCCGATGCCGGAGAGGCGTTCAACAAGTTCGTCGCGTACATCTACCAACTGCAGACCGTCACCGGTTCCGATGGAGGCAACTGGCCAAACCCGGACGGAACTCAGGCCTACCAGGCGTACAAAGAGAGCAACGGCGCCCTCGTCGACAACAACGACGGCTCGTACGTCTACACCTTCGCGACCAACCTCTCGAACGTCAGCGTGGGAGGAAAGCCGATTGCGTTCGAGCGGAATCGGCTTCACCGCATCGCCGTGATGGTGGGCGGCCACAGCGGGGCGACCGCCGATGGGTTCTTAGACTTCGTGCCCGACGGCTCGATCGTCACCGAGAGCCGCCGAATCATCGACACCGGAAACTGTCGCACCTGCCACGGCCAGGAATTTCACGCCCACGGCGGCGATCGCCTCACCGTCGAGGTCTGCGCCACCTGCCACCTTCCCGGGAACATCGACCCTCACGGCGGCGCCTCGCTCGACCTCGACACGATGATTCACAAGATTCACGCGGGTGGCGAGCTGATGAGCATTCCCGGGGCCGACGGCATTCTGTGGGACAACCCGGCCACGCTGGTGAACGAGGCGGCCGATAACGGCAGCTACGCCATCTGGGGCTACATGAACACCAAGGTCGAGTGGTGGAAGGCGTCTTTCCCGGCCGTGCTCAACAACTGCACCAAGTGCCACAACGACAAGCCGAACCCCGTCGCGACGCCGCAGGTGGCGAACTGGAAAAACGTCCCGTCCCGAAAAGCCTGTGGCTCGTGCCACGACGAGACCAACTTCGCGACCGGCGTGAACCACGCGGGCGGAATGGCCACCACCGACAACGCGTGCGGCGTTTGCCACCCGCCCAGTGGGACTCCGGTGCCGAACGTCATCAACCCGGTCACCCAGGCCCACGACTTCACCCGGGCCGACCCGCGCAACATTCCGGAGTTCACGACCGACCTGACCCTCAACGTTCCCACCCGGGGGTACTACGTCTCGGGCGAGGCTCCGGTGGTCACGCTGGTCATTCGCGAAAACGGTCTTCCCATCGATCACACCACCGTCCTTCAGGATCTCGACGGCGCCGAAGGCTGTCTTCCCAACACTCCCCTGGGCTTCGACGGCGGCGATCACTGCACGCCCCGCGACGGAAAATTCACCGGGGCCGCGCTGTTCGTCCACGGCCCCCGCGCTCGGCGCAACCCGGTGCTCGGCCTGGCCGCGCGCACCCGGCTGTTCGGCCTCGACCAGCCCACCTACAACCTGGGCGCAGTGGGAAACACGATGACCGTGGTCGCCGACAACGGCGAGGACCTGAAGCGGGAATTCGACACCGCCGCGACGCTGCTTCGCGCCACCGTCGTGCTGGCCGTGCCGGCGACGGGCTTCGTCGACCGCACCGCCGCGACTCCGGCTGAAATCGTCGCCTGGCTCAACTCGAGCGCGCCCTTCAAAGCCCGGGCGATCGCGTACCTCGACGAGACCCGCGGGAGGCTCGCCATTCGCAGCCGGAATCTCGGGAAGTTCTTCTCGATTCAGGTTCTCGCCGGACCCCTGAACACCGCGATCTTCAACGACGCGACGGTGAAGAACCTCGGGGGGTACACCGCGTCCAACAACCTGGCGAAGCAATGGAACCTCGACGGAGGATCGCCGACGGTTCCCAATGATCCGAAGGTCAGCTGGACGACGGGCAGCATTCAGTACCAGTTGGACCCGGTCGACGACCTCGCTCCGGGCACCTACATCGCGAGCATCGAGCTCAAAGATCGCGGAGGAATCGTCCCCACCAACTACCGCACTCCGACGGTGGCGAAGACGACCTTCCAGGTGAAGCAACTGGCTGAAGAGCTCGCTCCGGCGGCCAACTGCGACACCTGTCACCAGAGCCCCGAAACGAACAAAGGCTTCGTCTTCGACTTCTTCCGTCACAACAAGATCGTCGACAAGACGGCGGTGGATCAGTGCGGCGCGTGCCACGACAACCAGAACTCGAACGTGGTCGGCTCGTGGGGCGGCGCCGCGGCGATTTCGCGGCGGGTCCACGCGGTCCACGCCGGCGCGACCCTCGACTTCCCCCTGCTCACGGTCGGCTATCCCAACGGAGATCCGGTGCCGGGCCGAAACTGGGACATCACCTTCCCCGAGGACCTGCGCAACTGTCAGGTCTGCCACGCCAACGGCACCACCAGTGGCAGCTGGAAGACGAAGCCGGCCCGACTGCCCTGCGGTGGGTGCCACGACTCGGACGCGGCCACCGCGCACATGACGGTGATGACCGTCGACCCCACCCCGGCCAACCCGTTCAGCGGCGACGAAGTCGAGTCCTGCAAGACGTGCCATTGAACGCCCGGTTCCGATGCCTCGGCGCGATCGCATTGTTGTCCGCGTGCAATCCGGGCCGGCAGAACAGCGCAGTGGCGACGGTGAACGGAGTGGCGATCACCGAGGCTGAAGTGCTGCTGGGTCTCAAGCCGACAGCTCATGGGGCAGGGGAGCCCAGCGTTCCCGATCGCCGGAAGGCAGTGATCGCGGCACTGATCCACGACGAGCTCGTTCGGCAGAAGTCGGTCGAGCTGGGGCTGGAGCCCGAAGGTCCTGCCGCGGACGAGGTCGCCCGTCTCGAGCTGCTGTTGGGTGCGGCCCGGCGACGCGCGTTGGCCGAGGCATTCTATCGGACCCAGATCGCAAAGAAGGCCGAGCCCTCTGCGTCCCAGGTCCGCGCGTTCTTCGAGAACAACGCGGCGCTGATCCGCACCGAGGTTCACCTGCGGCAGATTCTGCTGCGGGACGAAGCGCAGATTCTGACCGTGCAGCGCGCGCTTCAAGGCGGCGCCTCATTCGAAAGCGAGGCCCGACGACAATTTACCGGCTTGCCCGAAGGCGCCGGCGCTCCCTGGGAACTGGGCTTCCTCAGCTGGAAACAGCTGCCCGAACAATGGCGCGGGGTGGTCGCCTCGCTGGCGCCGGGCCAGGTGAGCCCGATCATCCGGGGGCCGGGGGGACGGTTCTGGATCCTCGAGCTGATCGAGCGCCGCGAGAAGAACGCGGTGACGTTCGAGGACGCCCGCCCGCAGATCATCGAAGACCTCACCCGCGCCCGGATTGAACAGCTCACCTTGCAGGCCGATGTGGACCTGCGAAAGGGCGCTCAGATTTCCGAACCCTGACTCCACCCCACGCTGACTGGAGAGAGACTGACATGAAAAGTTTCGTACCCCTGGCCCTCGCCTGCTTCACGTTCGCGACCCACGCGCATGCGGCAGACAAGAAGACCGAGCGGATGTTCGGCGCGAAGTGTGCGGCGTGCCACGGGAAGGACGGCAAGGCCCAGACCGAGAAGGGGAAGAAGATGGCGATGCGTGACATCGCGTCGGCAGACTTCCAGAAGGCCACCGACGACGAGATGAAGACCGCGATCAACGACGGCCTCAAGAAGGACAAGGACGGGGTGAAGCAGGAAATGGAAGGCTTCAAGGACGAGATCAAAGGCCCGGAGCTCGACGCGATGGTCAAGTACATGCGCGAGTTCAAGAAGTAGTCGGCGCGTCACGCAATGAGAGGCTGTCAAATCGTCGCCACCGTTCTCGCGCTCGGCGCGGGCCAGGCCTCGGCTGCCGAGGTCAGCGTCTATTCCACCACGCTGATCGGCGGACGCCCCGACGTGGTCGACGGGGAGGTGAAGACGGTCGTTCCGCTGTACGAGTGGGTGGGCGTTCGGGCGAAGAACCTGCAGCTGCGGGGCTTTGACGAGCTCGGCGTCGCGGTCGATGCGTGGGGCGGCTTGACGCTGCCCAATTCGTCCGCCGGCATCGGGGCGAGCGACGTGAACCTCGCCTTCGTCGAAGGGCGGGCGTTGAAGAAAAAATTGAAGCTGCGGCTGGGCCGACAGTTCGTCGTCGGAGGCGTCGCGCGCGCAATGTTCTTCGACGGGTTGTTCGCCGACTACAAAACCGAAATCGGAATCGGCTTGAGCGCGTTCGCCGGAATCCCGGTCGAGCGTCGGTTCGCCAACTTCTTGCGCGGTGACTTCGTGGTCGGCACCCGCGCGTACTTCGCCCCGTCGATCAATACCGAAGTCGGAGCCTCGTTCATCCACATGCTTCAGCGCGGCGCGGTGTCCCGACAAGATGCCGGTCTCGACGCGAGGTGGCGTCCGCTGAAATCTCTGACCCTGATGGGCGCCCTGGTCTGGAGCATTTCCGAGACGCGTTTGGCGGAGCTCGACGTGGGGCCGCGGTGGACGCCGACCGAAAACATCGAAGTGCAGCTGAGCTATCGCCGCACCGCGCCCGAGCTGTTCCTGCCGCGGACCTCGATCTTTACCGTGTTCGCCGACA
>JAYVCD010000421.1:0-3879 GCA_043750125.1 Archangiaceae bacterium | reverse complement strand
CTCTTTGGCCAGCGCAGGCGAGACGAGCACCGCGTTGTCCCAGCACAGCTTGCTCATCGAGTCGGGCAGCTCTTGATTCCAGGTGAGGTTGGCAAGCCTTCCGTCCTGGACGTGGCCGTGGACCGCGCACAGCTCGAGCGCGCCCTTCGACGGCGCAGCGGACTTCAGCGACCCGACCGCGGTGGCGACCGCGACAAGCTGCGCGGGAACTGCCGAGGTCGCCCAGGCGGTGCCGGGAATCAACCCGTCATGAAGCGCGCGGCGCCAGAGCCTGGTGTTGGCCAGGGGACCTGCGCCCGCGCGCCACGTCTCTTCGACCAGCTTGCGATCGGACCGTTCGGGGTGAGCCGTCAGCTGAGCGAGCAGCGAGATTCCAGCCCGCGCGCCGAACAACGGAAGGATGATCGGCTGAACGATGGACGCGGTGCCATTCCACGCGCGCGCATCGCCCCACGACTCGAGGAAGTGGGCCATCGGCAGGTGCCAGGTGGCCTTCTGCGCGGTCTCGTCCGGCATCACGGCGGCGTGAATCACGACGGGCGCCTTGGTCAACGCCTCGGTGAACTTCAGCGCGCCGGGCGCGGTGTAGACCGGGTTGGCGGCGAAGATGACCAGCGTCTGCACTTCGCCTGCGTTGAGCGACTGGGTCAGCGCGGTCAGCGACGCGAGGTGGGAAGCGCGCGGCTCTTCAGCGCGGGAAATCGACATCGTCGAGCCGGCCGGGTCGAGCGCGGAGTTGAGCGCGTAAGCCAGCGCGTGCACTGCGGGCGGCTGGCGCTCACCGACCAGAATCACCCCAGCGCCCTTGGTGCGGACCAGGTCTTTGGCCAGCGCGGCGCCAAACTTTTCGGTGCCTTCGGGGAAAGTGGCGCCCTGAACGGCGGCGGCCAATTCACCCAGCGCAAGCCCGTGCTTGCTGCTGAGCTCCAAAGCCAGGGCCTTGAGCAGCTGGGCGCACTGGGCGCTCGAGACGCGCACCCGGTGATCTGCGTTCGCGCCGGTGGACGAGAAGACCCCTTCGGCCACGTACAGCCGGTTCATCCGTTCGGCGTCTTGCGCGGTGAGGACCGCGCGGCTCTTGCCGAACTGTCGGGCGAGGCGAACGTGCTCGGGCCCCTGAATGAGGAAGTCCGAGTCGAGCGCGAACAACACCTTGGCGCCTTCGAGCTCGTAGTGAACGCGAGCCCCGGGGCCAAACGCCAGCTGGGCGCCGGTCTGGTTCCCGTCCGCGGCGAGGGGATCCCACCGGTAGACTTTCGCTTCGGTCAGGCTCGCCTGTCCGGCTTTGAGCAGCCGTTCGAAGGTCGGGCCGCCGTCTTCTTCGATCAGAAACGCGAGGCCCTTGCCCGCGCCCGCCTTCGCGAAGTGCTCGGTCGCGAACGCGTCCCACGCTTCCCAGGTGCTCGGCTTGCCCGCGTTGTGCGGAATGCGGCCGCGGTCCGGATCATAGAGGCTGAGCACTTCGGCCTGGGCCCAGACATCGGTGCCCCCGAGCGAAGAGGGGTGCAGCGGGTTGCCTTCGATCTTCGTCGGGCGACCTTCGTTGGCCTCGACCACGATTCCCAGCGCGCCTTCCGACCGGTTGAGGGTCGTGGCGTAGTTCATTCGCACCCCCGGAATCACCGACTCGGGCATGCGGGTGAAGGGAAGAATCTCTTCTTCCGGGCGGCGGATGCAGGCCATTCCGCCCAGCGCCAGCGAGGCCCCGGCGATCTTCAGCACGTCGCGGCGGTTGAAGCCGTCGCTCTGCACGGCGCCGTTCTCGAACTCAGCCGGGCTGACTTCGCTCAGGTCTTTTTCTTTGTGCTCGACCGATCGCCAGTGAGTGGGGGGCGCGGACATCTGCTCGCGCAGGGGTGCGTAGGGATCAGTCTTCATGGGTGGCCCAGGGGTGCTGCACAGTCGTCAAGGTGTCGTGGCCCATCAGCGGTGACAGCCGGAGCAGCCAGTGGTCGCGAAGGTCTTGTGGGTGCCGTCTGCCGCGGCAACAGAAACGCCGTTGAGGTTGCCGGGAGGGTTCAGTGTCAGCGCGATGGAAGCCGCCTTGTCCCGCCAGGCCAGGTCCGAAGTCCAACCCATCTTGGTGATCGCAGCCACCGGGCGAAGGTTCCGCGCCGGCTCGCTGTGGCACTCGATGCACCACGACATCGACAGTGGCTGCACCTGCTTGACGACCGCCATGGTGTCGATGCGGCCGTGACAGGTCTCGCAGCCAATCGCGGCGCGGTTTTCGCCGACGCCAAAGCCCATGTGCGCGCTGTGGTTGAAATACGCGTAGTCGGGAATCTTGTGGATGCGCTTCCAGGGAATCGGAGTCCCGTTCGCCCAGCTGACCCGCAGCGGCTCGAGCAGCGGCGAATCTTTCTTCACCTGCGAATGGCAGTTCATGCAGGTCTGCGTCGGAGGCACCCCGCCATGCGGCCCGCGCTCGACGTAGGCGTGGCAATACCGGCAATCCATCTGCAGCTCGCCCGCGTGCAGCTTGTGGCTGTAGGCGATCGGCTGCTTGGGCATGTACCCGATGTCGGTGTGGTACGGCGAAGCCCAATAGTAGACGCCGAAGACCGCAGCGGCTCCGAGGACCAGCGTCGAGATGAGAATGTAGCGCGGTGTTTCGTTCGTCCACCGCGGGAAAATCTGGGCCATGTGAGAAGACCTCGTTGTGCGGCGGCGCTGCCTACCGAAGCTTCACCGTTGCGACAAGATTTATTCGTGAGGGAAGGGCGTTCGCGGGCCTTGATCTGCGTCTGCAACTACTGGGGCAGATTCGGCAAATCAGCCCACACCGACGTAAGCGCGGTCGGACGGCGAAGCCCCTCCAATGGGTCCGGGTGGACCCCAGAGGCTTCAATGAGATATATCAATGTCATATCTCACGAGGTCGGGCCGATGAAAAAGAAGGGCGATGTCGCAAAAGTCTTCTGGTCCGGACGAAGCCAGGCCATTCGCCTGCCCAAGAAATACCGCCTGGCCTGCCGAGAAGTCCGCATTCGAATGGAAGGAGATTCCCTGGTGATCGAGCCGCCCCGGACAGCGCTCGACGCACGGGGTTGGCCAATCGACTTCTGGGCTCTGTTCGGAAAAGTCGATGAGTCGTTCGACGTGGGAGATCGCTCGCAACCCCACGAAAGACCGGATCCCCTTCGATGACCCGGGGTTACCTGCTCGACACCAACATCGTCAGCCTTGCTCTCAAAGGTCGCAGCCCGCTGGTCGTGAAGCGCTTGCGCGCCCAGCCGCGGGCGAAGGTCGCAATCAGCGTCATTACCGAGATGGAGCTTCGCTTTGGAGTTGCGAAGCATCCGAACCCAGAGCGGATCAAAACGGTGATCGAGGAATTCCTCGATGCGATGACGACGGCGCCGCTGCCGGAAAACATTGCCAGCGTGTATGGGACGCTCAGGGCAGATCTCGAACGTCGGGGAAGCCCGATCGGGCCGCTGGACACGATCATCGCCGCGCATGCCATTGCCGCCGGAGTCGTACTGGTGACGAACAATGGTCGCGAATTCGCTCGGGTCCGGGGACTGCGTTGCGAAGACTGGACGAAGGAATAGTCCGTCTTTTTTAAAACAATCAGGGCGTCGGCCCGTAGCGGGCGAGCAGGCGCGCGGCGTTGATCGCGTTGCCCCGGCCCAGCTCGTTGTCGCGCCAGAAGCCGCGCAGCGCTCCGTTTTGATCCACCACCGCCATCGTCGGGACGTGAACCCACTCGGCCAGGGTCGAGCCGGCATCGACGTGGGCGAACTCGGCAAACGCGGGTTGAAACTGTTTCATCGCCAGCGCTTCGAAGACTCCGCTTTCCCCGCTGACGATGAACCAGCGCTCGTTTCCCGGCGGCACGCTCTGCCCCGGCGCGATGAAGGACACCAGCACCAC
>JAYVCD010000420.1:0-39529 GCA_043750125.1 Archangiaceae bacterium | reverse complement strand
GCCGTCGAGAAGCTGGAAAAGAAATTCTGGGCGCTGATGCGGGTGCTCTCGCGCAAAGGCCTGGTCACCAAAGACGAATTCGCGCGCGAGCTCGAAGAGTCGGACGGCTGAACGTTCGGTGGTGCGGTGTGTGGCGCTCAACCCTTCGAGCTCTTCTTTCGCACCCGCTGCCGTCCTGCCCCCACCTTCACCCCGTGGGACTGCGACAGTTCGCTCGGCGCGCGCAGCCTGCAGCGGCTCAAGACCCTGGTCGCCCACCCCCCTTCGATTCACGTGTATCCCGAACACGGAACACTCGAGGACCCGGCCGTCAAATGACGAGCGTCACGACGGGCAGGCGCAGCGTAAAGGTGGTTCCTGCGCCGACGATGCTGTCCACGGTGATGGTCCCGCCGTGATTCTCGGCGATGCCCTGCACGATCGACAGCCCCAGCCCGGTGCCTTTTCCGTCGGCCTTGGTGGTGAAGAAGGGGTCGAAAATCTTCGAGCGCACTTCGAGTGAAATTCCACTTCCCGTGTCGCTCACCGAAGCGAGGACGTGCGCGCCATCGATGCGGGTGACGACCGTCACCTTCCCGCCCGCA
The DNA here is from genome assembly GCA_043750125.1 of Archangiaceae bacterium. Taxonomy (GTDB): domain Bacteria; phylum Myxococcota; class Myxococcia; order Myxococcales; family Myxococcaceae; genus JAGSPQ01. Next base: position 38,945 of record JAYVCD010000420.1, on the reverse strand, counting down.
GGAGTCGCGTGGCAGGCATTGGTAATCAGGTTGACGAAGACCTGAACCAGGTTCTGCCGCACCGCGAGAAACATCGGCAATGCCCCGAACTGCCGGTCGAGGGTGACGCCGTGCTTCTGCAGCACGTGCTCACAAAAGCCGATCGCCCGTTCCACCGCGGCGTTGAGGTCCACTTCTTCGGGTTTTTCCTGCGCGGGGCGGGCGTAGCTGACGAGGTCGCGGGTGAAACGCAGTACGCGATCTGCGTTGTCCGAAATCTTCCGGTACTTGTCCATGTCGCCCGCGTTCGCGTTGGGCTGGCCCAGCGACCGCTTGAGCAGCGCATCGGCGTACGTCGACACCGCGGTCATCGGGTTGTTGATTTCGTGGACCACGCTGGCGGCCAGCTGCCCCAGTGAGGCGAGCTTCTCGGCCTGAATCACCCGGCGCTCGAGCTCGCGCATTCGCGTCAGGTCCTGGCCAATGGCGATGACTCCCTCGACTTCCCCCTGCTGGGTCATCACCGCCGACGTAGCAAAAGCGACCTTCACTTCTTTCCCGTCACGGGTGGTGACCCGGGTCTCGAAGCTCGAGACCGCCTCGCCCTTCAGTGATGCCGCCATCACCCGCATCACCTTCAGTCGCTCGCCTTCGGGGACGAAGGTCAGCAGGTCCTGCCCCAACACTTCGGGCTTGGCCAGGCCGGTGATGTCCGTCAGCGCGCGGTTGAAGACCACCACCTTGCGCTCGCGGTTCACCACCAGGATCAGCGCGTTGGCGTGCTCGAGCAGCTCCTCGAGGTATTTTCGCACGAACGTCAGCTCGTCGATGAGCTTGGCGTTTCGCACTGCAACCGAGACCTGGTTGGCCAGCTGAATCAACACCCGATCGTCGGTCACCAGGTCCGCCGACAGCCCGGCGGGGTACTCGACGTTCACTGCGCCAAACAGCTGTCCCGAGGCGACCAGCGGAGCGCACAGGCCGCGAACGCTGCCGTGGAAGATGAGTGGAATTTCAGACGACGTCATCTTCACCCGGTCGCCCGGCAGCCCCCGGGTTTCCAGGTGCGTCTTCTCGACGGCGGACGCCTTGAGCCAGATGACATCGCGGGTCCCTTCGCGCATTCGTCCTTCGGCATAGAGCGAGGTCAGCGCGAGGGTGCGGGGGTCGGTGATGCGCACGCAGAAAGTGCGGCCCGGGAACAACCGCTTCACCCCACGCGCGACCGTCGCGACCAGCTCTTCTTCGCTGGTCGAGCCCGCGACGTTGCGACCGAGCTCGAGCAGCACCGACTCCACCCGGGCCTGCTCGATCAACGCCCGGCCCGCGGCGGCCAGCGAGTCTCCGACCGGGGACAGGCCGCGGGCGACGACCGCAACCGTCTGGCCCCTGCGACTGAAGGTCAGGGTCACCGTCTGGCCGGTGTGGCATCGCACTTCGACTTCTTCGGTGTGCCCTTCTGCAGGGGCGCCGGCGGGAACCTGCTCCATCACTCCGGCGAGCTCGACCCCGCCGAGATCCTTGGCCCCGACCAGCACTTCGAAGGCCGCGTTGGCCGTGAGCACGCGCAGGCCGGGGTCACACAACGCAGCCGGCGCATCGACCATGTCGAAGAACGCCTGAAAGGCATCTGCCGCGGGCCCCGAAGCCCCAAACGGCCTGACCGACGAATCAATCTTCATGAGAGGTGGCCCGGTTCAAGTCGAGAATGTGCGAATCGCCGACATAGGGCTTCGTCTCGTACCTGGTGATTTTTCCAATCTTGCGGACGATCTCGGCCATCCGCTCGGCTTCGCGGTAGATGATGTCGATCGGCCGAAACGAGGGGTCATTCTCTTTGATTTTGCGGCGCAGCAGCTCGGCGTAACCCATCACGGACGTAAGGGGCTGGTTGAGCTCGTGCGCCGCAGTACCCGCCAACGCCACCAGCACTGCGTTCTTCTCGCTCTCTTCCAAACGGGTCTCTACATCGGACAACTTTCGTTCGAGCTTCAAGCGATCTCGAAGGTCAGTGAAGATGCCCAACGTTGCCACTTCGCGACCCGACTCGTAGACGATCGACGCGGTCATGCTCACCGGAATCCGGTCGCCCGAGCGGGTCAGAATTTCCTGGCGCGAAGCGGTGAGTCGGCCGACCCCGCCGTGTTCTCCGCTGCGCAACCGCAGCATCACGTCGCGCGCCTGCCCTTCGCTGTAGAGCTGCTTGACGTTGAGGTGGGCCTTGGCTTCCTCGGCCGGCCAGCTGCTCACCGCTTCAGCCGCTTTGTTGAAGAGGATGATTCGCCCCTTCATGTCGGAAGCGATGATCGCGTCGACCGAGCTGTCGATCAGCCGTTCCTGGAACTCTTTGGTCTTCTGCAGCTCTTCGGCGAGCGCGCGCTGACGGGTGACATCGCGCATGGTGAGAATGGCGACCGCCCCTTCCCCCTTCAGCGGCGCGGCCGACAGCGAGACGGTCAACCGTCGACCGGCGAGGGTGCGGGCTTGAATGTCGACTTCGGTGCGAACCTGCCCGCGCGAGACCGACAGCAGGACGTCCATCATCAGCCCGTCGTCGGTGGGGTTGGTCAGCGCGTTGATGTGTCGGCCGGGGACCTCGTTGGGAGTCAGGTCGAGCAGGCGCATTCCGGCCGGGTTGAGCGAGAGGACGCAGGCCTTTTCATCGAGAATCGCCACCCCGTCCGAAAGGTGCTCGAAGTACGACTCGTAGCGCTTGAGCCGTGCCGCGCGTTCTTCGGCAGCGATGCGGGCGTCTTTCTCTTTTTCACCCTGCTCGCGAATGGCGTCGATCTTCTGGGCGTTCCGAAGCGCGACGGCGGTGGCGTGCGCGACGGTGGACAGAAATTCGACTTCCCGGTTGTTGAAGGGGCCGCGGGCCGATGAGCGGCGCAGCAACAACACTCCCAGGACCTTCCCGCGCACCGCGAGCGGCAACGCGGCGATGTTCCGAATGCCCAGTGCGGCCAGATCGTCTTTGACCGTCTCGAGCAGCGGGTGATGAGGAGCGTCTTCGACAATCACCGGCTTGCCGGTTCGCACCGCTTCTCGAATCTCGGGGTAGCGACGCAGGTCGATGCGCAGGTCTTTGAGCGCTGCATCGTCGCTGGCAGCGAGGATCACCCCTTCACCGCGCGCCTCGTCGACCACCACCATTGCGGCCCGGTCGATCTCGAGCTCTTCGGCCAGCCGCCGGGTGACCTCGTGCAGCAGCTCTTCGACGTCGGTCGACGTGGCGTAGCGGCTGGTGAGCTCGAGCAGCACCATCGTCTCGCGCTGACGCTGCATCGCTTCGCGGTAGGTGAGCTGGCGGGCCCGCGCGCGCAACAACCGCATCGCAAGCTCGGCCTCGAGGGCCTGGGTAGAGACGAAGTCGGCGACGCCGGGCATCTCGCGCTCGGCTCCATCGGGGTGGGTAATGGCCAGGACAGAGAGTCGGGGTCCCGCGGGGGACTTGAGCAGCTGGTCGAGAGCCTCGGGGCCTCCGGGCGCAGTGAGGTCGACGACCGCGAGCTCCGCATCGGCCGGAACGGGCAGGGAGGCCGGCAACATCTTCAAGCCGCCGAGCACCCGCACGACCCGTTCACGCGTAGCGGCGCCTTCGGGGAGGATCAAGATTGATCGGCTGGGGGCGAGCGACAAGACAGTGGGGTTTTAGCGCACTGTGGCCCCCCGCAACGCAAAACGCCTCTTTCCAAGGAACTGGAAAGAGGCGTTCGGTGCTTGGCGGCTGGGAACTTCGGTCTTTTCAGCGGGTACCGAAGCGAAACCCGACGCGGCCCTGACCAAACATCGGGGGGCGGTGTCCCGGGTACTGGCTGTACTGCTGGTACTGCGGGTAGATGGGGACCCACACCCACTGCTGTACCGTCTGGTAATAGCCGGGGATCAGGCGGGTCTCAGTCACTGGGTAGCAGTGCTCCCGTCCTTCGTGGTGCCAACCCCCATGGTGGTGTTCCCGGCATTGCTGGACGGTTACCTGCTCGTAGCGGGCGGGGATCCAGTTCTGGGTCTGGCGCAGCTCGTAGCGGCCATCGGCCCGGGCAGCCGGCTGCGGTGCGATGACCGGGCTGGCGTCATGGTCACAAGGCGCCGGGTTCGGGTCGTCCCAACCCACCGAAACCTCGACACCGTCGTCGTCGTCGTGATCCGCAAAAGCCGAAAAGGAAGTCAGCGCCATTGCTGACACTGCGAGTCCAATCAGGTTCGTTTTCATTCTTTCCAAGACGGTCCGGGTGAGGGTTTATTCACCCATGGCCCCCTACACCCGTCGCCCCGTGACAGCCCCCCGCGTGTCCGGAGTCGCGCTGCGTGCCTTCGTCACCGCGCTCGAGTCGGGTGCGTTGGGCTCGACTTTGCTGGCGAAAGTCACCCGGGACAGCGGACTGGACGATTTCCGGCAGACCCCAGCCCGGGACGCGTCGGTGATCGCCGTGCCCTTGCCGTTGGACCCGGATGCGCCCGCCGCCCGAGCGCCCGTTGAGCTGGCCCGCGAAGCGGTGGAGGCCGCGCCGACCGGCAAGGGACTTCGGCTGCAGACGGTGGCTGCCTTCGGTGAAGCCTACCGAGGCGGAAAAACCGACCCGGTGCAGGTGGTTCGAATGCTTCACCAGCACATCGAGCGGTTGGACCACGGCCCAGACCGGATGGCCTTCTTCATTTCACGCAAGCCCGATGAGGTGCTGAACGCGGCCGAGAAATCTGCCGAACGGCTGAAAAAAGGGCAGGCGCTCTCGCCGTTCGACGGAGTGCCGGTGGTGGTGAAGGACGAGGTGGACCTCGAGGGCTTTGCGACCACGCTGGGCACGTCGTTCCTGAACACGCCCGCCTCACGAGACTCGACGGTGGTGGCACGGCTGAAGGCGGCGGGAGCGATCATCCTCGGGAAGGCCAACATGAATGAGATCGGGATCAACCCGATCGGCCTCAACCCCCACCATGGGGTGTGTCGCAATCCGTACGACCGCACCCGCATCTGCGGAGGCTCTTCGAGTGGCTCGTCGGCGGTCGTTGCCGCGGGGCTGGTGCCCATCGCGATTGGCCTCGATGGGGGTGGCTCGATTCGAATTCCGTCTTCGTTGTGCGGAGTCGTGGGGCTCAAAGCCACCTGGGGTCGAATCAGCGAGGCTGGAGTGCCGCCGCTGTGCTGGACCCCGGGGCACCTGGGGCCGATTGGCCTCACGGTCGCCGACGTGGCCGCGGCGTACGCGACGATCGCCGGACCGGATGCGGCAGACCCGTCAACCCAGCGGCAGTCGAGCGTGCACTTGTCTGGCTTTACCCAGACCTCGCTGAAGGGAATCCGGCTCGGGATCTGCCGACCCTATTTTGAGGACGCCGATGCTTCGGTCGTCACCCGGTGCCAGGACGCACTTCGAATTCTCGTCGAGGCCGGAGTGACCCTGGTCGAGTTGCCCCCGCCCGACATGAACACGCTGCTGTGGTCGCTGGGGGTAATCATCCTCTCTGAGATGGCGGCGGCGATGCTGCCGCATACCGAGAAGGACGTGAGCCGATTCGGTTACGACACCCGAGCCAACCTGGCGATCGGCCGCTACTTCCGGTCGACCGACTACGTGCACGCGATGAGGCATCGCCACCTGATCACCCGGGAATTGATTGCTCAGATGAAAACGGTCGACGCGATGGTGACTCCAACGTGCGCGGTGACTGCGCCTTTGATCAACGAGAGCGCGCTGCCTCTGGGCGAATCGAATCATCCGGTGGTGGATTCATTGATGCGGTTCGTGCGGCAGGGAAACCTGACCGGCTTTCCTGCGATCTCGGTACCCGCAGGCTACGACGGAGGCGGCCTTCCGGTCGGGGTGCAGTTGATGGCCCGGCCCTACGAAGAGCATCTGCTGTTGCGGATGGGTCGGGTGATTGAGGCCGCCGTCGATTGGCGCGCCCCGAAGGTCCACGTGCAGGTGCTGTAATTTCAGTTTTCGGTAACGATTCGCCGGAAGATGACGCCTTCGTGGACATGAATGACCCGCTCTTCGCGCCCACAGCGGTAGGTGTCGGGCTGGCTCGAGACGGACCAGCCCAGCTTGTTGCGCAGCAGCGGCTCGACCCATGAAGGACGCACTTCGAGCCGTGCGGCGATGCAGCCGTCGGCCCACTTCGGGACGTCGTCGGGCTTGATCTTCACGGCCGCCTTGAAGTCCGAGTCGCCGTGAAGGACGAGGTGAAATTCTACGTCGTCCGGAACGGTGGGCGAGGCCATGAAGTCTTTCAACATCGCGACCTTCAAGGCTTTGGACTTCAGATCGAAGCTTCGGGTGTCGAAGGTCGAGCTGCCGCTTTTGCAACCGAGCAGCAACAAGCCGAGCAGCGCCGAGCGCATCAACGCACTTGCAGGCACGACAGCCCGTTCGCGGGCGCGCAGTTCTGCCCGATCAAACAGCCCCCACCGCCCTGGAAGTCGACGCAGCGAATCGGCCGGCAGTCCTGCTCGGTGACGCACTTCTTCCGGCTGATGCTGCACTCGCCGGCGCTGCAGGTTTCCTGCGCACAATCTGAATCGACCTGACAGGAGCAGAACCCGGTGGTGTCCCCTTCATCGATTCCGCAGCGGCCTGCACAGGTGCCGGCGGCCTGGCCGGGCAACTTCGAACAGTAGCCGCCTCGCTTGCACTCTTCGTCACGCACGCAGGGCAGCGCCGCGTTGGCCGGACAGCTGGGGTTGGATTTGGTGCAGGCCCATTGAGTGAAGACGACGATCACATCGCTGCACGCGTACCCACGGGGGCAGGACTGGCCTTCGGCGCAATCGGTGCCGCAGTAGGAATTGCCCGGGTTCGCAGTGTCGATGAGGCAGTAGTTGGCACCGGTTCCGCAGACGCTGGTCCCGCCTCCGAAGCTGCAGTTGTCGCAGTACGGTCGGCGGTCGTTGTCGTAGTCACTGTAGCAGGCGTTGCGCACCATGCCGGCGTCGGCGGGGGCTCCGCAGGTCTCTCCGAATTTGCAGAAGCTGTTGTCGGCGCAGAAGTTCGGGTCGCACTCCCCCACTGGGCACAAGGCCACTTGGGCCGGCGTGGTCCTAGCACAGACGCAGGGGCCTTCCCCACAGCGGCACGAGCTTCCGCGGCAGTCTCCGCTGCTGCGGCAACCGGGGACGCAGGTGGCTCGAACGGTGTCGCAGATTTGTCCGAGCTCGCACTGCAGGTCGATGGAGCAGCGGCCTCTTCCCAGGCAGGTGCCGGTGGTGGTGTCGCAGAAGAGCGAAGCGTCGAGACAGTCGGCGTTCTTCTCGCAGCCGCTGCGGTCCTGACAGAACCCGACGGCGTTGCAGAACTCGCGCGACTGGCACGCGTCGTTGGTGCGGCAATAACATTCCCCAGTCTGGCTCTCGCATCGGAAGGCCGAGGCGGGATCTCCGCAGTCTTTGTCCACGAAGCAGCCCGCGGGCTTGACGGTCGCCTTCCGACAGCCGGGCAGCGCGAACAACAGGCAGCAGAGGACCGCGCGAGCTCTCACGGGGTGAAGGGGGGGCTCACCGAGAACGTGAAGCTCGACCAGCTCACGCCCGAGAGCGTGTCGTAGGTCCACTGGTTGTAGGCGAACTTCGGTGAGCGGCTCGAGTAGATGACGACGAACAGCGCGTTGCCTGCTTCCTCGTTGCGCAGCTTGGTGACCGCGGGGGCGGGCAGCACGACCTGGGTCTCGTTGCCGGGCAGCACCACGCTCCAGAGGGTCAAGTTCCCCGCCGGGGTCTGCTTGACGATTTGGACCTGGTGGATGTCGGCGGTGGGTCCGGGCGCGAGGGTCCACGCCAGGGTGCCGGTGAAGAGGGTGGTGGGCTGAGTGATTTCGGGAGCGGGCAGCATCGGCCCGATGGTGACGCCCAGGGACAGGTCTCCGGGTTGGCGACGAAAGTAGTAGCTGACCGGATAGTTCTGGGTCCCCGCGCACTCGTTCAAGAAGATGAAGTTGGTTCCGTCGAGGCGGGGGAAGTTGGGGAAGTTCTGGGTGGTCGCGGTGCTCGAGACCGAAGAGCTGGGCGCGGTGCCGCTGCCCCAGTTGTTGGGGTTGGGCACGAAGCCTTCTGCGCCGAGGTCCAGCCAGGCGTAGACCGAGTTGGTGCCCGGCTCGGGAAACACCAGTCCGGGGAACATCAGGGGCGAGTCGATGGTCACCGGCACCGTCAGATCCAGATGCATGTCGAGGATGATGTCCTTGTTCACGGCCGGGCTGTCGGGCGAGGTGGTGATGGCGCGGCGGACTCCCATCAGGAAGGGCGTGAACGACGCGGCGGCCACGTTCGCGATGCCCAGGACCGCATAAGTGGCGTGGAGCCCGGCGTTGGTGAAGACGAGGTAATCGCCCCCTTCGGTGACGACCTGCCACTTCTCACCGGCCTTGCTCGGAGTTCCGCCCAGCGGAGGGCCACTGAAGAGCGAAGAGGTGGCCACGAACACACGGGCCTCGAGCTTTTCGTTCATCGCGAGCGCGCGCGGCGGCTTGAAGCCGGTGACTCGCCCCGAAATCTGCGAATGGGGAGGACTGGGCGGTGGATTGCCGGGGTTTCCCTCGCCCGCGCTGGTGCGGCTGATGAAAACGGTCAGGTTCTCGGCGTTGACGTTGGTGACCGTCGCCGACTCGTAGCCGTCCTTGAAGATGGTGACCACCTGGGCTTTGACCAGGGAGGCATCGGAGAAGGTCAGCTGGCCGCGGGCGTCGGTGAGCCCCTGGAAGGGCGTGGCCACGTCGATGCCGAGCATCACGGTCGCGAGGGGAACCGGCGCTCCATAAAAGCCCCGGGTGGCATCGAGGACGCTGATGTTCAGGGTGCCGACCAGCGGGCCGCCGGACAGTCCGCCCGATATGCTGCGCGGGTCGTAGTAGGAAAACCCGCCGGCCAGCTCGTCGTGGGCGGTGAGGCGATTGACCTGCACGTCGACCACTCCGGCGTTCTGACCTTTGGGGGTGCGGCAGGTGACCGTGTGGCTGTCGACGACCTTCACGTCTTTGGCTTTGTTCGGCCCGAAGGAAATGGTGACACCGTCACGGAAGCCCGCCCCGAGGACGGTGACGAGCGTGTTGCCGGCGATGGCTCCCCGTTCGGGTTGGACCCGACCGATGGACAGGGGCTCTTCGAAGGTAAACGAAGCCTTGAGCACGGCTTCGTTTTCAGGGTCGGCGGCTTCGCGGACCTTGAGGTCGCTGGCAAAGCCCCCCGAGCCGGGGGGGGTGGTCACGGCCAGCGCGGTCTCTGAGCTGACGGTGGTCGCGGTGCCCTTTTGAGCGCCGAAGAAAATTTCAGCGTCGGCCGGCAGCGCCGAACCGGTGACGGCGACCGGGGTTCCACCGACGGCAGGGCCGAAGTCGGGAACGACGGAGAGGAGGCCCAGGCGCCAGCTGAAGCCCTGGGGCAGGTTGGCGGTGAATGCACCGGCGGTGGCGAGCACGTCGGACTTTCGGGCAGCGGCGCCGCGCGCGGGGACGGTGAGGACGGCGGTCGAGAAAGTTCGGGTCCCGACGATCGCGGGGACGCCACTGAAGGTCACGGACAGTCCCGCGGAATCCAGCGCCTGGCCGGTGAGGGTGACGGTGTCGCCGGGGCGGGCGACATGGGGAAAGACGGAGAACACCGAGAAGCTGCCGGCGGGGTTGAAGTAGGTGAAGGCCTTCTTCGCCGTCCAACTCTGAAGCGGGGTGACGACGAGGAGATCGACTGCGCCGACCGCGGTGCCGGGCGGGCTGACGGCGGTGAGCCCGGTATCGGAGAGGACGGTGAAGGACGCCGCGTCGACGCCGCCGAACTTGACCGACGCGACGGACGAGAAGCCGGTGCCTGTGAGAGTGACGGCGGTGCCTCCGCCCAGGGGCCCGGTCAAAGGAGCGACGGCCTTGATGCGGAGGTCGTCGAAGTACTGGTAGACGCGGCGGGCGTTGGCGACGCCGTTCTTGTTGTAGACGGTGAGGTCGACGAGATCGGCCTGCTGCCCGCGCGGGACGAGTACCTTCAGCTGCTTGCTCGAGACGAAGGTGACCTGGGGTGAGGAAAAGACGCCGAACAAGACTTCCACGTCGGGGGTGAAGCCCTGGCCGTCGAGCGTGACTTCGTTGCCGCCGGCGAGCGGCCCTTCTTTCGGGGTGATGCCGTTGACGATCAGCTCATCGAAGTAGGTGAAGCAGCTGTTGCAGGTGAAGGTGCCCAGCGGGTTGGTCATCACCACGTGGGCGGGGCCGGCGGCGCCCGGGGGTGAACGCAGCTCGAGCGTCTCGTCGTCGATGATCTGGTAGTCGATGACCGAGTTCGACCCGAACTTGAGGCTGGTGACCTTCTTCGCTTCGGTGCCGCGGATGGAAAAATCGCGCAGGAAGCCGGTGCCCTGGAGCAGGACGTTGGTTCCCCCGGCAGAGCCTCCGCGGGGAGGCAGCACTTTGAGAATCCTCAAGACCGGCGGGGGGCCGGCGTCGACGGGACCTGCGTCCGGGCCGGCGTCGAGGCCGGCGTCGGTTTCCCCGGCATCGAGGCCAGCGTCGGTGGGGCCGGCGTCGACGATGACGATCGGCCGGGGGCCGCACGAGCAACCGGACACTCCGAGGGCGAGCAGGCAGGCCAGGGACAACGGGCCGGTCAAACGAGGAAGCGAGATCATAAGAACTCCACTTTCAACGTGTACGCATTGGCCGCGCGATCCGTCGAGCCCACCACGCGCAACAACACCTGCTTTCCACCGACGGCGGCGGCGCTCACCGTCACTGCGGGAGCCGTCGAATCGTCGCACCCCAAAGCGATCAACCCATCGAAGCCGCACAGCCGCAGCAGGCCCTTGCTCGAGTCGTAATTGGCAAACGAAGCCTTGAGGCCCTTGCCGGCGGGAACGGAGACGCGGAACCAGTCCTGGTCCTGGGGGCAGATGGCGCCCTCGAGGCTGGTCCCGAGGTTGAACGCGGTGGGCGCGGTGCTGTCGTCGTTGGGCTCGTGGCTGTCGTCGTCACACGGAATGCCGCGCGAGAGCAGGAACGTAACGTCGTAGGGCTGGACGGGGTCGAGGGTGCTGACGACGACGTAATATTTCTGGGGGGCCGAGGCGACGTAGCTGACGAGCAATTTTCCCGACTTCAAGGTCCTGCTGGTGGCGTCTTTGATGACCGTCGAGAAGTTGTTCTCGCTGAAGGGGTCCGCCTCGAGGTTGACGCCCAGCTGATCTCCGCGGGCGAGCGTGATGCTGTACCAATCGACGTCGCCTGGGCACAGGGTGAGGTTGTCGTAGCGAATGGGCGCGACGGCGTAGGCCTTGGCGAGCTCGTTGTTCGGCTCGTACCGGTCGGGCTGACAGGCTCGCGAGACGCACTTGCCTGCGCTCACGTCGCAGCGCTTGTCTGCGGCGCAGTTGTCGTCGCTGACGCAGGGGGGCGGCTTGACGACGCAGGCTCCGATTTGAGCGAAGCAGACGAGCGGCACCTTGCAGTCGCGGTCGGTATAGCAGCGGGTGGGCGAGCTGCATTTTCCGGCGGCGTCGCACTTGAGCCCGGTTCCACACTCGGCGTCGGTGGAGCACTGGACGCACTTGGTGCCGACGCACTTCTCGGTGGGAGCACAGACATCGGCCTGGGTTTCGACGGTGCAGCGGGGCACGCAGGCGCGGCTGCCGGTGTTGCAGACTTCTGCGGCAGAGCAGTCGAAGTCATCGGAGCAGCCCAGGTCTTCCTCGCAGACGCTGGTGAGGGTGTTGCAGCGGTTGCCTTGCGGACATTCGGAGTTGAGACCGCCGGGGCACAGGTGAACGTCGGCCCGGTCGACGCACAGGCCCTGCTTGCACCAGCTGCCCGCCTGGCACTGCTCGTTGGTGGAGCAGTCTGCCCCCCACCCCGGGCGCAGCGCGCACAGCCGGGTCATCGGCTCGCAGAGCTCTTTGGTGCGGCACTGGCCCGACGACTCGCAGCTCTCGCAGTACTGCTGAGAAGTGCAGATTTTCCCAGGGGAGCATTGCTCGCGGCTGGTGCACTCGGGAGGGCGCCCCGCGTCGGTCCCGGTCGTGACGTGAGGACAGCCGGCGAGGAACACCAGGCTCAGCAGCAGGGCGCGGTTCATGGCTGAGCGGTGATGACGCCGGAAGGCCAGGTCACGTCGGCGACGATCCACCGGTTGCCGGCCTTCTCGAGGGTGCGGGTGAACTCGCCCTTCACCACTCCATACAAGTACACGCGCACGGTGACCTTGCTCTTCGGGTTGGGATCCAGGTGCTCGTTGGCGAACTCGGCGACCAGTCGGTAGGTGGTGTCAATCGGGTTGACGTACCCGAACAGCTCGGGGCCGTAGCCGGTGAGCGCATCGCGAATGAACGCGGGATCATCGAGCACCCCCGGCTGCCCCCAATCGGGTGCGGGGTTTGCATAGTAAACATCGTCGGGCGCCATTCCCACTTTGGCGGTGACGGTCTTGAGCACGTGAAGGTCGATGTCGGTCTTCGAGTTGTCCCAGAACATCTCGACCAGCAGCTTCTGCGCCGGAGTGGCGACCACCGTGGCCCGCGCGGGCTGACAGTTCTTCACCCCCTGCGAATCGGTGACATCGAGCTGCACCTCGTACGCACCGGGGACGAGGGGGTCCAGGCGCATCGAAGTCATCGCGGCATCGGCGGCGAGGAAGTCGGTGTCGCTCGAGAGAGGCTTGCTGCGCATCGTCCACTTGTAGACGAGCGGGTTGTCGGCGTCGGGGTCGACGCTGCCGGTGCCATCGAGGGCGATGGTCAGGCCGGGAGCTCCGTTGCCGAGTGGAGAAATCATCGGCACCGGGGCCCGGTTCACTTCGGCCTTCAGCTGCAGGACGAGCTCGCGGTTGTCGGGGTCGGTGCCGCGAATCTTGATTCCTCCCATCACCATGCCGGTCGCGCCGGGAACGACGGTGAGCTTCACGGTGAGCTGAATTTTTCCCGGCAGCCCATTGGCGTCTTTGAACTTCACGACCGCGGGGGTCTTCGAGCTGCCGACGAAGCTGAAGGCGGGGCTCGAGCCCTCGGTGAAGGACAGCTCTTCGACGATCAAATCTGCGGTGCCCTTGCTGGTGATGGTGAAGGTCTTCACCGCCGCGCTGCACTCGGGAATCCGACCGAAGTCGAGCACCATCGGGTCGACCTGCATCACCGCGCGGGTGCTGCCCTTGCCCAGGAGCTTCACCTCGATCTCGGGGTTGGATTCGTCGTTGCTCTGAAGGAGAAGGGTGTTGGAGTAGTCCTGCTCTTTGAGCGGGAGGAACTTCACGGTCAGGTTCGCGGTTTCGCCGGCGACGACTTTTGAAGCGGCGCTGAGGAGGGTGAAGATCCCGTCGGAGTCCTTGAGCTTGACGGACTGGATCTCGAGGTCGGCGCGACCGGCGTTGACCAGGGGAATCTCGAGCGTCTTCTGATTGAGGACGGGCACGATTCCGAAGTCCAGCTCGCTGGCGGGGAGAACCAGCTGGGGCCGAACGGCGACGGTGCTCGGCGGGCGGCACGAGGCGAGCAGGGCCAGGCCGGTGAGGAGCAGAGCGCGCTTCACCTCACGGCCCCATGCCTTCTTCGTAGTAGTGAATCTCGACCTGGCCTTTGAGGAAGGGCACCGATTCACCGGAGAAGAAGATGACCTGGTTCATCGGCTCGTAGGTCCAGCCGTCGGGCCCGTCGTGCACCGGAGTGCAGACGAGGTTCACCGATTCGGCCGGGTTCCCGAGGCAGTCGGTCTTGTCGACCGAGGCGCAGGACTTGAGGATTTCATCAGAGGTATCGCAGGGGTACTTCACGAAGACCTCGATGGTGGAAAGGTTGGGTTTCTTCCCCAGGGCGAACTTCCGCTTCAGGCCCACTGCGTTGGTGGCGAGCTTCTTCAGGGTGGCCGAAAAATTGGTGTCGCAGATGCTGCCGACATCGCCGCCGGTGAGCTCTGAGAGGGCCTTGTAGCGGCTGCCGGGAGTGGCTCCGCAGCTGTTGGTGGGGACATCGCCCATGATCGCCGCGGTGGTGACGGTGCCGTCGTTGCCCAGGCCCTTGGCGGTCTCGAACGAGCGCCAATAGAAGCGAACGTCTTCGCTGGACTGGTCTTCTTCATCGGTGACGAAGATCAAATAGAGGTAGGCGTCGGGGCGAAGGAAGTCGAACGGGTTGGTGACGGTGCAGGTGTCGCTGCAGGTCGGGTTGCCTTTGCAGATTGCGATGCAGGCCTGGCGGGCGGTTTCCTTCGGGACGTTGGCCTCTTTTTGAAGCTCGAGGGCGAGCAGCGCGGCCTGAAGCCCGGCTTCGTAGGGGCTGCCGTCGATGCCGACCTTCACGTTTCTCTCGAAGGCGGCGATCAGCCCGGGGGTCCTGGGGGTGAGAATCTTGGGGCTGCCCTTTAACTGCCCGCGGACCTTGAAGATGTCGCTGGTGGTCACCGCGATGCGGAAGTCGATTGCGCCTCTGGAAAAGACGTCGATGAAGGCCTGGAAGTTTTTGGCGAGGTTCTCTTGCCGGGGGCCCATCGAGCCGGAATCGTCGACCACCCAGAGGACGTCGATTTTGGAGGCCGACTGTTGGGCGTAGGTATCCACCCGGATGTCCGGAGGGAGCGTCTTTTTGAGTTTCTGCGGGGTACAGGCCATGAAAAACAGGCAGGTCCCGGCGATGACAATCTGTTTCATGGGCGAAAGAAGAAACCTTGCCCCGGCCCGCTAAAATTCGACAGCCCCAATATGCCCTAAGTCGGGCCGACTTTCGTTGCCCACCCGCCACGAGGCCGATATACGCGCGCCAAAGCCATGGCCTCCCTTCGAGATATCCGCAAGCGCATCAAGTCGGTGAAGAGCACCCGCCAGATTACCCGGGCGGTGAAGATGGTCGCGGCGGCGAAGCTGCGCCGGGCCCAGGACGCAATCGTTTCGGCCCGGCCGTATGCGAGCACGCTCGACAAGATGATCGCCGAGGTGATGAGCCGCGCAGAGAACGGGAACGTCGCCCACCCGCTGCTGGTGAAGCGGGAAGTGAAGAAGATTGAAGTGCTGGTGCTGACTTCAGATCGCGGCCTGGCGGGCGGGTTCAATTCGAACATCAACCGGCGGGCGCTGAAGTTCCTCACCGAGAGCGGCGGGAAGTACGAAGTGACCATCACCTCGGTCGGCCGCAAGGGGGGAGATTTCTTCCGCGCCCGCGGCTTCAAGATGCGCAAGGACTACCCGGGGATGATGAGCAAGGTCACCTACGCCGGTGCCGCCGAGGTGGCCGACGAGCTGGCGCAGCGATTCCTTTCCGGCGAGATCGACGCGGTGTACCTGGCGAACAACGAGTTCATCTCGGCCATCTCGCAGCGGATCAACTTCTCGCAGCTGCTGCCGTTCGAGGCGGCCGCGCCGGCGAGCAGTGGCGGGACGAAGGTCGACTACCTGTACGAGCCCAACGCCCAGACGGTGCTCGACAAGCTGGTCCCGCAGGCGCTGAAGATCAAAATCTTCCGGGCGCTGCTCGACTCGGTGGCCAGCGAGCACGGGGCGCGGATGACGGCGATGGAGAACGCGACCAAGAATGCCGGCGAGATGATCGGCAAGCTGACGCTGTTCTACAACCGCACCCGCCAGGCGGCGATCACCAAGGAACTGATGGAGATCGTCTCGGGTGCGGAAGCGCTGAAGTAGGGCTTCAGGGTGGGGCTGCAGAATCGGTTGAGCCCAGCCGCTGGTGGGCCCAGAGCAGCGCTTCGGCGCGGGTCGAGACCACCACGTAGGGCATCGGCAAGGTGATGACGAGCATCACGGTCATGGTGATGAACCGCAGCAGCGCGTTCGGAATGACATAGGCCACTCCCAGGCAGGACAGCGCGAGCTGCGCGCGGTGCTGCTTGAGCCAGGCGGCGCTTCGAGAGCGTGAATACGCCGAGACCGACCCCATTTTCGAGATGTCCATGATCGCGACGTGGGACCCGCTTCGCAAAAAAACGTCGGTTGCGCCGCGGACGTAGTCGTCGATTTCGGCATTGCTCAAGGACCCATCGACCGAGTGGATGACGACGGGCCAGAGCGCGGAATCCACCTTCCAGGTTCCCACCTTCAGCCGACCTTTCGCAAAATGGGGAGCCGGAGCACGCAGGTGGTGCCTTGCCCGAGCTCACTTTGAAGATCGACTTCACCCAGGTGGAGGTCGAGAACCTTTTTGACGATGGTCAGGCCCAGGCCGTACCCGCGGGCGCGGGTCGTCACGAAGGGCTCGAAGATTCGCTTTCTGACTTCGGGGACGATGCCGCAGCCGCTGTCGCGAATCGTGATGCGGGCCCATTGGGTGTCTGCCCGCTCTTCGCGCCCGATCGCGACGTGAAGGTGGCCGGTGCCGGCCATCGCTTGCATCGCGTTGCGAAACACGTTGGTCAACGCGACCTCGAGCAGCGGCCCGTCGATGGAGACCAGCGGCAGCCCCGCTTCGACGTTGCGAACAATCTCGATCCGGTCGGAGGCTTCCTCGGTGCGCAAAGAAAGCAGCAGCGCGCCCTCGACCACGCTCTCGAGTGACCGGGGAGAAAACTTCGGAACGGAAGGGCGCACGAAATCGAGCAGGTTGCTGACCAGCTGGTCGAGGCGCTGAACTTCGTCCTTGATGACTTCCCACAGCCCGGAATCGGGCGCCGAGAGCGGGTTGCCGCGGCGCAACAAGGTGACTGCGTTGGCGATCGAGCCCAACGGGTTGCGCACTTCATGGGCGATCAGCGCGGCCATTTCGCCCAGCGCCGCGAGCTGTTCCCGGCGAACCAGCGTTTCCTGAGCCAGCCCGAGATCCTCGAGTGATTGGCGCAGGCGTTCTTCGGACTGCGTCAGTTGGGTGATGTCGATGTCGACCCCCAGGACCCCGTTGATCTCCGGGCCCTGGCCGAGGGGGGAAAGCACGCGGGCAAAGAATCGTCGTTCCCCGTCGACCTGGGACTCGAGCCGCTCGTGGACAGTCTCGCCGGCGAGCGCGCGGGTGAAGCTGTGCTGCCAGCGGCGCTGGGCTTCGGCGGGCAAACCGAGCTCGACGCTGCGTCGCCCGAGGGCATTTCCGAGCCGCCGAATCGACACCGGGTTTTGCAGCAGGTAACGGCCTTCGAGGTCGCAGATCCAGAAGTCGAAGGGCAAGGTCTCGCCCAGCGTCACGAGCCACTGCTCATTTTCGCGGCACTGGCGCTCGGTGTGACGGGCGGTGCTGATGTCGTGCATTACTCCGACCAGGCACGGGCTGGAATCCGAGCGCTGCACCCGGGTGCGAAACCAGACTTCGCCGCGGTGGGGCACGCGCGCGCGGTGCTCGAAGGTGCGGCAGGTTCCGTCGACCGCGACGCTTTGCAGCGTCCCGAGCACCGAGCTGAGCTCGCCCGCAGGAATGAGCTCTTTCCAGAATGAGGAGCCCTCACACTGCGCATCGGGTGCGAGGCCCAACAGCTCGCGCACCCCAGACCCGAAAAAACGGATGTCGAGGGTGACGGGGTCAATCGCGAACGTGACGGCGCCCAGCGAGTCGAAGAGGGCGAAGACATCAGTGGACGAAGGGAGCACTGCAGAGGTCTCGGGGGGCCGATAACCTACGGGTTGCGGTGCGGGCAAGCGCCTACCGATTACCGTCAGGCACCACCGTGCGGAGAAGCGAGGTCGGAAGGCGGAACCGGGCCTGTTTTCCTTCTCGATTGACCGCGACGATGGCCTTCATCATCAACTGGGTGACATGGGCGATCAGCGGCCCGGCGAGCTGGGGAGTGGCTCGGCCCAGCAGCGCATCGAGGGTGCTGCCCGCCCGAATGAGGACCTGGGTCCAGTCGGCCCGGGGCAGGCCAAGCAGATCGGCGCAATGGTCTCCGGCCAGGTGGCGGACCAGCGCCACCGGCAACCCGTCGAGCCCATGGCCGGGCCAGAAGCTTTCCATCAGGGCGATGAGAGGTTTGATCAGCCCCTGGCCATCAGCGCAGGCAGCCCACTGGCGATCTCGGATTGCGTCCATCAACAAAGCCGAATCGTGATGGTCGGCGGGCAACAAGTCTTCGCGGACCCCGAGCAGGTGGCCGATCACCTTCCAGGTGTGGATCCACGCGGCGGCCTCACCGGGACTGGCGGGGGACCCCAGGCGATCGAGCGCGTCGAGCGTGACGACTGAAAAACCCATCAACGTTCCGGCGAGGTCTTCCTGGTTGATGGGGTGACCGAGGCGAGCGGAGTCCCAGGGCGCAGAAGTGCGGGTGAGCAACAGGTGCCGCACTCCGGCATGCATCAGCCGCACTTTCTGGATCGCGCGAATGCCTCTGCCGCCGGGGAACAGGGCCTGGTCATCGAGGACATCGAAGAGGAACTGCGCGGTCTCGAAGATGCGCTGGTGCACGTGGCGGGTCAGCGCCTGGGTTTGGACGATGACGTGGGCGCCCTTCGCGGCGGCGTAGGACTGAGGCAGGGCCGAACAGAACAACCCAATCGCCGCTTGCCACCCGGCGCGGGAAAACAGCTGCTGGGCCAAAGCGATCTTCGTCGGGTCGGCCCACGCCGGAAGGGGCGCCGTGGCGCTGAAATACTCGACGACATTTTCGGGCAGCCCGAGGGGCATCGGCTCGTCGGTGCGAAAAATGTTTCCCATCAGCTCTCGAACCGCGGGGCCCGCGCCGGTGGCGAAGACGTTTTCGATGACTGCGTCGGCGAGGGGGTCCCCGGTGTCGCGCATCGCGTCGAGCAGTGGCCCATTCCATCGGGGCAGGCCGGGGGGACCTGGGCGCTGGCGACGAAAGGCGAGGTATTTGCCCAACGCCTCGGTGGGATAAAAGCGGGCCGCCTCGGGGTAGACGAAGAAGGTCTCGGGCGGAATGTTGGCGTGCAGATATTCGCCGTTGGGCCAGGTGCCGTCAGAGCGCTGCTGGGTCAGCAAGTAGCCGATGGCCCGCTCGACCGACTCGGACTCCCCCTGGTCGGTGTCGAGCAGACCCTGGACGACGAGCCCGGTCAGGGGGGGCATGCTGGGGCCCAGGCCGGCGAGGGCGGGGTTTCGATAGGACTCGGGGCCCTCGCCCCAGCCTCCATCGGCGTTTTGTTTCGAGAGGACCCAGGCGATTGCCTTCTGGACCCAGGGCGCGTGCAGGTCGGCGCGGACCGAGCGAAGTGCCATCAGCACGAACGCGGTAGACGAGAGGTAGTTGACGACCCAGCGACCCCACCACGCGCCGCTGTCGCATTGCTGCTGCTGAAGAAACCGGATCGCGCGGGCGATGTCGGGCTCGTGCACCGTATGTCCCAGCTGCCCCAGGCCATGAAGAACACGGGCGGTGAGATCTTCGGTCGAGGGGTCGCTCAAGGAGGCGGGCGGATGGAGGATCAACGAGGCGAGCGAGACGAGGTCGTGCGGATCCACGCGGGTGGCGCTGGACATCGCGGGCCCGGGCTTCTTTCCCGGCAAGCCCCAGACGTAGGCCGACCAGCCTCCATCGGGGTTCTGCATTCCGCGCAGCCACGCGCGGCCCTGGTCGGCACAAGCGCGCAGGCGCTGTTGGAGGTCGCTGTCCAACTCTCCGGTGCCGCGCCATTTCAACGCGGCACCCAGAGCAGAGAGCACGACCCCGGTGTCGTCGGCGTCGGGCATGGTGTGGTTGGTGGCCTGAAACGCCCAGGCTCCGGTTAGCGGCGCGCCCTTCTGGCGGTTGTCGACGGCCGGCATCGGAGTTTGAAGCTGCGCGCGGGTCAGCCACTGCAGCGCGTGACGCACCCGAGGGTCAGAGGGCGCGGCGCCGGAGCCCAGCAGGGCGCGAACATCGAAGCCGGTGGACCAGACTTCGGTGCCGAAGCCAGCGAAGTGAAGCCCGTCTTTGTCGCGAATCTTCTGCGCTTCGAGCCATTGCAGCGGTCGGGCGAGCATCGGATCACTGATTTTCAGCCCGGCGGCGACAAGGGCAGGAAGCGCAAGCACGCTGAGGACTGAGCTGTCGTTCCAACTTCCGTCAGTGTTTTGAAACCGGGCCAGCAGCTCGATGCATTTCCTCGATTTCACCCGGTCGAGCAGCCGCATCGAAGTGCCGTCTTGGCCAAAGTGTCCGCGCAGGCGCCGAATGATCAGCTCGAGCTGGAAGGCGGCCATGAAGACGCCGGAATGGAACCGCGTCTGCAGGAAGTGCAGCACAGGGGGTGCCAGGAGGAAAGTCGTCGAGGTCAGGGGCAGCCGTCGCGGGTCGAGGACACCGGCCAGGGAGAGGAACACCGCCGCGAGATCTCCGGTCGCAAGCCTTTCGATGACGGCATTGACGCCACCGTTTGAGTTGACCCAGGCGCGGGCACGAGCGGCGGCCTGGGCATCACCGCAGGAATGAAGGGCAGCCCAGGCCGAAGCGGTCGCGGCCAGGTCGCCGTGCGGCGCGAGGGGATGAATGGCAAACGAGCCATCGTGCCGTTGCTGCCCTGCCAACCAGCGCACGGCGCCCGCGGTGTCGGCCTCGTCGAGCACCCCGAGCCAGCGAAGGGCGACCACGGCCTGAGCTGTGACCCACGGCCCGACTTCACAGGCGCTATCCCAGGATCCATCGGAGCGCTGCGATTGCCAAAGGACCCGCTGCGCCCGCTGGACAGCGCGTTCAGCAGCTTGAAGCTCGACCTTCAGAACGGACATAAGGCCCCCCGGCCGAAGCCACCGGGGATTTGAGCGTCAATTAAAGTGCTGCGGTAGGCGTGAAGGCACCCACACAGGGGCGCTTACAGCCGTGCTGGAATCCGGAAGACGAAATTTCGGTATTCTTCGGCGGTGAAGCAGCAGGCGTAGAGCGCGAACACGCCTCCGAAAAATGGGCCGACCTCGAGGGTCAGCCAGATGCCCAGGTGGAGCATCACTCCGATGGCCAGGTACACCGCGCGGAAGTCGAGGCGGTTGAAGAGCGCGCGCACCCTGCCCGGCCGGTGCGGGGTGTAGCGGTACCAGAAGGCCAACAGCAGCAACGGAGCGGTCTGCTCGAAGGTCCAGGCGACCAGGGTCCCGAGCTGGGTCAGCGGATACAGCCGGGCGAGCCAGAGCATCGGGATCCGCTGCCACGAGGGCTGCTGAAAGATGTACCAGAGGGCGTCGAGGGGGCCACCGGGAAGCCACGCGGCCGAGACCTTCTGCAGGCCGGTCATCCAGTAGACGAGCACCAGCTGGCCGATGAGGACGTAGCGGGGCCAGACGGGGACGTAGGCGGGAGCCTGGTTGCGACGGTCGAAAGAGAGCGCGCCTCCGCAACCGGCGAACATCAGCAAGAAGAGAATGTTGACCAGCAGGTCATCGGACGAGCCGCCCGAGTGGTTGTTGAGCCCGGTGAGAAGTCGGAAGGACAGCCAGGTGCAGACGGTGGTGACGCGGGTGAAGGCGCCCAACGCCATCAGGGCAGAGCTGCAGATCCCGAAGGCCAGCGCGAGGCGAATGTTGAGCGGAGTGGCACCGCCGAGGAACTCGAGCCAGTCGAGATCTGATTCGCGAATGCCCCCGAACTTCACCGAGACCCAGACTCCCATCGCAGTGCCGCTGGTCCACATCGTCACCAGGTGAAGGCAGACGGTGACGGCGGCGATGATTCGGCACAGCGCCAGTGGAATCGCGCCTTCGCGGCGGTCGAGCAGGTCGGCCCAGCGCGTCCAGGCGTTCATCGGGTCAACACCAGAACGTTTTCCCACGTGCCCGGCTCGAGGGGGCTGCCGGCAATGACCTCGGCGGCAGAGGGAGTCTTCTGCTTCCAGAATCGGCAGCGCACCTGGGCCGCGTCGGGCTGCTCGGCGAAGACGCGGTGCGCGAGGTAGTTGCAGTTCTGCCCTTCGGACCAGGCGTATTCCGGCCATGCGTAGCGGTAGGTGTAGCTGCGGACCCGTTCCTGGCGGAAAAACTCTTCGTGCCAGACGTGCTGCTCGGACCTCTCTTCGTACAGGGTGACGAAGTCGGTCGCGGCGGTACGGGATTGAAGTTGGAAGCGGGGAGGAAACCGATCGGGCCCGACGAACATGCGCCAGGGTTGGTCGGTGCCGGTGATGCGCAGGTAGGGCTCGACGGGGCGCAGGTAGATGGCGCGAATGCCCATCCAGAAGGTGGCCAACTGGTAGAGCTTCTCTTCGAATTCGGCGGGGGGAACGCCGAGAAAGTGGGCGTAGGTCGCAAATTCCAGCTGCGCGGTGGGGTTCTTCCAAGCGGCTCTGTCCGTACCGCCCACGGGGGCAGGAATGGCGGTGAGCACCATCGCCACGATGTGCCCGAGGACCAGGACCGCGCGCAGATGTTTCCAGCTCGAGGACAGCTTCACATCGGCACGTCAGCCGCCTTCGCTTCATCGGCAAGGCATTGGCCGTTTTGAAACTTCACCCTCGGGACACTGAGCGCGGTGCAGATTCCCATCATCTGGTTGGCGGCGTTCTTCGCCTTTTCCGCATCGGTGGCGAGCCGGACTTTGGCTTCGAGCAAGCGCTCATCGGTGCTGGTGGAGCAATAGACGAGGAACTCGCTGGGGCCGCCGCATGGCTTGCTGCCCAGGGCCAACACCTTGCACTGGGAAAGCTGGGTGCACCCGGTGGGATTGCTGACTGCGCGGGCTTCGCGCTTGAGGGCGTCGGGGTCGCTGTGCGCGAGTGACCACGCGATGAAGAAAATGTGAATCATCAAATGACTCCTGGGGTGCGCACTTCCGGCGGCGGGAGGCGCATCCTCGGCGGCCGGGCATCGACCGCCAAGGAGTCATTGAATTTCAGCCTTCAAGCGCAGGCAGTCCGGCCCCGCTCAATCAGTACTTGGATTGAAAGGCGTGGTGGATGGAAGCCTTGAACCGTTCCCACGCGCTGCCGGGGTTGCGCGCTTCCCAGTCGCGCTTGAGCTCCGGCTCGACTTCGTCCCAATCGCGGCCCATGTACTGGCGGCTGGCGGCGGCGGTCGACCCGTACTCGTAGGCCGGCTGGTAGTCCTCGTACCGTCCACCCTGGCTGCCGTAAGCCTGCTGCCAGTGGGCCCGGTAGCCCTCGTCACCGGTGCGCTCGACTTCGACATCGGTTCGGCGGGCCGTTTCCCGGACGCGCTGTTTGCGCTCGGAGACTTCCTTTCCGACGCGCACTTCCTCGACCACCCGGGCGCTCTTGGACACCACCACTTCCTCGGCCTTCTCGCGCAGCTCGGTCGAGCCTTCTTTGAAAGCGCTCATGTCGGCTTCGCTGGCCGGCTTGTTGACCGGAACCCGCTCGACGACGACGTGCTCTTCGCGAAGCGTCACTTCCTCTTCGACCGGAACCTCTGAGACCCGCTGGAAGATTCGGACTCCACCGCGTTGGACTTCCCGCTTGCCGACCTTCACTTCCTCTTCGATCACCGGAATCGCGCGGCTGTCGGTTCGGGCGGCGGGCTGCTGATAAGCCAAATTCGGGTTGGCCGCTTCGGAGACCCGATTGTCGTTGGACGGTGAGGACGAGCTCGAGTCGGCCGACCATTCGGAGGACCGCTCTTCGAGGTCGACCGGGTGGTGGTGGCTGAGCACCTCAGAGGCGATCTCACTTTTCTCTTCGGTGACAGCGATCGCGGTGACGACGAAATTGCCGTGCCGAACCGCCTCGTCATAGAGGCGAACGTCTTCGGTTTCCTGGTCCATGCCGATGAGCGATTTGAAGAACCCTTTGATTCCACCTTCGTGCTGCGGCCGCGCCTCGGGGGTGGCCGTCATTCCGTTTCCGTTTCCGTTTTCTCCACTCAGCTTGATTTCATTCTTGGCGAAACCCGCCACGATCAGCTCGTTCACTGCGCTCTGCGCTTCGTTGTATTCGTCGAATACCGCTACCACTGCGTTAGCCATGACGGCCTCCTGTTTCCAACTCGTCGAACCGCTCTACTGACACTTCCTCAGATCTCAAATCGACCGTTTGCGAGGCATGGACCTCGCGCTTGCGTCGCGTGATGCGAACTTCCTCCTTGAGGCGAATCTTTTTCTCGAGGACCAACACCTCTTCCAGAACCGGGACCACCCAGGTTTCGCCTTCGTAGTGGGGGGTGGGCTCGGGGCCCGCGATGATCCGGTCGACGGGCACGCGCTCGATGATCAGTTCCTCGGCCATCAGGGGCTGATCAATGTGCTCTTCGCGCTGGGTGACGTGCTTGTGAAGCCTCACGCCCCTGCCGGTATCGACCACCCGGGTCCCGACCTGCGCCGTTTCCTCGATGACTGGAATGACGATGGGGGGGGTACCCGGTGCAGACCTGACTGCGCTCTTTTTCTTTGAACCCTTCTCGGCGGACCGCACAAATTTACCCTTCGCAAACCAGCTTTTTTTGACTGGTGAACTGGGTGAATAACGTCTGCAGAATCCTGACCAGCGCGAGGAGCGAAAAAGCAGATCCCAGGGCGGTGGGTCGGGGCCTCTGTAGTGCGTGGCAATCCGCCTCGATCGGGACTTATAGCCGCTGATCCGAGGCGCCTTGCCCGGTCGGGGCAGTGGCATAGGGCGTGCTCTGCGTGGGGGCAGAGGAGTTCAGCGTGTCCAAGACCTGGTTGGCGAGTGACGGTGAAACAAAAGGACTGTTCTGGGACCTGCCGGAAGGACCGGCGCAGGCGAGAATTTTGCTGGCGGAAGACCAACCGGACATGAGGGAATTGCTCGCGCATCGGCTGCGGTCTCTAGGGTACGAGGTGATTGAAGCGGCAGATGGCCGGGAAATGCTTCAAGAGCTGGCAGAATCGGACCCCGACCTGATCATCAGCGACCTCCACATGCCGCAGCTGTCGGGCCTGGAAGTCCTCGAGCGGCTGCGCCAGACGGATCAAACGACTCCGTTCATCTTGATGAGCGCGTTCGCGGACAAGGCGACGCACGCAGAAGCGACGCGGCTGGGAGCGACGTTCGTCTACAACAAGCCACTCGATGTCCAACACCTCGTCTCGACGGTGTGGGCGATCGTCGGACCCTGAACTTCGTTCTCAAAAAGCAATCGGCCGGTTCCTCAACGAGCGAACCGGCCGACCGATCAACGCGTTTTCGTTACTGGCAGAAGCCGTTGGTGCAGACGAACTGCTGAGCGCAGGGGACATTTGCGCTGCAAGCCACCAGCTGACACTGGCCATTCGAGCAGACCCGGTTCATCGCGCAGATGGTGCCGGCCGTGCCGCAGCCACTCTGGCACTGGCCGCTGACGCAGGTCTGGCCTGAAGCGCAGACGGTTCCATTCTGACCACAGAGGCTCTTGCACTGTCCGGACACGCAGGCCTGGCCCGCCGAACAGGTGGTCTGTCCGCACGTGGTGGAGTTGCTCTGGCAGACCCCGTTCACGCAGACCTGTTGTCCCGTGGCGCAGATGTTTCCGTTCTGACCGCACAGGTTCTGGCACTGCCCGGACACGCAGGCCTGGCCTGAACCACACGCGGTTCCCGTCTGACCGCAGGTGGTGTTGATGGGCTGGCAAACGCCGTTGACGCAGGTCTGACCGGAGGCACAGGGAGTTCCGTTTTGACCGCAGCTGTTCGGAGGGGCCTGGCACTGCCCGTTCGCGTTGCAGATTTGACCCGCCATGCAGACAGTGTGATTCGGACCGCAGGTGACCGGAGGAGTCTGGCACTGGCCGTTGACGCAGGTCTGACCGGACATGCAGAGGGTCTGGTTCGCACCGCAATAGACGGGGGAGGGGGTGCACTGACCGTTGATGCAGCTCTGTCCGGCGGCGCAGAGGGTCTGGTTCTGGCCGCAATAGACCGTGTTGCTCTTGCACTGGCCGTTGACGCAGCTCTGGCCGGCAGCGCAGACGGTTCCGTTCTGCCCGCAGGTGACCGTGCTGTTCTTGCATTGGCCCATCACGCAGCTCTGACCGGGAGCGCACAGAACTCCGTTCGCGCCACAGGTGTTCTGGCACTGTCCGTTGACGCAGACGGTGCCGGCGGTGCACGGGGTGTTCGCGCCACAGCCCGCGGTCGAGGCGGGCTGAAAGCCGGTGAAGCCGTTGACGGCAAAGCGGACGAGCTTGCCCGCTTCATCCACCGCCAACTCGTTGTGGTCGATGATGAAGCGGGTGCCGTCGTCTTCGCTGACCTGGACGAACAGACCTTCGGCGCTCTCGCCGGCAGCCAGGCTGAACGGAAGGGTGAGCTCGACGGGCGTCAGGAACTTCGTTCCGGCGGGACCCCAGAGGGCGACGGCTCCGGCGGCCTTGTCCTTTGCGTCGGTGAGATCGGCGGTCTGCAGCTCGAGGGTAATCACCGTGTCGGCGGCTAAAGCGCCGGGGGCGATGACCAGTCGGGTGCCCGCGAGCTCAGGGCTGTCTGCGGCCTGAACTTCGATGGTCAAACCCTGAGTGGCTAAGACGCTCTGCGATTTTACGAACCGCGAGCCGACATTGGTCGAGCTGCATGAAGCCAGACAGCTCGCAAGACACGCGAGCAGTAAGCGACGACATCCCAGCGTGAGCTTCGTGTGGTGGATCATTTGTTTTCCTCTACAGCGTTGTGGGCCCTTCCCCTGGACGAGCGTGAATGCCGGGCCCCCACCTCCACCTTCAGAAAATCTTCTACCGACCCAACGCCGCCCTCGCCTCGGCCAGGTGACGGCCTCCGGGAAACTGGAGCACGTACTGCGACAGGCCGCGCCGCGCGGCGTTCGCGTCACCCTGCTGCTGAGCGCAATAGGCCGAGAAGTACAGCGCGTCGTCGCCGTGGCGCGCGCTCTTCACCAACAAGAGGTAATCGAACAGCGCCCCTTCACAATCGCCGCGATCTCGGCGGACGGTGGCGCGAACGAAGCGGACGTCTTCGAGCCGCTCGCTCGAAGCAAACGTGACCAGGAAAGCGTCCATCTCGCGCAGTGCGTCTGTGACCGAGCCCCGCGCGAGCTGCGCTTCGATCGAGCTCAGCGCGACCTCGTGCGCGAGCGCCCCGGCGGGATATCGGCGGCGATAGTCGGCGTACGCGGTGACCGCACCGGCGGGGTCGGAGAGCGAGCGCAGCTTGAGGCGACCGACTTCGTAGAGAGCCGGCTCGCTCCAGGCGCCGGACCCCACGGCCAATTTCTCGTACAGCCCGAGCGCTTCGGTATTTTTTCCCCGGCGGCAAAGGACGCGGGCGAGCTCGTAGCTGGCGGTGTCGCGGTCGCCGGGAGACAGCGCGCCCTTCAACTTTTGTTGCAGCGGCGCGGCGGGGTCGACTTCGCCCGGGCGCAGGGACAACGGCTTCTCGGCCGGCGACGCGAGCTGAGGCAAAGGAGGTTCGGCGGGCTGGAACGCGGTGTCTTGCGCGACGAGCACCACCTGACCGCTGATTCGTTCGCCGTGATGCTCGGCGGTGACCTGGTGCGGGCCAAGCGGCTGGAGGACCCCGAGCGGAGCCAGCCCGAGGCGGACCCCGTCGATTGTGATTTCGGCCCCGACCGGGGTGGGGATTCGAAGCGTTGCTTTGGGTTCGCTCAGCGCGCCGAGCACACGCGCAGTCGCGGCATCGGTCTCATTCATCGTCGCGTGGCCGGGACCGGTTCGGCTCGACCAGCTCTGTCCGGCTGCGAGCCCCAGGTCGGTCGAGGGCCCGCGTACGCGCACCGTGCCTTCATGAACGAGGACGTCCACGACCTGCTCCGAGCCGACCTTCACTTGAAAAACGGACCCGTGGGTATCGACGGCGAAGGCCGCAGCGCCGACGTGCAGAGGGGTGGAGTCTTGCCGCAGCGCGAACGTCGCCGCACCGACCTCGAGCTTCACTGCGAGCCCTGCTCCCTCGCGGCTGAGCGCGGCGAGGGTCCCCTCACCGAACAACGCGCCGCCGCCGGAAAACCGGGTGTAGGCGCGGCTGTTCGCGGCGGTGCGAAGTCGAGAGCCCTCGGACAGCGGCGCTCCGACCTGGGCGACGGACCAGGCGCCGGCGCTGGCGGCATCGACGGCTCCCGAGGCCAGCGCGAGGGTGGCGAACGGCTCAGCTGAGAGCAGAGGCGAAGCCGAAGGCTGGGGCCGGAAGAAGAAGACCAGCGCCGCACACCCCACCGCAACCGCGGGAATCAACCACCGAGCGTGGCTGGGGGCCGGAGCATGAATCAGCTTCTTCCAGATGCGCTCGCGCGAGCCCGTTCGAGTCGTCGCTGCGCCGGTGCGCGCCGAGGCGATCAATCGCGACAGGTCAGAGTCGGAGGTCTCGCTCAGTCGCTTCGGCTCGATTTCGGGAAGGTCGGGCATGGCTGCTTTCAGTCAGGGAAGACCGCGCTTTCGCGCAATCCGCTCGAAGTCTTTGCGGGCGTAGTGAAGGCGGGTCCAGACGGTGTCGACCTTGCAGCCGATGCGTTCGGCGATCTGTTCCCCCGACAGTCCTTCCAGCTCATAGAGGGCGAAGACTTCGCGTTTCTTGAAGGCCATTCGCTCGAGCACCTGAGCGACGCAGGCCTGGGCTTCGCTGGCCTCGTACTCGCGATCGGGTGCGCGGGCGTGTTGCACTTCTCCTTCGCCGAAGAGCGATTGAAAGGCAGAACGAATGCGACGGTGCCGGTGCCGGCCGGAGACGACGTTCGCCGCGATTCGGTACAGCCAGGTCGAAAACTGCCCGCCCTGAAAGGAGCGCAACTTCCGAAACGCGATGAGAAACGTTTCCTGCACCACGTCATCGAGCTCGGCCTCAGGAGTTCCCAGCCGGCGGGAAATGCGCTCGAGAAACTCGAAGTGGGCGTCGTAAATCTGCCTCCACGCGGCGGCGTCCCCCGCCCGGCAACTGGCGAGCAGCTCGAAATCAGGGGCGATTTCAGTGGATTGGGCATTCACGGACCGAGTCGAGGGCGAGGCGGATGCAGGTGGATGCCTCAGCGGGCCTGAGTCCTTCAAACAATCTTTCCGGCAAGGTCAGAAGAGCTGCAGGCCCACATAGAGAAGTCCGCTGAAGTCGACGCGGGGCGTAGCGTACCCCGCCGCAGAGATGCCCTGAATGGTGAACGAAGCGCGACCCAGCGGAGCGCCAATCATCAGGTCGGCAGACAGCGAAAACCGGCCGTAGAGCGGAGCGGAAACCTTTCCGTACAGGCCCAGCTGCGGCAGCGCGGCGAGGCTCGAGGTTGTCGCAAACAGTCGGGGGCCGGTGGTCGGACCCGTGGCGCGCGCGGTGGTGACGCGGGCTCCTCCGAGCAGTCCGCCGCAGGCCGACAAGCCGGCTCCGGTGGTGCAGACCGAGAAAGTGGCGAGGCCTGCGAACGATTGAAGGGCCAAGGTCCCGCGAAACTCGTTCAGGTAGGTGACGCTTCGGACGGTGGAAGGGGCGCCGACGAAGAGCAGCGAAAGGTGAAAGCGGCGCAGGACGCGAACGCCCAACTGCCCACTGAGCGCGCCCGAGACTTCCCACGGTACGCCCGCCCAGGCGCCCCCTCCGAGTGAAAGGGTGAGCGCCGTCAGGGCAGGCTCGTCGAGGGGGTGAGGCCGAGCGGGCGGAGAAATTCCGGCGTCGGATTCCGAGCGGGTGGAGATCGTGCCTGCAACGGGCACCGGCGGTTCGATCGGTCGACCGGCATCGGTCGGGCGCTCCGGACCCGCGTCGAGGGGCACCTGTTCTTCGAGAGCGACGGGTGGCGGAGCGGCGGGCGGCGGAACGACGGGCGAAGAAGGCGGTCTGGGGATGTCGGCAGTCCGCGGCGAAGGCTCGAGGGGTGGAAGGGGGGCAAGGCCGACGGAGCGTCCGCTCCAGTCGATGCCGCTCAGGTAGCGCTCCAGAATCAACGCGCTGGTATCGGCGATGAGAGGGCACGGCATCGCGCCGAATTCGCGGCTCATCTCGACGCTGCCATCGGGACGTTTGACCTCGAAGCGCCAGCCGTCACCCCCGAAGCGCTGAAGGGACGCGACGAGGTCTCCGCTTCGGATTGGACCTTCGAGCGCGATTCGCACCGCGGGTAGCCGCAACCGCACGGCCTTCTCGAGCAACGCGTTGACGGGACACGACAGCCGCCGGTCGATGCCGAGGGTGAGATGAAGCGAGGACCCGGGCGCCGGCTGCGCGCTGCTCGAGATCAGCACCTGAGTCGTGAGCAGCAACGCAAGCACCCGGCTCACTCTCGGGCCGCGACGCGGCAATGGCAATTCATCAATCGATCGGCCCGCAACGAAGGCTGCCCGCCCGCGTTTCACGGCCCGTAGTCGGGACGCCAGAGGATCGATCTCGGAAAGACCTGACAGGCGCGCGACCATGAGGCCGTCTTCTCCATGGGCGACTGAGGACTGTCCGCTTTGGTTTGATCGTTCGTCTTCGAGGTGCCCGTCTGCCCCTGGGTTAGGCTCTGGCGCGCGATGACTGCGGACCAATTCGTCGATGGGTGATTCGCGACAACAGGAAACGGGATGCTCGAACTGCGGCCGGCCGGTTCCCGAGGGTCACGGCCAATGTCCGGCCTGTGGCACCAGCGTGGGGTGGATCGAGTCGACCCGGGTGACCACCGTGCCGGTGGCAGGTGAATCCGACACCCAACAGCGGCCGGCGGTCGTGATGGTGCTCGAGGGAAAGTGGGAACTTCAGGACCTGATCGGGAAAGGCGGAATGGGCTCGGTCTATCGAGCCAACGACATTCAGCTGCGACGCACCGTGGCGATCAAGCTGCTCTCGGTTTCGCTCTCATCGGACCCAGAGTTCACAACCCGGTTCGAGCGCGAGGCCCACATGATGGCCAAGCTCGAGCACGCGAACCTGATGCCGATCTACGCAATCGGCCAACACCAGGGCAGCCCATTCATCGTGATGAAGTACCTCGAAGGGCAGACCCTGGACATGCACGCGGGTGGCAAGCCGCTGCCCATCGAAGATGTGGTTTCGATCTTGCGCCAGCTGTGTGCGGGGCTGGGCTTCATTCACACCCGCGGCGTCATTCATCGCGACATCAAGCCGGCAAACATCTTCATCTCGCCCGAGGGGCACGTCACCATTCTCGATCTGGGACTGGTCCGACCGCAGCAGCAGGAAGGTCAGGGGATTACCCGGCTGGGCTTCGTGGTCGGCACTCCCGGGTACATGGCTCCGGAACAGGCGACCGGAGCGCGCGATCTCGACCATCGCGCCGACCTCTATCCACTGGGGGTCATTTTGTTCGAGCTCGTGACCGGCCAGCGTCCGTTTCGTGCCGACAGTGACCTCGAGCTGCTGATGGCCCAACGCGATCAGGTGGCTCCAGATGTGTCGGCGTTGAATCCATACATTGCGCCGGCCGTGGCCGCGGTGGTCCAGAAAGCCATGGCGCGGATGAAGGACGATCGCTACGGCAGCGCTGCGGAACTTCTCAAGGCATTTGAAAAGGCCAGCCGACAGGTGGTCTCTCCCAGCGCCCTTCGAGCCGAGCTGGAGAAAGGGTCGGGGCCGCTTTCCTCCTCGTCAGCGATTGGGCTCGGTGCCAAGTCCGCGGCGACGATCGTCCGGCAGGCCACCGGTCCGGCGCGGAAAAGTCGAACGGTGTTGAGCGTCGCGTTGGGTGCGGCGGTTCTCCTCGCATCGCTTCTGCTGTTCGTGGTCTCGAGGCCCAAAGCCGACCCGCCCCCCATGCCGGGGACATCGAAAGTTCTTCCTCCGAGCGCGGCGATCCCCTTGGCGCCGGTGCTGGTCGAGCGCCCCTCGCTGCCGACCGAGTCCCCACGCCCCGCCGCGAAGGAACCCGTGACGCCCAAAGTTTCGCTTCCCCCGCCCAGGCGTGCGGCCGCCGCCGCCAAGGGACCTATGGCCGATGGCACTTTGAACATCGCCGTGACGCTGAAGGGAATTCGGTCGTGGGCCAATGTAGACCTCAACGGCCAACGACTGGCGGATCAAGCCCCGACCCAACTGTCGCTTCAACCGGGCAACTACAAGCTCTCAGCTTCACAGCCAGGAGCGGCGGCGATCGAGAGAAAAATCACCATCGTCTCGGGAAAAACTCAGGTGGTCCAACTGGAGCTGAAGCCCTGAGTTGCAGCTACAATCGCGGCTCGTAACGACTGTCGCTTCTCAAGGGGGCCGCCTTGGTTCTTCGCCTCATGCTGAAATCGCGGTCTTTATTTTTCGGCCAAACTCACCCTCGGAGATCAGTCCTGAATCTGGCACGCGGATGTCGCGCCATAATTCCCGTCAATGACCATTGGGAGCGCGAACAACGAAGGACGACGGGCGAAGGGGGGGCGGCTCCTCGCGGCCGTCGTTCTTTCTCTGAGTTGCTGCACAACCGTTAGCCCCGCTCCTGGCCCATCGCCGAAAGCTGCAACCAGCCGACTCTTCCCTACCCGCCTTTTGCGCCTCTGCTTGCGCGCACGATCTGTGCTGGACCTGATCATGAACGTCGGTGTGACTGAGAGTCTGCGCGAGCGAATCCGGCAAATCTTCGCCACGCAGATCTCTGCTGGGCTCTGGACGAACACCTACGCGGCCACGAACGCTGACGAGTACTTTGCCGAGCTGACGCAGTCGTATTTCACGGCGAACCCCGACCATGCGGATCGCCAGCACAACGGGATCAACGGGCCGAAGATGCTGCATGACTACGACGGCCCCGGCTTCGCGTTAATGGAAGAGGTCTACCTGACCCCGTCGGATCTGCGCTGAACCCAAGCCACCGAGCTACTGGCAGCCGATGCGATTGGGGCCGAGCGCGACATCGTCGACCCACATCTCAATCGGAATGGACGTCTGGTAGTGCTCCCAGCCCAGCCGCAGCGTGGCGAAGGCGGGCATCACCCACTTGCCGGCGAGGCCGTTGCCGATGCAGCCCTGGCCGGTCTGGTTGACGGTGAGCGCAGAGATCTGCGCGCCATCGAGCCAGAATTCCATTTTCGAGTTGGGCCCGTCGAAGTGCCATTCCATGCAGGACCATTTTCCTTCAGGAAACGCGACCGTCGAATGCTGCCAACAGTCCGACGAAAAAACCGAGCTGTCGTAGTTGGCCATCAGGTGCTTGGCGACCTGGCCGCCGTAGCGGACGTACGCCTGGAACGCCGTCCCGTTGTTCATCGCAGTGCCTTCACCCGAGATGGTCGTCCAGTGAGTGGTCATCGCCGGAGCCGCGGTGAGGTACACCCACATTCGTCCGTAGAAGGCATTGCCGGCGACGGGAAAGAACGGGGTCGTGAGTCCGAAATAGGCTCGGCGGTAGGCCTGGGTCCCGTCGGTGGTGACGCGCACCGAACGTCCACCTCCGTGAGAACGGGTGGTGTCGACCAGGACCGTGCCACCCTGGACCGAGTTGGACCAGGGGCCGCGCGGCGGAGATCCCGAATCGTATTTTTCGAAGTCATCGCAGAACGCCGCGCTGCAGCCGCCCGCATCCGCGCGGCCCGCGTCGGCCTGTCCTGCGTCGGGCGCACCGCCGTCCGGAAGAATTCCAGCGTCCGGGATCTCACCGCCATCGGGCGCACCGCTGTCAGGAACGAGTCCCGCGTCCGGAATCATTCCGAGGCCTCCATCCCTTCCAGCATCGTCCAACCCCGGGAGGACCGAGACGGAACCGCTGCACCCGACGAGGAGGACGAGGCCGACAATGGGAACGCGCACGGCCGGGGACGCTAACTCAAATGCGCCCGGCCCCCGCAGCCCGGGTTGCTGGCACAATGTCGGGTTCTGGCAGAAGCGCTTCGCGTCCGATCCCACAGCAACCCCCTCCCAGGAGTGAACTCTGACCTGTGGGTACGCGCGCTGACCCGCCCTCTCCTTCCCTGATCCACGGGTTTGTCGGCGGCACGGGTTCTGCTCTGCCCTCGTCCATGAACGCAGCTGCTCTGATTTCCATCCGGGTCCCGGATGACTCGATCACCAACCTGACGGCGCTGAACCTCGCGTGGCCGAACAACGTCCCGTCGACCGAGACTTCGATCACTTTGATGTACGCGCCCAGGCGCCTGCCCGAAGTGCTGCATGCTCCGACCCTCGAGCTGCTCACGACTTTTACCGAGAGGAACCTCTCGTTCCCCCCCGAAGGGATCGGGGTCGAAGAATGGCTGAAGGCGCTCGCGATCACCTGGCGCTTGAAGGCCGCGGCGGCCCTCGCAAAGCAGGCGCGGAATCATGATGAGAAGGGGCTGCAGCGGTTGTTCGATGAGGCTGCGGAAACTCGAGAGTGGTTGCTCAAGCTGGCCAACGCGCCGGGCTTTGGTGGGCAGCTCGAGGCGCAGGCGCTTCGCGGGCTGCTGCAGTCCGCCTGGGGAGAAGTGCTCGACAATGCCCCGGCCGCGCCGACAGCTGCTCCCCAGCGCCCACAAGCGCGCACGGGTCACACCGGAATTCACCGGGGAATGATCCGCCCAGGTCCCGCGCCCAAACCCAAAGCGCGCGCGGTGACGAAGCCGGCGTTCGAACCGCTCGCTCCGGTGGCCAAAGTGAGGGGGAAGCTCGTTTTCGCGATGCTGGTGGCGTCGATCGCCGCGCGCGTATTCCTGGTCGAGGGAGATCTCAAGGCCCCGGTTCAGTCGGGCGCGACGGCGCAGAGCGCCAAAGCGTCGGCGCCCCCCTGAGAGCCGCGGGTCAATTCAGGGCCGGCGGTGGGCGCTGACCCTCCCCGGGTCAAACGAAGCGTCCGGGTTTACTCGGAAGGGCGCGCGGCCCAGACCCTGCAATTCGAGAAGGCCATGGCCCCCTCATCAACGCGCGGCTTTACCCTGATCGAACTGATGATCGCGGTCACCATCATCGGCCTGCTGACTTCGATCGCGATTCCAAACTTCGCGAGATTTCAGACGCGCGCCAAACAGACCGAAGTGAAGGCGAACCTGCGCAGCGCCTACGTGGCCGAGCGGACGTACTTCCATGAGAAGGATGAGTTCTCGTCCTGCATCAACAAGATTGGCTTCAGCCCTGAGCGCGGCAATCGGTACAAGTACGACTTCGGTGCCACCCGACTGACTGCAGAAGCAGGCTGCAACGGCACTGAGGACCGCAGCGTGTTGACCCTGCTCAAGACCAACACTGAGAGCTCGGTACTGGTGGACAAGATGAAGTTCCCCGGAGCGGTCGCCAACCCATCGACCGCCGTCGTCTACACGCCCGTCAATGTCACCGGGGGCAGCATCGGTGTTGCCGACCTGGTGGGAGTCGCTCCAGCCACCGGTGGACTGCGTTCCTCGTTCACGGTTTCAGCCGCAGGAAACCTGGACGACGATCCGGCCAATGACCTCTGGTACGTCTCGAGCGTCGCGAGCACGACCTCGGGCATCTGCCCGGTGCTGCTCGGGGCCAACACCAACGTGCTCAGCGGCCAACCGGTGAACACGCTGAACGATGTCGTCTGCCAGTAGCCGCCTCAGGTCTTCGCCGGGGCAAACCAGTCGAGCCATTCCTGCAGCAGCGCAAGGTGGGAACGATTGATTCGGTAGAGGACGGTGCGGCCGACCTTCTCGTGCGCGAGCAGCCCGGCACTCTCGATGGTCAAGCTTTGATGAGTTACGCCAGCAAATGATTCAGGGAGCCAGGCAGGAGGTGTTCACCTGCCCGTTGGCATCGACGAACGCGGTGGCGATGAGCGCGCCTGGGACTCCGACGGGCGCGCGCTGCCACAGCCCGAGCGCTCCCGCAGCACCGGAAGAGGACAGCTGGAGCGCAGGCTGGCCGGAGATGGAGGAGATCCGTTTCGGAATTCCGACGGTCTGCCCTGCGGCGTCGACCCTTCGAAACCGGAGCTCGTTGGTGCCCCCCACCGCCCAGGCGCGCTCGAGCAACCAGGCCCCCGCGGAATCTCCACCCGCCGAAGCGGAGCCGTCGAAGTTGGTGACGAGCACGTTCCACCCGAACTGACCTGCGGTGCCGAAAGGCGCGCCAGTCTCGTCGAGGACCAGAGTGCGCAAGCGGAACACTCCTCCTTCAACGCCGACCAGCAGCGCTCGCTCACCCATCGAAGTGAGGGTCACTCCGTTCTGCAAAGACAGCGACCCAGGGGTGGCGTCGATCGCGGAAGTTCCAGGTGTTCCGTCCGGAGCCAGCCGCAGCGTGCCCAGCCGCTTCTCGACCGGGAAGCCAGCCGTGGGACTGGCCTTCTGCGCCACCCAGGCGAGGACAAAACCATCGCGCACTGCAGCGAAGGCGGTGGCCGCACTGTCCACAGTCCCTGGAAGGCTCACCAACCTGGGCGCATCGGGCTGCGGCTGTCCCTGCGGCCAGACGAAGACGTAGACACTGGCCAGGGTGTTGGTCCACGCCATGAACGCGGCCCGACCTGCCTTGCTGGCGCCGTACACCAGCCCCGGAGCCGTCGGCAGCGACAGCTGGACCAGAGCGCCTTCGTCGGCCAACGACGAGCGCGAGAGGCGTTGCAGTGACAAGCCATTGACCGTGGCCGTGGACCAGCCGAGCACGAACGAGGTTCCGTCGAAGGAGAGCGCGGGGCGGGCGCCGGTTGGGACCGTGAGAACGCGGCGCGCCCCGATGACGGTCTGGCCATGGGACCCGAGCAGTGCCACCCACAATCCTTTGTTGTCGAAGTCCCACCACGCCAGGGCGCTGTGGGTTCCGTCCGACGCTGTGGCGAGGCCGACGGGGCGCGGCGACTGGCTGGCGAAGAGCGAACATTCGGCAAGCTCACCGGCGCAGCTGCTGGAGGTGCAGGTGGTGGAACAGGCCTTGTAACATTCCCCGCAACTGGTCGCCGAGGTGCGCAGGTCGGTTTCGCAGCCGTTTCCCGCAGCCGACGTCAAATCGAAGTTGCAGTCGCCGTAGGCCGGCTCGCAGCGAGCCGAGCACACTCCCGCTGAGCAGGCGGCGATCGCGTTCGGGCGGGTGTTGGTGCAGGTGGTTCCGCAGGCGCCGCAGTTGCCCGGGCTGGTGGACAGCTGGGTTTCGCAGCCGTTGCCGGAAGGAACGGCGAGGTCGTGGTCGCAATCGCCCGAGCCAGGCAGACAGGTGTACTGACAAGCGCCACTGACGCACGCGGCATAGGCGGAAGGCAGGTAGGCGCAGGGGTGATTGCAGGCGCCGCAGTGGTTGAGGTTGGTCTGGAAGTCGACGCCCTCGCACGTCCCCCCGTCGACCTCGGGCTGTCCCGCATCGGCGCGGGGAAGGTCGGGCGGACCGGCATCGGTCACCCCGACCCCCGAGGGACAACCGCAGATCAACAGGCCCACGACGACGCTGGCGAACAAACGCATTTGAGAGTGCCTTCCCTTTGAACCGACCGGCTGAATGTCGCCAGAGGGCAGCCGCGTTCATTGTTTTTTTTTTAAAAAATCAACGCGGCGCTTCGACTGTAAGGGTACACGGGATCCGCTGTCTTCCAACCCGCCGGGTGTTCACACCTGGTAAATCGATGAGCGGGGCCATGACCTTCGGCGTGGCCCCGTCTGGCAGATAGGCACTGTCGAAAGACCCGGCCGATGTGCAATGTCCCACCTTGTCAATGCACGTGTCGTCACAGTCTGAAAACAAGCCGCTTTCGAGTGCCCCGACTGCCGACTCGGCCACCGAGTTGCGCATGGTGTGGATCGTCGATGACAGCCCGCTTCAAGCGGAAATGGCGCGCAATGCGCTCACCCCGGCATTTGCGACGCGCACCTTTTCGGACGGGCCCACGTTTCTCGAGCACCTGACGACCGCGCAACCGCCCGACGTACTGCTGCTCGATTGGGTGATGCCGGGCCTCTCTGGACTCGAGGTCTGCAAGTTCCTGCGGTCGCAAGAGAGCACCCGGGAACTGTCGATTCTGCTGCTCACCGTGCAGGACCAGACCGCGCAGATCGTCGAAGGGCTCGCCGCCGGGGCGAATGACTATCTGAAGAAGCCCTATTCCCCGGCCGAGCTCTACGCCCGGGTGGGCTCGTTGATTCGAGCCTCGCGACTGCGCGAGCGGGCCGAAGGGGTCGAGCGGAGCATGCGCGCGCTGTTGGCCCATCTGCCCGAAGCGTTGATCACCACCCGCCTCGACGGAGAGATCCTCTTTCTCAACGCCGAGGCCCAGCAACTGCTCGGGCCCGACGCGAAGAGCGTCAAGGGCCGCGCGGTCAGCGATTTTTTTCCAGCGCTGGGGAAGATGCACGAAGCGCGGCTGGATGAAGAGAGCCCGGCGACTTTTCCTGACTTCGAGGGAGGCGGCCGGATCTACGAACCCGCCGTCCGGCGCCTGGAGCTCGAGGGGGTTCCGGCCCTCGCGGTGACGCTGCGGGACGTGACCGAAAAACGTCGCCTCGCGCTGCGCCGGCTCGATTTCTACTCGATGGTCGCTCATGACCTGCGCTCACCGCTGACGGCGATGAGCCTGCGCGTGCAGTCGATGCGAGCCCAGCGGCACGGCCCGTTGGCTGAATGCTATCGAGGGGACCTTGGAATCGTCGAGGCGCGAATCACCGAGCTCGTCCACCTGATCAACGACTTCCTTGATCTGGCGCGCGCGGACGGGGTCGGGCTTGGACTCGAGACTGAGGCGGTCGATCTCGCCGCGCTGGTTCGCACCCACCTCGAAACATCCCGATCCCTCTCCGACGCGGAGGGGATTGAGATTCTTTTCGACGAACCTCAGAACCCGATTTCACTGCTCGCCGACCCAGCTCGGCTGACCCGGGTGATCTCGACCCTGGTGTCCAACGCGCTCAAGGCCAGCCCGCAGGGCAGCCAGGTGCGAATCGAAATCGCCGACCGCGGTACCGAGATCGAGCTCGCCGTGTCCGACGCCGGCGGGGGCATCGCCGAAGAAAAACTTCCCGAGCTGTTCGAGCGCCAAGCGGGACCGGCGGTCGACGCGCCCTTCCCTGGCACGGGCCTGGCCCTGTTGATCGTCCGCGAAATTGTCGAGGCCCATGCGGGCACGTGCGGGGTCCAGAGCACCCTCGGAAAAGGAAGCCGCTTCTGGTTTCGACTGCCTTCCCCGCAAGCCGTCGGACCGTCGCGCGCAACGTTTGCGTAGTGCAGCCCGGCGGCCCAAAGCCTTCGAGCCCACGTTAAGTAGCGCGATGCTCAAAAAGGTCAGAGGTCTGCTCAAGAGAGTCGTTCCCCCGATCGCATGGGACACCGCTCACAGCCTGAAAGAGGGAATCAAGACGCCGACCAGCGGCTGGTTCGTCGAAGGGGCCGGGGCCTCTGCCTTCGCAAGGTCGCCCCCTCAATGGGAAGGCGCGCAGATCAACCAGGCGTATGAGCGGCGATGGCCGCTGTTCGAGCAGGTGCGCAGTACCCCGGTT
>JAYVCD010000419.1:0-2880 GCA_043750125.1 Archangiaceae bacterium | reverse complement strand
CTCGCGCCCGTCGAGCTGAAGGCTCTTGCCCAGATCGTCTCGCACCCGACCGAGGACGAAGCTCTTTGCTTGAGCGACCCACCTCGAAACCGACGATTTGTTGGCCCCATACATTCCGCCGATTCGTTCCAGCGAAACGTCGTTCACCAGGTGGAGGCGCAAGACCGTTCGTTCCCGCACCTGAAGCTGCCCGAACGCCGACTGAAGGGCGCAGCGAAAGGCGTCGCGGTGCTTGTTGTAGAGGTAGCGCAGCTCGAGGTCGTCGCTGAGCGCGGGGAACTCGTCGGACAGCTGCTCCGAAGGCTTGTGGGCGGCCGAGCTGCGCAGCTCGAGAGCCAATCGCACCGCGATCGCCCGGGTCCAGCCGAGCAGCGGCCCCTTGCCCCGATAGCTGCGCAGCTTGCTGTCGCGAAGAAAGACCTTCTCGCGGATCTTCTGGATCAAATCATCGGTGTGCTCGGTCGAGTTGAGCACCAGCTCGATCGAGCTGCGAACGCGAGGAAGAATCGTCTTTTCGAAGCGCTCCATCGCCGCGGGCAGGCCGGCGACACAGGCCATCGCGAGGTAGAGGTCAGCACGGAAAGCCACCGGCTCGTCGTCGCCGACCCTTCCGACCAGCTGGGCCGCAATCCTTGCGTGATCGCCGGCGAGCTCGGGAAAGGCCGTTTCGCCCTGCAGAAGAGTGAGAGCCAGCTCACTGTCCGCCGGGGGGCATGCGCAGGTGTTCATGACACCCACCTGAGGCGGAATTGCGTGGGCCTGCAATCCCATGGGGCTGCAGGTAGTCACCCGCGGGTGACATGGGACTTTTGTCTCACCCCCTGAGGCAGGGGTCCCAGTTGAACGGGTCTTTCACCCACTGCATGAAGCGCCGCCAGGGCCTCAGCAGGCGGTCATCATGAAAGTCATCGGAATCGAATTTCTGGAGCTGTGGGTGGGCGACGCGAACTCCGTCGCGGACCTGTACACCCGCGAGCACGGGTTTCACGCGATCGCCGAGGCAGGACCCCAGACGGGGCTGCAAGGCTGTCGGTCGATCGCCCTCGCCCGGGCCGGACTGCGGCTGGTGATTACGTCTGCGCTGCAGCCCCAGGGCCCGGTGGCTGAACACGTCAAGCAGTACGGGGACCGGGTGCGAGACATCGCATTGCGGGTCGAGGGCGCAGATCGCGCGGTCGAAGAAGCGGTCGCCGCAGGTGCCCGGCGGGTCGCGCCAAGGACGTTGGCGGTGGGCCCTTCGGTGGGCGGATTTGGAGGCGTGGTTCACACCCTGATCGAGCCCTCGGCTGCCGGGCTCACCGGCCTGCCTTCCGTCTTTCGTACGATTCCCGGGGTCCGCGCAGCGGTGGGCCCCGGCCTGGCGCACCTGTCGTTCTGCCTCGAGTTGGACACCCTGGATCCGTGGGTCGAGTTCTACGAGCGGATCTTCGGGTTCTCAGTCGCCCGTGGAGAAATCACCTTCGGCCCGGAAGGAAGCCGATCGAACGTGGTCCAGAGCGACGGGGGCGAAGTGTCGTTCGAGCTGATGGAGCCCACCCCGGGCGGCGCGGGCCAGCTCACCGAATTCTTACGGCGCAACCGCGGGCCCGGGGTCCGACACGCGGCCTTTTGCACCCCGAAAAAACGGACTTTCAGCCTCGTCCCCCTCTCGGGCCTGTGGACCCCGGCGACCCCGAAGCGACCGGCGGTCGCGCTCGCCAGCGTGTCGGCTCCGCAGGTCCGGCTGGCGGGCTGGGCGAACAAGGTCGAGCCGTCGGTGATGCAGGACATGATGACGCTGACCAGCCAGCCCGGCCTGCTCTCGCTGGCCCTCGGGTTGCCCGCCGCCGAGCTGTTTCCGACCCAGGCGCTGAACGCCGCGCTCACCCAGGCGATGGGCAATTCGGGCCGCACGCTGCAGTACTGCATGCCCAGCCGTGAGCTGAAACGTCAGGCCGTCGAGCTGATGCGCCTGCGCGGAGTGACCTGCACCGAAGCGCAAATCGTGCTCACCGCCGGCGCCCAGCAGGGCATGTCGCTGGTGGTCCGCTTGCTGCTCGACCCGCATGGGTCGGTGCTGATGGAAAGCCTCGCCTACCCGGGGTTCCAGCAGATTCTGCAGCCCTACCAGCCGCGGGTGCTGACCGTGCCCACCGACCTCGAGACGGGAATGGACGTGGCCGCGGTGCGCGCGCTGCTCGAAGGCGGCGAGCGCCCGGCGTTGATCTACGCGCTCAGCGAGGGCCACAACCCGCTGGGAGTGAGCCTCTCGGCCGAAAAGCGTCGGCTGCTGGTGCAGCTCGCGCGCGAGTTCCGGGTCCCGATCATCGAGGACGACGCGTACGGTTTGCTCACCTACCGCGACGATGTTCCCGTGGCGCTGCGGGCGCTGGACGACCGCTGGGTATTCTATGTCGGCAGCTTCTCGAAGATTCTGGCTCCCGGTCTGCGGGCGGGCTGGCTGGTCGTCCCCGAAGAGCTCGCCGAGACGATCAACAAGATCAAACACGCAAGCGACCTCGACACCACCACGCTGGCCCAGCGCGCGGTGCTCCACTTCCTCGAGAACGGCGCGCTCGGCAGCCATTTGAGCCTGCTGCGCAAAGAGTACGCCCATCGGCGCGATGCGATGCTCGCGGCGCTCGAAGAATCGATGCCGTTCGGCGCGCGGTGGACCCGCCCCGACGCGGGGCTGTTCATCTGGCTCGATCTGCCCAACGAGGTCGACACCTCGCAGCTGCTCGCCCACGCGGTCCAGACCGAACGGCTCGCGTTTCTTCCGGAGCAGGCCTTCTGGACCCCGGGGGGCCCGCATGGGCGCTCGGGAATTCGCCTCGCCTTTTCATTCTGCGACGCCGCCCGGATTCGTGACGGAGTGGCCCGGTTGGCCCGCGCCTACGA
>JAYVCD010000418.1:0-13264 GCA_043750125.1 Archangiaceae bacterium | reverse complement strand
CCGAAGTCGTCTTAAAGGCCGAGCTCCAAAGGGCGATGTTGTTTCCGGAATATCGCGCCAGAAAGGAATTGCTACCGCCCACCCTGCTGAGAATGCCGGTGCCAAAATCCACGTCCTTGAGATACCCGCCAGCAACGGCGACGTTCCCCAAACCATCGACGGCGACCTTTGGCCCGTAGAATCGAATTCGCCAGAACGAGGGGTCTGCGAAGCGTGACCAGCTCATAGCCCCCGTTGCTTCGCTGCAGACCCCAACGACTCCGCCGCCGCCGCAAGTCTGGGGCGTGCTGCATGAACCGCAGTTGACGGTGCGCGATGCAAGGCAGTTGTCTGCGGCGGTCACGTTGTCGCAGTCCTTGGCTAAACGAGAGCAGAACAAAACATCGCTTTCAGGGATGCAGGCACCGCCTCCGCCAACGCCACTGCCGCCACCGCCACCACCGCCACTGCCGCCACCACCGCTACCACCGCCAACGCCGCCACCGCCACCGCCACCACCAGCGCCGACGGCTGACGCGCAGGTCCTCGAAGAACAGACGCCGTTCTGGGAGGAACAGTCGACGCAAGCCGTGCCCGCCGCGCCACACTGGGTATCGACCCTGCCAGAGCTGCAGGTACCCTCAAGCGTGCAGCACCCATCGCACGTCTTCGCGTTGCAACTGCTGCCCGCGTTCAAGGACGAGTCACAAGCGCTCGTCACCAGGACTGCAACCGAAAAAACCCAGAGTTTAAGTTTCATGTCTCCCACCACGTGCTGCGTCTAACGGTCAATGAACACGGTCTAACGCCGACAAATCGCGCTGCGCCTACCCTCAATGACTGTGTTGCGGGCACGTCGAATTTTCTATCAAGCGGTGCGCATTATTTTTCCCCTTGAAGAATCGCCTCGATGGAAGGCCCGAAGACGCTGCGGGGGTACCGATCCAGAAACACTTCTGCCGACGCCTTGGCATCGTCCTCACGCCCTGCCTGCTGGAGCGCCTGCACTTGCAGGCTGTCTCGCTCCTCGATCAGCTGGCCATTCGGAAAATCGTGTCGCAGTTTCGCCAACGTCTGCAAAGCAGAGTTCGCGTCCCGACGCACAAGAGCGGTTCTGGCTCCCTCGATCAGCTGCCGCTCAACGTTCGTGCCGGGGGCAACAACTTCGGGAACCATTGGCGCGGGTGTCGAGGCCTTCGACTCGGGCCTCCGCAGTGCGGTCTTCGCTGGAGGCACCGAACTGGGTGGCGGAGCCTGGGCTGCCGTGGGGACCTCGATGCGGACCTCCTCAGTGCGCACGACCACCTTCTCGACGACCTTGGGCTCAGGAGGGAAACCGAACCGGTCAACTGCGGCACCCACTGCGATGCCAGTCACGAGTGCGGCAAGGCCCCACTTGACCACCGAAGAACTTCGGCCAGCTTTGGCGATCAGCGACGAGGCTGTGTCGGTAATCGTGACGGGTTGGTCAGTAGGAAGCTGATGACCACCCCCATCGGCGTGCACCATTGCCGCAACAGCTGACGCTTCGACGCGGGACCACAGCATCGCCTTTTGTCCCAGGTTCATACGCACGGGCGGTAGGGCCTGCACCTCAACGGGCCTGGGCGGCATCTGCTCTTTCTCGTCTTGAGTCATAGCTGCCCCCCAGCTTGCCGAAGTTGTTCGACCCCGCGCGTGAAAGCCAGGCGCGCCAAACGCAACCTTGAATAGGTGGTGGCCAAGGGAGCCTCCATGGCTGTCGCGATGTCCGCCATTGGGATTTCCTGTAGGTCGTGCAGCACGAAGACAGACCGCTGCTCTTCAGGAAGCTGCGCCAGCACCTGTTGGGCAATGCGTTCCGCGCGCCGGGTGGTCAATGCTCGTTCGGGATCTTGCCCCGGGTCGATGGAGTCAGGGACGTCGCCCAGCTCTTCCCTCGTCCGGCCATGCCGGGTACGCGCGACAGCGACCCGAAACGCGATGCCCAAGAGCCACGGCCGTGCTGGGCGGCTCGTGTCAAAGCTCTTGGCGCGTCCAAGTGCGGCCAAGAAGGTGTCGTGGACTGCATCCTCCACCTCAACAGGCCGCAAGCCAAAGCGGGTCAGGAAGGCAAACACCGTGTCGGCCTCCTTTTCGTACAGGTTCTTGAGATCCAACGCCGCGAGCATCTCAACTGGGTATTGCGGGCGGGGTTCCCTCATTGTCAAAACACCCCGATGATTCCCAGCCCGACCTCGCCAGCCACCGGACTGGTGGACCAGATCGAAACGTCATCCGCGAACACCGTGACACGGGTGGGAACGCCACTCACCTCGCCGTGAATGAGCAGGCCCAGGTGCTGAAAGGGCATCCACTCGTATTGGAATCGGACTCCGACTTTCACAACGGGGCTCGTTTCACGTCGGCCAAAAGCGAGCCGCCCGTCCACCTGAAGGGCTCCAACGCTGAGCGACCCACAGGCGCCGATGTGGTTCCACTGAAAGCAAGGCAGCACGGTGCCCAGAAGCAGGCTGGTGTAGACGACTCCGGCGGCGAGTTCGAGCGAAGCGGGCACATCGATTCTGCCCTCGCCATAAAGAGAGAACGAGCGGTAGCGGAAGCCGAGTCCGACGTTGCCGCCGCCGTTCGGCCTTGGCGACAAGCCAACCGTGCCCAATCCACCGGCGTAGATTGCGAATTCGACTGGCGCGCTGGGCACTGGCGTCGCTTTCGTGGGGGGGGGCGGTGATGCGGGGATTGGCGCCGGAATGCGAGCCGGAGCCCGTACCAGAAACTGCGGGTCGACCGCGAGCGTCAGGGCCAAAGCAAGAGATTCGGCAATTTCGCGGCAGTCGGTCGATTCTGAGGTCAGCGTTCTGCTGCGGGGCGCTTCGCCCTCACGAACGAGTTCGAGCGAGGCGCTGTACCCCTGCCCGACACGCTCGAGGCGTGTCAGGACTTGCAGCGGGGCAGCAGCCACAAACGGGTCGTACCCAAGCCGCGATACGACGTTCCTCCTGAGCGCGGACTCATCGGGGCAGGAGAGCGCGCCCGCCCCGCGGATATGGGTGATCGTCACTCTGATTGGCATGGCGCCCGCCGCGATGGCGGTCATGCTCGACAGCAGAATGGCGATGAACAGGGCCGGCATTTGAGTGGCAGCCAGTTCTGCATTCG
Source organism: Archangiaceae bacterium (assembly GCA_043750125.1). GTDB lineage: Bacteria > Myxococcota > Myxococcia > Myxococcales > Myxococcaceae > JAGSPQ01. Next base: position 10,147 of record JAYVCD010000418.1, on the reverse strand, counting down.
TTCGTCCCCAACGTCAACGAAGCCCATCCAGCAACCGAACCGTGCATCGGGTATCAGACAAGAGCGGCGCCGCATCCAACGAGGGCGACAAAGATGAGAAGGGGCCCGAGCAGGAAGGGGCGCACTACCGCGGGCAACCCGGGGTGTACTTCTTCTCGCTCGACGCCAGCTCGCTGCTGGCAGTGACAGCCGCGCGCTGAGCCTGGGGCAGGTTCATCACTCGCCCTACCCCGCGCAGCGCGCTTCTCTGATCCACCTCGAAGACGGGCTGCTGCAGGCCTGTGGAATTCGCCAGCCCACCGTGCCGCCGGCGGTCGTCCACTATGCGGAAGGCGTCGACGTCGAAGTCTTTGGTCCCTGGCCGCTCTCGTAGCCCCCCGGAGATCAGGTTCGAGGCCAGGCCCGGAAGCGGTACTTCCGCATCGCTTCGCGCTCGGGGACAGATCCGGTGGGCATCAGCAATGCGCAGACGATCGCCTTCGGATACGCCGCGCGAATCCGATCGACGAACACGCGGTACGCGGGTACGAATTTTTCCGGGCCGGGGTTCGCTCTGACGCACCAGGGTGAGCCGATGCGCCTGGCCCAGAAGCCCCCTTGCATCGAAAGCCAGCTCGCCGCGCTCGTCGGCGGAGACGTCATGAACGATTCCGTCGAGCTCGACGCGGACCCGAAGAGGCTGGGGGGGCCCTTCGGGGCTCGCGGGCCGCGTCGCCTGTCGCAACCGCACGCGCACCGAGGCCCCACTGAATTTCAGCGAGAAGCGCGAGGCGGACCACGGCCCACCTGGATCCGTGTCGTCAAAACGCCCGACCCGGTAAATCGACTGGGCATTGGGCGAAACGCGCACCGGGCCGCAGGCGGGTGTCAGCAGCCACGGGGCGAGGCCGAGCCACCGCGCGCGCGCATTCAATAGGTCCGGAAGTACCGGCGCGGCGCAGATGGAAGCCGGGCAGTGAAGTAGCTGGCGCGCCCGCGTTCCCAGCGGCGATGAATCGGGTCACCCTTGAAAAATCGCAGCAGCAACCCCGTGGGGGTCAAGACGCCGAAGAAGATCACTGCGAGCACCACGTGCGAGACCACGTAGCCAATCGGGATCCCGATCACCGTGACCGCGAGGTAGGCGAGCCGCAGCGCCTTCGGAGCAATCAGCGCTGCCAGCCCGCACCCGATCGCGAGGCCTCGCAAGATACCGGTAAGCGCAACCAAGGGGGTTTCAGGCAGGTGGCCCTGGAGAGACGGGGGGCGGGAGGAGCGTTCTTGCGGGAGTACCCATGCTTCGGAGGATGGCCGAAGCGGCGCAGAGTCGTCGGTGCGGATGCCGAACACGCCCGCAGGCCGCGGGTGGCCGTCCATACCAGCAGGTCCCGGCGCATGTTCTTGGCGACGGAATCCATCAGCGCATCGACGCGATCGCGTTGCGAGACGTGCGGCGGCTCAAGACCTGATGCGCACCTCGCGCTGAAGTCCGGCCGCTTCACCCGCCGCTGGCACTCAGGCAAAGTTGGCCTCGAAAATGTAAGGGGAGGTCTTGTTGTCCCCGACGTTGAAGACGCCCCGCATCAAAGTCGGCGCTGAATCACCCGCAGCGCACACGCGTGCGCATCAATGCGCTTCGGTGTGCGCTGCGGGAAGGGCATCGCGGATCTCTGCCGATCGAAATCGCCTTTACAGACCGAGGCGAAACCCCAGCGCGACGATGGGCGACAACCTCTTTGAAAGGCAAAAGGGGCAGGAGTCGTCATGAGCTACCAGATTCGTCCGGGTGACACGCTTTCGTCCGTAGCCGCGCGGTATGGCACTTCGGTCGGAGCGCTGATGGGTGTCAATCCGCAGATCAAAAATGCGGACCTGATCTCGGCTGGCGCGGTGCTGCAGATTCCCGGGCAGAGCGACACTTTCGGGCCACCGGCGCCTGCGCCCGCCTCCAATGCCCCACCCGGTGCTTCTTTCGACGGGAGCCAACCGGCGCCAGGCACCACCAACACCAACGCCGCGTATCCGGCGTCGCCTCCGCTTCGCGGCAACCCGGCGATGCGAACGGCCGTCACCTACGACAATGTGATCAACGAATTCGCGGTGGCCAGCAACCCGCGCTACGCGCAGCGCGACGGCAACACCTACTGCAACATCTTCGCGTGGGATGTCACCCGCGCGATGGGCGCTGAGATTCCCCATTGGGTCGACAACGCCGGCCACCCCCAGCCCTACAACAGCGGGCATGAGATGGACGCGAACTCGACCAACCGGTGGTTGAACCAACACGGTCCGGAGCAGGGTTGGCGTCCGGTCTCGGCGGCAGAAGCGCAGCGGCTGGCAAACCTCGGCTTTCCAGCGGTGGCGAGCATCGATGAGAGCCCGGACATTGGACACATCGGCGTGGTGCGCCCCGGCTCGGACAGCGGTCAGGGTCCGGCGCTCGCGCAAGCGGGAGCCACCAACACCAACCACTCCCACGTCTTCGACCACTTCCCGCGTTCGGGCACCCAGTTCTTCGTCAACGACAAGGGCACCGCGATTGGCGCACCGGCTCAGCCTCCGACTGCGACGCCGCCTCCGGTAACCAACGTGCCGACCGTGGATCTGCAATTCAATGGCGGCGCTTCGTACGACCCGAACGTAGAGCAGCTGCAGCGCGCGCTGGTCAAAGCGGGTGCGATGCGCCAGGCGGACATGAACACCGGCCCGGGGTATTACGGACCGCTGACCCGGGCGGCAGTGAACCGAATCCAGCAGGGAGCGGGCATCGTCGGAAACGACGGGATGAACTTCGGACCCCTGACGCGCGCAGCGCTGCAGAAGGCCCTCGGAGCGGTCGCCGGGACGCCGCCCGTCAAGCCGCCGGCAGCGGGCGATGCTGAGACGGCGCGAAAAATTAATGCAGTCCTCGCCGGCTACCCGGGCAGCCGGATGCAGGGGATGGGGGCGGTGCTCGTCGCTTCCTGCCGCAAGGAACACGTGCCGGTGGACCTGGTGATGGCGCAGCTGGCGAAAGAGTCGACCTTTCTCCGGTCGGAGAACACGCTCTCAATCGCGAACAACAACCCTGGAAACCTTCGGCATGCCGAGTGGGAAAGTCAGTTCGGCGGCACGCCGGGGCAGGGCGGCTTCGAGCACTTCGGGTCGATTCAGTCCGGCATCGAGGCCTATGTCCACTTGATGGGCAGCCCGACCTTGCCCTACCGCGCGCTGGTCGACGCGCGCGATTGGAAGGGGCTGGTTCATAAGTACGCGCCCTCGAGCGATGGAAACAACGAGGCGCAATACGTTCAGCAGCTCACGTCCTGGATGACGATGTTCGGCGGGAAGATCGGCGTCGATTCAAACTGGGTGAACGAAAAATAACCCATCGGAAGTTCGGCACCGTCGGGTCAAGGAGCAGCAGCAGGTCCCGGCGCATGTTCTTGGCGACGGAATCCATCAGCGCATCGACGCGCTACCGCGAGCAGAAAGCGCCCATCGTCCGTGGGCAGCACCGAGTGAATGTTGGTGCAGCTTCCTTTGAGTGGAGTGAGCAACCTGCGCTGAGTTCCCGTCGCGGGGTCGAGGTCCGAAAGCTGTGACGGATCGCAGTCGCACGCCGCCCGTCGCCGTGACCCCCGCGCCCAGCTGCGATGCGGCGGGCACGAACAACTTGCCGCCCACCGACAGCCCGTTGACGTAGCCGTGTGAGTCTGGTGCACCGATTTGCGCTGAGACATTGAGTCCGCAAAAAGATCCCCAGGGGGGATCTGCAGGGTGAAGACGGCGGAACACTCAGGCTTCGACTGGCCGGACGACCATTACTGGCCGGCTCGAGACAGCCTCGAGGACGCCTTGCGCCGTCGAACCGAGCATCAGCTTGACCAGGCCTGAGTGCCCGCGCGAGCCGAGGCAGATCACCTGACTGTTGAAGCGCTCAGCCGCTGCCGAGATGGCCTGGGCAGCATTCGGGCCGACCAATACGTGCCCCACGGCGTTGAGCTTGTTGGCGCGCGCTTCCGGCGGCAGCCGTTCGAGCAGCCGATCGATCAGCTGCCGCTCTGCGACCGCGCCGACAGCGCAAGGAACGACATTCACCAGGTCTGCGGTGCCGCCTCTGGCGAGAATCGACAGCGCCCAGGTGATCGCGCGGTCCGCCGTCGGGGAAAAGTCGCTGGCCGCAAGAATCCGCTCGACCCGATGCAACGCAGGCTTCGGGTCCTGGGTCCCGGCGCCGGCCGGAATCGAAACGACCGACATCGACGCCAACTGGAGGCACTGCTCGGAGACGCTCCAAAGCTGTCCCAGCGCCTGGCGGCGGTGAGTGCCGAGCACCAGCAGGTCAACGCCCTCTTCGGCGGCCAGCGCGTTCACGTGCTCCGACGCCCGCCCGAGCGCCGGCGCGATTCGTACCCGTTGGCTCAGGGTGGGAGGCAGCATCCCCAGCAGCTCGCGGTGCAACGCCTCGAGAATCTCAGGTCGCTGCTCGTCCCAGGTCCGGAGCGGTGGCAGCCCCATCCGCTGCGCTTCGACTGCCGGCCAATAGACATGCGCGCCAACGACGTCGATCCTTCCATAGCGGCAGAGCTTCGACAGCCACTCGACAGCTACCTGGGTGCTCTGGGTTCGATCCATCGCCAGCATCACCTTCAGTGGCCGCTCGCCTTTCGCCCAGGCAAGGAGCGGGGCCGGGTCGCGCACGACCCACAGCGGAGCCTCGAGGTGTTGCGCCAGACGCGCGAGCGTCCCGGTGCCGATGAAGTTGGGCTCTTTGCGGGTGTCGCCGGTAATAACCAGCCCAACTTTGTTCTCGGCAGCGAACCGCGGAAGCTCGGTGTGAAGCTTGCCGATCAGAAGCGCGGGCGTGACGTTGGCGCCCAGCTTGCGAGCCCGCGCAGCCTCGTTCTTCAGCGTCTCATCCGCAGTCTTGAAGACCGCTTCGCCAAAGGCTTTCGCGGCGTTTTCCGGCATCACAAAGGCGAGCCAGAGATTCTCTCGGCGTTGACGGGAAAGCTCTGCAGCAAAGGTGGTGGCGGTGATCGCCTCAGGGGAAAAATTGGTAGCGCAGAGCATCGACATGCACTGTCGGTACAGCAATCGGCGGGCCGCACGTGCCTCAGCGGGCCGTCGACGCAGAAGCCGCACGTCTTCAACGCCGGCGCAATCGGTGCATTTCAAGCGCCGCGGCCCGTTGGAAACCCCGTGGGCGCGCTTCCCTGCTGTTCGATGCCGCCTTTGCCAAAGAGTGCTTGTCGTGACGCCTCGCCTCAGCCGCCAAGCGTTGCCAACCAGCGAACCAGGTCCATCGCAGTGAGCACCCCCAGCACCTGTTGGTCCTGACTGACCACAGTGACGCTCTCGACGCCCCGGGTGGCCATCAAGCGCGCCGCCTGGGCGATTGACGCAGACTCGCTGAGCGCAGCCCCCGTGTAGGTCATTGCGTCCTCGACTTCTGGAGCCGTCGCGCCCAACGCGTAGCCGCGCAACGTCTCTGCGTCCTCGCATGCACGGCGGAGCGCGCTGACCTCGACGACGCCGATCAGCACTCCATGATCGTCGACCACAGGCGCGGACCGGACGCCGCGAGCCTGGAGGAGTTCCGCCGCCTTGGATGCCGCGAGCTCACAGTCCAGGCACATCACCTCGGCGCCGAGCAGCTCACCGGTCGGTGTGGTGTTGACCGCATCTGCGAGGTCCGTGGTGGGGATAATGCCGGAACCGGGCCGGCAGTGAACAAGAACTCCCCGTTCGTCGCGCCCCAGGCCTTTAAATCGGGGGCACCGCATGCAGTGCTCTACGGAGCGCGACCCCTGAATGACCGGGCAATGTACGGTCGACGCTTCGGCGCGTTCGCCCTGCTCGGGTCGAGCGACCGTTCTCAACCGCACGGGAAGCCCGACCCGCGGTTCTGCGGCGCCTCGTGGGAATTCCCGGTCTTGAGGGTCGTCGTCCATTGTTCCTTTCAATGTTTGGCGGGATTCCCAATGACTGACGCAGTGCAAGGCACTTTCGAGGCCAACGTCACTCCGGTTGCGGAGCTGAATACCAAGCTGCTTGCTTCTCACCGCGCTCGGGCCTCTGAATCCGTGCAGGTTCTGCACGTGGGGACCCGAACGCAGGGGCGGTACGTCGCTGGTCCAACGGTTGCTCCCTGTCGGGCATGACCCAACCCACCATTGCCGACTACGCAGCTCCAGCCCCTCACTCGATCCGCGTCGATCGCACTCTGGCCGACGCCCACCGGTTGATGCGCGCCAATCGTATCCGTCACCTGCCGGTGTTGGATGGCAGCCGGCTCGTCGGGTTGGTCAGCCAGCGCGACTTGTATTTTCTCGAGACGATCCAGGGCGTCGACCCGGAGAAGGTCCCGGTCGAAGAGGCGATGAGCCAGGGGCCCTACGTCGTGAGTCGGGCCGCTTCGTTGCGGTCTGTGGTGCTGCACATGTGGAAGAACAAGGTCGGCTCAGCTGTGGTGATGGAGCACGATCAGGTGGTGGGTCTCTTCACCTCCACCGACGCTCTGCACGCGCTGGTCGAACTGTTGGCACACCAACCGAAGCCTGCTCCTCGACGCTCGCCGGCAACGCGACGGGCGGCCAGCAAGCAGACGCCCCGATGATTGCTGGGCTCCGGGGCGATGCAGGAGGCCACCGCCCGAGGGCGAGCGCGCTCACCGAACTGAGGGCGACATGCAGGCTGGGCAAGCAGCTCACGGGCGCGTCCACCGAGCGCACCAGCACCAGCGCAGCTGCGGAGAATTCCATCGAGGGATCGCCCGGGTAGATGTGTCCTGCCTTGAAAAGCGCCGTCCGCGCGGTGCTTACGCAAGCGGCGAGCCCGGGCGTTGGGCGCCGTAGGCGATCGAATGCCGCGGGCGAAGTGGGTGCCCTCGCCCTCGGCGCCACATCCAGGCTGACGCAATTTCTGAAGGCACAGGAGTTGCTCGGGGGTTGCATCCATGCAGACACCAGCCGGCTTGAGCACCGCGGAGGCAGCGCGTCTGCTGCGAGAGGCGGGCCCAAACGAATTCGATCGCCACAACACGAGGACCGTCTGGAACACGCTGCTCGGCCAGCTGAAAGGCACGATGTTCTGGTTGCTGGTCGTGGCCGCGGGGGTTTCTTCGGCCATCGGCGAGCAGGTCGACGCGGTGGCGATCGCGGCGATCCTGGTCATCAACACAGTGGTCGGCTTTCTCCAGGAATACCGTGCTGAGAAGAGCATCCACGCGTTGCGCGCCCTCGCCGCGCCGCGTGCTCGGGTGCTTCGCGACGGACACGTCGTCGACATCGAGGCGATGAACGTCGTGCCCGGCGACCTGATGGTGCTCGAGGCGGGCGATGTGGTTCCGGCCGATGGTGAGCTCGTCGAGGCGCACCAACTGCAGACCTCCGAGGCGATCCTTACCGGAGAGAGCGTCCCGGTTCGTAAGAGTGCCGGGTCAAAGCCGGACAGTGTCTTCATGGGGACCTCGGTGATGACCGGGCTGGCGCGCGCCTGGGTGCGGGCAACCGGTCCCCGGACCGAGATGGGGAAGATCGCCGGATTGCTCGCGGCGGCCCAGGATCCGACTACCCCGCTGCAGAAGCAGCTCGAGAAGGTGGGCCGATTATTGGTGTTCGCCTGTGTGGGCATCGTCGCGGTGGTCGCGGCACTTGGGCTTTGGCGAGGAGAGCCGTTGATGGAGGTAGCACTGACTGCGATCTCGCTCGCGGTCGCCGCTGTACCCGAAGGGCTGGCGACGATCGTCACGGTCGCGCTGGCGGTTGGGATCCAGCGGATGGCCAGGCGCAACGTCATCGTGCGGCACCTCCATGCGGTGGAGACCCTTGGCGCGGCGACGGTCATCTGCACCGACAAGACCGGCACCCTCACCACAGGAGTGATGGCCTTACGCCAGACCCGTGGCACTGACGAGAAGGCGCTGCTCTACGCGGCCGCGGCAGCAAGTGACGCCGAGTACTCCGAAGATCCAGCAAGACCTTCGACCGGAGATTCGACCGAGCTGGCGATCCTCGCGGCGGCAGCAAAGGTCGGGATTACCCGAGAGAAGATCGAAGTTCAGGCTCCGCGGCTGCAGGTGGTGCCGTTTGATTCCGAACGCAAGTTCATGGCGATTGGCCGGGCTGACGGCCGCGTCTATTTCAAAGGTGCCGTCGAAGTGCTTGCCCCGCGCTGCAGCGACCGGCCGGCCGATCTGCTCGAGCAGAATGACCAACTGGCAGGGGCAGGGCTGAGGGTCCTCGCCGTGGCGATCGGGACCCAGGGCCTCGACGGGCCGCTGGATTACCAGGGACTGCTGGGACTGGCGGACCCGCCACGGCCCGAGGCGATCGAGGCGGTCGAGAAAGCGCGGGCTGCTGGAATTCGCACGGTGATGGTGACCGGAGATCACGCAACGACGGCGCGGGCAATCGCGAAAGAGCTCGGGATCCTCGAAGGCGAGGTGCCGGGACGTCCTGCGGTCTACGCGCGTGCGACGGCCGGCGACAAGCTGAAGATCGTTCGTGAGCTCAAGGCAGCGGGGGAGGTGGTTGCGATGACGGGCGACGGCGTCAACGACTCGCCCGCGCTGCGGGAGGCCCACATCGGGATCGCGATGGGCAAGACCGGCAGCCAGGTGTCGCGCGAGGCGGCAGACATGGTGCTGACCGACGACAACTACGCGAGCATCGTCGCCGCGGTTGAGGAGGGCCGCGGCATCTTCGAGAACATCCGCAAGGCCCTCACCTACCTGCTGGGAGGAAACCTGGGCGAGCTGTTGGTGATGTTCGGAGCGGCGCTGGTGGGGCTTCCGGTTCCGCTGCTGCCGCTGCAGTTGCTGTGGATCAATCTCGTGACCGATGGGCTGCCCAGCTTGATGCTGGTGTTCGATAAGCCTCCGCAGTCGGTGCTGACACGCGAGCCTCGTCGCCCAGGCGCGGCGATGCTCGGCCGAAGGGAGTGGCTCTTCATCGTCGCGGTGGGAGTGCTCGAAGCGACCATGGCGCTCGCGGTGTTCGTCTGGGCTGCAGCGGCGCTCAGTGTCGCGCACGCACGGACGATGGCGTTTTGTGTGATCGTGTTTTCGCAGACCTTTCGCGCGCTTTCGGCACGAGACAATCAGAAGATCTTCTGGCGAACCGGCATCTTCACCAACCGCGGGTTGCTGTGGGTCGTCGGGCTCACCCTGGTGCTTCAGGTCGCTCTCGTCGAGCTGCCATTCACCCGCGCGCTTTTCAAGCTGGCCCCGCTCACGGCCTCGCAGCTCGCGCTCACCTGTGGATTGGGTCTGGTTGTGGTGACGCTGATCGAACTCGCCAAGCTGGCGCTGGAGGCGCGGCGCCGCGGGTTGGCCGACTCGTGATGATGGCCACTAATCGCCCGCGGCAGATCTGCAAGGTGCTGGCAGGGCGGTCGTTTGTCGACGTTGCTGCCTCTCTTGCCCGGACTGCGGTGTTGGCAGATGTACCCGATCATCCGAGCTTCCCCAGAAGCTCGAGCAGCATCGGCACAACGGGGCGCGGGTCGCGGCGCTCGCGAAGAAGCTGGGCATCCCGTGGGGAGAGCGTGTCGCGATGGACTGGGGCGAGGCCAGCCGGACCGAAGCCGGAAGTTGCAGGCGGTCGCGATCGTTGCCGACGGTGCAGCTGCCTCTGGTCTGCGCGTTGCGCACGGGCCCAGCTCGAGAAGGAGAGCGCGGCCCGATGGCGTCGATCTCTTCCTTGAGTCGGGCCCCCTGAGCGTCCAGCTCGAAAGCCGTCCTGCTCGTCCGAGGACGATCGGAATTCTTCTGCCACCACTTCGCCAACGACCAGCGATTTATTCCCAGCTCCCCCGCGGCATCGCCCTGCGTTGCGCCCTCTTCCGGGCGAGGATTTACGGGCGGTCAATCTCCCTGGTGGCAGTCCCGCGGGTTCCCGCCAAAGCGCCTCGATGAGGCAAGCCGCCTCGGGCGCGGCGCGAAGAATGCTCCTTGTGACGCGGCTTTGCGTACAGGGCTCGGTAAGTGCATTGACCCGGCCCACATCGCGTCAGCGACACAGGCTGCGGATGCCGGGTTTCCAATCATGGAAAACCCCAACACCGAGGTATCGCAAATGATGGTTCGAATCGTACTCCCGCTGGCGGCGCTGATTCTCTCGATTGGCTGTGGTGGCAAGGGGCCGGACGACCCGATCACCGGCACCTGGGCCAACGAAAACTG
>JAYVCD010000417.1:0-6991 GCA_043750125.1 Archangiaceae bacterium | reverse complement strand
TGGGCTTCCGTGGGGAGCTCGGGCGCTCGATCGTTCCCACCGCTTGAGCCACCGATGCTGCAGCGGCTGGCGCAACAGGTCGAGCCGGGTGGAGGCGATGGTGGTCTCTCCGCGCAGCCCGGTCGCGACGCCGGCGCCGACGAAGTACCCGGCCAGTAGCAGTGAGACCCGGGTCGGAGTCGCCGAGCTGTAGGTGACCAGCTGCATTCCGTCGGGGTGGGCCAGCGCGCGGACCCGCTCGAGCCACTTCACGGTCCAGAGGGCGGGGTTTTGATCGGGCGAAAACGGGTCCTGAAAAACGAGCTCGAAGTCTTTGCCGACTTCTTCGAGCTTGTGCATCGCGTCGCCGGTGAGCAGGCGCCACTGCAAGCCTTCTCCTTCCCAGAAGCCCTCTTTGATCAGCGTTCGGGCGGCATCGGCGAAGGGAACGAGGAAGTCGAAGCCTTCTGGGTCGTCGAGCGCCAGGCGCAGCGGAGCCAGGTCCTGCTCGAGGCTGACGACTTCGACGCCGCGGCGACGTCCGGCTCCGACTTCGCGCGCGCAGGTCAAAGCGGCGACCGCGTTCGAAGCGGCCCCGAGCCCAATGTCTAGAATCCGAAGCGCTTTCTCACCGGGGCGGCGGGCACCCTTGAGCGAGATCAGCTCTTGGAGGCCGGTCTGCTTGACGTAGAGGTGATTGGCTTCTTCCCAGGGGCCAACGCCGGGATGCATCACTTCCCCGTGACCCAGATGCCGAACCGCACGCGCGCCGCTCTTGAGGGTAATCAGCTCGAAGTCACCGTCGCGGCGGCCCTCAATCGGGCGCGTCTTCGTCCGGGGAGACAGCAACCCTTTGAGCACCACGTATTCTTCTTCGAACACGTTGGCGAGGATCGCCTCGCGCATTCGCCCCATCAGCGCCTGGTAGAAATGAAGGTTGTGGATCCCCATCAGTCGCGCGGCGATCGCGTGGCCGCCGTGAGAGAGGTGATGAATGTAGCCGCGAGAATGGGTGCGGCACACCGGGCACTGGCAGGTGGCCTCGAGGGGCTCATCTGAAAGCCGGAATTCCGAACGCGGCAGCCGGAGCATGCCCTGGTAGGTGTAGGCGTAGCCCTGCTGCGCCATCTTGGTGGGCAGAATGCAGTCGAACATGTCGACGCCGCTGTGCACCGACTCGACGAGGTCGATGGGAGTGCCGACCCCCATCAGGTAGCGCGGCTTGTCCTGGGGCAGCAGCTGCGCGGTATGGGCGGTGATCGAATACAGCAGTTCGCGCGATTCACCCACGGCGAGCCCGCCGATCGCAAAGCCGTCGAACGGGTGCGCGCTGAGGAACTGGGCGCTCTGGGTGCGCAGGGGGGGATAAATGCCTCCCTGGACGATCGCGAACAAAGCCTGGCCGGTCGGCTTCGCGTCCTTGGCGGCAAGCGATCGCAGGGCCCAGCGGTGGGTCTGTTCCATCGCGACGCGGGTGGGCTCTTCGTCCGAAGTCGAAGGCAGGCACACGTCGAGAACCATCATGATGTCCGAGCCGATCGACTGCTGGGTGGCGATCGAGCTTTCGGGCGAGAGCATGTGCTGGTGGTTGTCAAAAGGGCTCTTGAAGTGCGCCCCTTCCTCGGTGAGGTTGCGCTCGTCGGGCAGCGAAAAGATCTGAAAGCCTCCCGAGTCGGTGAGCACCCCGCCCTGCCACTGCATGAATTGATGAATCCCTCCGAAGTGCTCGAACACCTCGGGTCCGGGCCGAAGCTTCAGGTGCCAGGTGTTGGCGAGAATGATTCCGGCGCCGCTGGCCTTGACCTCCTCGGCCGACAGGTGGCGCACGTTGGCGTGGGTGGCGACCGGCATGAAGGTGGGTGTCGGGACAGAGCCACGCCGGGTGTGGAGCGTGCCGGCGCGGGCGCCCGATTTGGCGGTGGCGTGCAGCTCGAAGCGAAGAGGGGAATTCACCCACCCCGTCTACCCGCTGCCCCCCGAGAAGCTGGTAAAAAACCTCTCGAAATCGACGGTGGGCGTGCGCCGGGGTCAAATGCGGCTTTCGACCCTGCGGTTCGAGGAACAAAGGACGGGAATGGCCAACGGCGATGAGGACAAGGGTTTGCGCGCGGCAGTGAAGTCGCGGCGGGCGGGAGTCGGCGGGTACGACGTGGGGCTCCACGCGCAGGACGAGTTGGGAACGTTCGATGTCGGGCTCGCAATTGAGGGCGTACCGGGCGCGGGAGAATCGCTGGGGTTCTTCGTGCAGGCCCCGCGGGTCGGGTCGCTGAGGGTGGCCTTCGCGGTCACCGCAGAAGGCGTGACCCGCCTGGCCGCGCTGGAACGGCGAGACGAAGACGGGGTTCCGCTGCCGACCGCGGGGATGATCGCCATCGACGAAGGGCGAACGTTGCGGCTCGAGGCGCAAGTGGCGCGGTACGAGCTGGCGATCGCTTTCGTCGAGTCCGAGAGGAACGAGGCGCGAGATCGTGCGGCTGCGTTGGGAGACGAAAAGAAAGAGCTGAAGGAAAACTTCAAGGACGAGCTGGCAGACCTGGACCAGGCCAGGCGCGAGGCGCTCGAAGAGCTGGCGATCGCACGCAGTGAGCTCGCGCGGGAAAAAGAGCAGCGGGCCGAGGCGCTGGCGGGTCGCGAAACGGCGCGTGAGCAGCTGACGCAGGCGGGCGAAGAATTGGAAGCGTTGAAAGCGCACGCGGAGCAGGCGAAGACCCAGGCGGCACTCGAGCTCGAGGCCAGACTTGCGGTGGCCGAAACGGACCAGCAGCGCGAGGTCTCGCGACTCGAGGCGAAGCTCGCCGCGTCGGAAGCAGACCTGCAGCGAGAGGTTTCGCAGCTCGAAGAAAAGCTGACCGCTGCAGCGGATGCGGTGAACGAAGAGAAGTCGAAGCGGTCGGTTGCCGAAGCGGGCCACGGAGCTGCCGAAGGGCTGCGAGACGAGCTGGCAAAGATTCAGGCCGAGCTGCTCGCGCTCGAGCAGTCGACGAGTGCTGCTTCCGAAGAGCTGCAAGGCAAGCTGGCGGCCTTCGAAGAAGGGGCCCACGCGGCGGCCGAGGCGCAGCGGGCCGAAGTCTCGAGCCTCGAAGCAAAAATCACGGAAGCCGAGGAAGCCGCCCGGACGGCGCAGACGGCGATGGATTCGCTGAAAGAAGAGATTTCCGACCTTCAGGGCAAGCTCGAATCGGACGCCGGCGCAGCGAAGACGTTGGCTCACGGGGTCTCAGAGCTCGAGGCCCGGCTGGCTGCAGCCGAGGAAGCGGCCCGCGAGGAAAAGGTCGTGCTGCAGTCGAGGCTCGAGGTGGCAGAAGCGGAGGGCGCCGCGGCCCGGGCGCTGAGCGATGAACTGGCCGGGCTGAAGGAAAAGCTGTCTGCGGATCTGCAGACGCAGAACAGCGGCTCGGAAGCCCAGAGCGAAGCTGCGCGCAACGTTCAGGCGCTGTTGAAGGCGAAATTGGCAGCCGTGGAAGAGGCCGCGCGCAACGAGCAGTCGCTGCTTCACGCGAAGCTGGAAGCGGCCGAAGAGGCCGCGCGCAACGAACAGTCGCTGCTCCAGGCGAAGTTGGAAGCGGTGGAAGAGGCGCTGCGCGGCGAGCAGGCCCGTGTCCAACAGTCCGAGGAGGCCGGTTCAGAGCTCCAGGCACGGGCTCGGAGCGCGGAACAGGCGGTGTCCTCAATGCAGTCGGAGCTGCAAGCGGCCGAGCAGTCGGCCTCGGACCTGCGCGCCAGGCTCGAGGCGGCAGAGCAGCAGGGGAACGCAACGGTTGGCGTGCAACGCAACGCGCTGGACGAAGCGCGCAACCTCGCCCGACAACTGCAGGCCGCCGCGGCCCGGCTCACGACCGAACGGGACGAGGCGCGAAATGTCGCTCGGACGCTGCACCAGCGCGCCGGCGCCGGGGGAACGGAAGTCGAGGGTGCCCGGGTCGAGCTGAAACAGATGCGCGAGAGCCTCGGCGAGGAGCGGCAGATCGCATCGCAGCTGGTGACCGACAAGCAGCGCCTGCAGATGCAGATCGACTCGCTTTCGCGGCAGCTCGACACCGAACGAAATGCGCGGGCGCGCCTGGCAACCGAGCGCGGCATCGACTTCGCCCACGAAGACACCCGGCCTCACGAAATTGAATCGATTCAGGCCACCCAACCGGGGGTCCCGGGGCCGGTGCTGCCTCCCGAATGGGGCGAGGACCAGACGCAGCCGGGGAAGTCCTTTCCATCTCGCAAGAGTCCTGCGGTGAAGACTCAGCCGATGGGAGCGCCGTCTCCGCCGACGAAGAAGGGCAAGTGAGGAACGCGGCGCTGTTGCTGGTGCTGGCGGTCGCATGAAGGTGCGCCGCGAGAGCCCGAGAAAGGACAAGGCGACGGTCAAGCTGGGTGTGCTGGCAGTGATCAAAGAGGTGGAGCCAGAGACGAAAGAAGCTCTTCACAAAGTGCTCCCGCAGTTCGAGGCCGCAGATGTCGACGTGGTGGTGGTGGGCGGGGACTCCTCGACTGCCCCGCGACGACTTCAACCAGATCATCATCAGCCACCCGCAGGTGCTGGTGCGGGGTCTCAGAGCTCGCTGACTCGCGGGCCAAGCAGAACGCGACGCTCGCTTCGCATCAGCCGACCGAGCGCAACGCCGCTCCGATGGTCTGAGAATGGCCCAGGCCTCCCGCCGTTCGAACGGCGCTGAGGGTCCGTTGAAGAACAAGTCGATCGAGAATGATTGAAATTCTGATCCAGAAATGATCTCCGCCCATGTGTGAGTGAGATCGACAAAGTCAGAAAGAAGTACGCGGCGCTTCGATCGTGTTTGCCTGAACGCGCGAGGCGAGCAGCCAGGTCGCTCGACCGGCGAGGCGACCCGTTTAACGGCAGGCGGCCGCGAGGTCCTGGGCTGCCTGCGACACCATCGACCGGATCATCTTCTTTCCCCGCACCCCGTGGCCCTTCACCAACACCTGGCCCTTGAGCAGGTGATCGGCGCGGGTAGAGCAGATGGCCTGGATCTGCAGCCCGCCCGCCTCGAGCGGATCGAGCCGGACATCGAAGTTGAACAGAGCCACTTCGACCCCGTTGGCCTCCAGCTGCGCGCTCAACGCGGCCGAAGCCAGCTCGGTCAGCGCGTCGTCGTCAATGTTGTTCTTCACCAGGCTGCTTCGCGGTCCGGACGCGACGCATGCGCCAAACACCAGGCAGAACAGCGCGCTCGACTTCACCCCTTCACTCAGAAAGAGCCGCTCACACCCACGATGGCCCCCGCACGTCCAGCGCGGGATTCGGGTCGCAGCAGCCGGTGGCAGTGTTGATACACGATGCGCGCAAGCCGCGGTGAGTCGAGAGAGAGAGACCGCCGCAGAATTTCCCAGTCACAACCTTTGACCCATTGACTGAGGCGGTCAAGTTGGACCGTTGGGAGCATCTGCTACGGTCTTCGGGTGAACCACCGCGAACCGGACACGCTGCGCCGTCAGATTGGGCACCCCGTCATCGACGGCGACGGTCACATGCTCGAGTGTGAGCCGATCTTGATGGATTACGTTCGGCAGTTCGCTGGCGTCAAAGGCCTCGAGTCCTGCCAGAAGATGTCCGAGCGCGGGTTCTTTCGCTGGTACAAACTTTCACCACAGGAAAGGCAACGCCAGCGGGTCATTCGTCCGGTCTGGGGACTGGATGTGCAGAACACCCACGACTTCACCACCACAATGTTGCCGGGCAAGCTCCACGAGCGAATGGACGAAGCCGTGCTCGACTTCGCAATTGTGTACCCGACTCTGGGGTTTGGATTCGCTCGCATTCCCGACCCTGAATTGCGCCGCAACATCTGCCGCGCGATCAACCACTACTCCGCAGATCAATTTCGGCCGTACGCCGACCGGCTGACTCCCGCGGCCATCATCCCTACCCAGACCCCGGCGGAAGGCATTGAAGAGCTCGAGTACGCCGTCAAGACGCTCGGGCTGAAGGCAGCGGTGATCGACGCGGTGAACATCCGCCCCCTCGTATTGGCTGAGGGCCTCGATCGCACGCTGCCGCCCGAGGTCCTGGCCCGGCTCACCTGGCTGGACTGCTATGGGCTGGACAGCGCGCACGACTACGACCCGCTGTGGGCGAAGTTCGTTGAGCTGAAGGTCGCACCCACCGCTCACCAGGCGGGGCACTGGGGCACTCGCACTTCGCCTTCCAACTACGTGCACAACCACCTCGGGCTGTTCGCGGCGGCGGGCGAGGCGATGTGCAAGTCGATTTTTCTGGCGGGCGTCACCCATCGGTTCCCAACCCTGCGCTTCGGTTTCCTCGAAGGAGGCGTCGGCTGGGCCTGCTCGCTGTTCAGTGACCTCGTCGAGCACTGGAAGAAGCGCAACCGAACCCGGCTCGCGCGGTTTGACCCCACCCAGCTCGACCGGGCTCACCTGCGCGCGGAAGTGCTCAAGTACACACAGCGCGACGTGGGGTCGAACCTCGAACAGGAATTCAAGAACCTGTTTTTGGTGGCCGGAGGAGCCCATTCCGCCGAGGTGGAGCTCGACGAGTGGGCGCGCTCGGGCATCGAGAAGAAGGAAGACCTGCGCGATCAATTCGTGCCCAACTTTTTCTTCGGATGTGAGGGCGACGACCGGACCGCCTCGTGGGCATTTGATGAGCGGGTGAATCCTTTCCGAGCGCGACTGGGGGCTTTCTACGGCTCGGACATCGGTCACTGGGACGTAGAGAACATTTCCGAGGTGGTGAGCGAGGCCTACGAGAATGTCGAGCACGGGCTTCTGCCGCGACCCGACTTTCGAGATTTCATGTTCGCGAACGCGGTCCGACTGCATGGCGGCATGAACCCTGACTTCTTCAAGGGCACCAAAGTAGAGGCCGAAGCTCGGCAGGTGCTCGCGCTTCCGGGCCGTGCGGGATGACGGCTCAACCCAGCAGCTCGACCCTGTCCTTTGCCCAGGAGCGGTTGTGGTTTCTGGGCGAGCTGAGTCCGCGCACGGCGTATTCGAATGTGGGAGTTGCGATCAAAATAGCCGGCGACGTACGCGCCGA
>JAYVCD010000416.1:0-22467 GCA_043750125.1 Archangiaceae bacterium | reverse complement strand
CCGCCCGCGCCGCCCGCGCCGCCCGCCGTTCCCCCGCCCGCCCCGCCGCTTCCTCCCGTGCCGCCCGTTCCTCCGGACCCGCCCACACCGCCGCCTCCGGCCCCCGCATCGGGGACGCCGCCCCCCGAACACGCCGACAAACCCAAAGCCGCGACCACGGTCAGGACGAGTCTCATGGGCGCTCTTTACGTCGCTTCCGGTCAGAAATCATATGACCCGTGAGCGGGACAGTGCGTCTACCATTGGCCCACTTGTCGGGGTGGCCTGCCTACTTAGATTTCAAGCTCACTCTCGGAGAAGCACATGCTTACCCTTCGCAAAGCCAACGAACGCGGCCACGCCAACCATGGCTGGCTCGACAGCCGCCACACCTTTTCCTTCGCCGACTACTACGACCCGTCACACATGGGCTTTCGTTCGCTGCGGGTGATCAACGATGACCGCGTCGACGGGGGAGGCGGTTTTTCGACCCACCCCCACCGCGACATGGAAATCCTGACCTACGTCCTCGATGGCGCGCTCGAGCACAAAGACTCGATGGGGAACACCGGGCTGATTCGACCGGGCGAAGTGCAGCGGATGAGCGCGGGAACCGGGGTGCGCCACAGCGAAGCCAATGCGTCGCCTTCCATTCCTGTCCACCTGCTGCAGATCTGGATCGAACCTGACCAGAAGAGCCTGCCCCCCAGCTACGAGCAGAAGATGTTCCCCGCCGAAGAGAAGCAGGGCCGCTTGAAGCTGGTGGGGTCGAAAGATGCCCGCGACGGAAGCGTGACCCTGCATCAAGACGTTTCGCTCTACGCCGGCCTGTTCGGCCAGGGCGACCGGGCCGAGTTGACCCTCGCCGACCATCGCCACGCCTGGGTTCACGTCGCCCGGGGGAAGGTCAAGGTCAACGGCACCGCGCTCGAAGCGGGCGACGCGGTCGCGATCTCGGGCGAGCCGAAGGTCGAGGTCGAGGGAATCGAGGCGGGCGAAGTGCTGGTATTCGACCTCGCCTGACCCAGGTGTCGTCCCACCCCTTGCAGTGGCTGGCGTTGGCCGTGGTCTTCCTGGCCGGCGCCTCACTGCTGTATTTCACCTTTCGCACCGGCATCTCGCCGATTCCCAGCAGCCGGCTTCAGCGCGAGGCGATGCTCACCGCCGCCGAAAATACCGAAGGGCCCATCTACGAGCTGGGAGCCGGCTGGGGCGCGCTGGCCTTCGCGCTGGCCGACCGTTTTCCCCACGCGCAGGTGGTCGCGTTCGAGCTCTCGTGGGTCCCCTATGCCGTGATGCGGGTGCGCCAGGGGCTGCGGCCGCGCCTCAACCTGTCCTTGAGGCGCGCCGATTTCTTGAGCGCCTCGCTCGGACCCGCGCAGCTGTTCGTCTGCTACCTGTTTCGGGGAGCGATGGAAGCCCTGAAGCTCAAGCTCGAGCGCGAAGCGTCCCCGGGCTCGAGGCTGATCACGCATACCTTCTCTGTCCCCGGCTGGAAGAGCGAGTCTGAGCAGACTCTCGACGATCTCTACCGAACCCCGCTCTTCGTCTACCGGGTTGCGCCGAACGGGCCCCACTGGGGCAAACCGCGGTCCTAAGGCCCACGCGCGTTCGCTGGTACAACGAACGAATGGCGGACTGGGTACGGCGCTTCTCGAAGTTTCTTGGAGGGCGGGGGACGCTGCTGGCGCTCAACGCCTACCCTCCCTACGCCGCTGCCGGAATCCGGATCGTCGAGGTCTCCCCCGATGTGTCGACCATCGTGGTGCAGATGGCGCTCTACCCTTGGAATCGAAACTTCTTCGGCACCCATTTCGGCGGCTCGCTGTATTCGATGTGCGATCCGTTCTTTCTCTTTCAGGTGCTGTTGGCGCTGGGCGACGACTACGTCGTGTGGGACAAGACGGCGAGCATTCGCTTCATGAAGCCGGGCACCGGCACCGTGCGGGCGAAGTTCGAAATGCCGGCATCCCGCATTGAAGAGCTGCGCAGCCTGGCCGCCTCGGGCCTGAAGGTCGAGCCGAGGTTTACAGTGCAGGTGAAAGACGAAACCGGCGATGTGGTCGCTGAAGTCGAGAAGGTCCTCTACATCCGGCTCAAACGCCGCTGACCGTCGAACCCGGTTCCCAACCGCCGCGGCACGTGTAAAAGATCGGGCCGTGTACTCGCCAATTCCGCCCATCGGAGCGCGATGAGCGCGTCCTCGCCTCCACTGAGGGAACAGGGGGGCCTGATCCAGGCCTTCCGGAACTTTCTACCTGCGTTTCGGCCGTCGACCCGCGCGGGCTGGCTGCGGTACCTGGCGGCGGTCGTCGCGGTTGCCGCAGCCACCGAGGTGCGATTGACGCTCGAGCCCGTCTTCGGGCACACCGCTCCCTTCATTCTGTACTTCCCCGCGGTCTTCTTCGCTGCCTGGTTCGGAGCCATGGGCCCCGGACTTCTGGCCACCGCGCTGTCGATGCTGGCCTCGGCGTATTGGCTGCTTCCTCCGATCCACTCGCTGGAAGTTTCTTCGGGCGAAGAGGTCGTGGGGTTGTTTCTGTTCGGGGCGATTGGAGCAGGCTTCTCGGCCGTGAGCGAAACGCTGGATCGTTCGATTCGCCTTCTGGGCGCCGCGTTGGAACGAGACACCGCGAGGCAACAGACGCTCCAGAAGTGGGAACACGCCTTCAGGCAAGCCGCGTGGGGTATGGCCATCGCGACGACCGACAACCACTTCATCGAAGTCAACGCCGCCTTCGCCGCAATGCACGGAACGAGCGTCACCGACTGGGTGGGCCGACCGATGGTCGACATGCTGGAAGGCGAATGGAAGGGCGTTCTCGCCAGAATCCTTCGCGAGGTTCAGCAGACAGGTCACACCGTCTACGAATCCGTTCATGTCCGCAAAGACGGCTCGAAGTTTCCGGTGCTCGCCGAGGTCACCGAATTCAAGGACCCGAGCGGCAAGGTGCTTTTTCGCGCGGCCAGCTTTCAAGACATCACCCAGCGAAAGGGCGTCGAGCTCACCCTGGAGCTCGAGCGCACCCGCCTGACCCGGCTTCTGGAAGGAGCGCCCTTTGCGGTCGCGGCCTACGAAGGTCCAAACCACCTCGCTCTCATTTCCAACCCCAAGCACGATGAAATGACGGGCGGCAGAATTGTCATCGGCCGACCTCTGACCGAATCGATTCCCGAGTTGGCCGGACAACCCGTCGTCCTCTCGCTGGACGAGGTCTATCGCAGCGGAGTGTCGAAATCGGTTCGCGAATTTCCTGTCCAGCAAATGCGCGGCGGCATGCTCCAGGAAGGCTGGTACGACGTAACCGTCCAGGCGATGCACGACGTCGAGGGCAAGGTCTCAGGAATTCTCAGCTCCTCGATTGAAGTCACCGAACACGTTCTCGCCCAACAAAGGGTCGAGGCCGCTCGCAAGGAAATGGAAGCCGCCCACGGGCTGACCGATACCATCACTTCCAACGCGACCCTCGGCCTGGTGATGCTCAATGCAAAACAGCACTGCATTTTCATGAACCCGGCGGCAGAAAAAATCTTTGGCTACACCTTCGCCGAAGTGCAGGCCCTGAACTGTCCCCTTCATGACGTGGTGCACCCCACGCGTCCCAACGGTTCCCGCTACCCGATCGAGCAGTGTCCCATCGACCGGGCTTTTCCCGAGCGCGGTCGGGAACGGGGCGAAGACGTCTTCCGCCGCAAAGATGGGACCTTCTATCCGGTCGCTTTCACCGCCAGTCCTCACTTCGAAAACGGGGCGCCCGCGGGGACGATCATCGAAATCGAAGACATTTCCAGGCGGAAGCTAGCCGAAGATCTGTTGGTAGCCAGTGAACGGAAATTCTCGGCAGTCTTCGAGCACGCCTCCTTCGCCATCTGCCTCGTCCAGATGCCGAGCCTGATCATCGCCGCGGTGAATGCGGCCTGGGTCGAGCTCTTCGAATACCCGAAGGAAGAGGCGATCGGGAAGACGAGCGTCGAGCTGGGAATGCATCAGGATCTGGCCGGCCGCGACCACATTCGGCGGCATTTCGAGCGCTATGGGTCGGTGCGAAACATGGAAAACAGAGTGCGGACCAGGTCCGGCAGGTTCTTGATTGTTTCGAACAGCCTCGACTCGATTCAGCTCGACGCTCAGAGCTACATGCTGGGCATCTTCGAAGATGTCACCGCGAAACGAGAAGCCGAGATGGTGCTGCGTGACAACGAGCGTCAGTTCCGCGACCTGATTTCCAACCTGCCCGAGCTGGCCTGGAGCGCCCAGGCCAATGGCAACATCGATTTCTACAATTCTCGTTGGTACGAATACACCGGCACGACCTTCGAGCAGATGGAAGGGTGGGGCTGGAAATCCGTTCACGATCCCCTGCTGCTCGACAGCGTGATCGAACGATGGTTGCTCTCAATTTCGACGGGTCAGTCGTTCGAAATGGAATTTCCGTTGCGCGGCGCAGATGGCGCGTTTCGTTGGTTTCTCACACGGGTTCGGCCCCTGCGGGACTCTTCGGGAAGCGTGATTCGATGGTTTGGAATCAACACCAACATCGATGAACAGCGAAAGGTGGGGGAAGAACGCGAGACGCTCGTGGCGCAGCTGCAGCAGACCCTCGAGGTTCGCGACGAATTTCTGGCCATCGCGGCCCATGAGCTTCGAACTCCGCTGACTGCGTTGCAGCTTCAGATTCAGGGCGCCGGTCACCTGGTTCAAAAGCAGGAAGGCGACCTGGCCGCGAAGGTGCTGCACAAAATCGACGCAGCCAACCGCCACACCCACCGGCTGGCCCAGCTCGTCGAAAATCTGCTCGACGTGTCGCGAATCTCTTTGGGGAAGTTTCCCCTCGATTCCGATGACCTCGAGCTGGGCAGTGTGTTGCGCGACGTCCTCGAGCGACATCAACCCCAGGCCCGGTCGGCAGGCTCTGCGCTCAGGTTCTCGGCAGCGACTCCCGTGGTCGGCCGATGGGACCGCCTGCGCCTGGATCAACTGGCGACCAACCTGGTGTCCAACGCGATCAAGTACGGCCGCGGTCAGCCGATCGACATCCGGCTTCAGCTCGAGGGGGACTGCGCGATCTTGACTGTCCAGGACCGCGGAATTGGAATTCAACCCGAAGATCTGGGGCGAATCTTCGGCCGGTTCGAGCGGGCGGTGCCGACGCGACACTTCGGCGGGCTGGGCCTGGGCCTGTACATCACTCGCCAAATCGTCGAAGCGCATGGAGGTCGAATCGAGGTCAGCAGTGAAGTCGGGCAGGGGTCGACCTTCAAAGCAACGCTCCCGTTGCGCGGTCCCCCGGCGTCGAACCCTGCCGAGGGCCGGTCATGAACCGGACCCCGTCCATTCTCATCATCGATGACGATGACGACATTCGAAACGCGATGGTCGAGCTGCTTTCGGAAGAAGGCTACCGGGTCTTGTTCGCCCGCAATGGCCTGGAGGCCCTCGCCCTGTTGCGAAATGGCGAATTTGCGCCGGGCCTGATTCTGCTCGACATGATGATGCCCGTGATGGACGGGACTCAGTTTCGAAGCGAACAGCTCAAAGACCCCACCCTCGCAGCCATTCCGGTGGTCCTCGTCACCGCCGATGCGCGCCCCTTCGAAAAGCTCAAAGAGCTCGGGGCCCAGGGCTGCCTGAGGAAGCCGATCGAGCTGGAAGATTTGTTCAAAATCGCACGCACGTTTTGCGGGTCGCCCGTCGCCGAAGCCCTGTAATTCACAGCAGCCACGGAAGCACAGCCGCGCTAAACGAACGGCTCCATGGCCCCGATTCGAAAGTTGATGTGCGCCAACCGCGGCGAGATCGCGATTCGCGTCTTCCGTGCCTGCAACGAGCTGGGCATTCGCACCGTCGCCATCTACAGCGACGAAGATCGGATGCACGAGCATCGGCACAAAGCCGACGAGGCCTATCGGGTCGGTCACGGGAAGCGCCCGGTCGAGGCCTACCTCGGCTCTGAAGAGATTCTCGACGTGGCGGTCGCCGCCGGCGTCGACGCCATTCACCCCGGCTACGGCTTCCTGTCCGAGAACCCCGATTTCGCCCGGGCGTGTGTGAAGCGCGGAATTCGATTCGTGGGGCCGACTTCAGAAGTCGTCGCGATGATGGGCGACAAAGTCGCGGCCAAAGCGCTGGCGCAAAAAGTCGGAGTCCCCTGCGTTCCCGGCACCAGCTTCACCGGTGCGGCCGACGCGGTGCTGAGCCAGGCCGAGAAATTCTTCGACACCCACGGGGCTCCGGTGTTGGTCAAAGCCGCCAACGGAGGCGGCGGGCGCGGAATGCGGGTGGTGCGATCGCGGGCCGAGCTCCCCGAGGCGCTGGCCTCGGCGAAGAGCGAGTCGCTGGCCGCGTTCGGTTCGGACGTGGTCTTCATCGAAAAGTTTCTCGAGAAGGTCCGCCACATCGAAGTGCAGAACCTCGGCGACCACCACGGCAACCTCGTTCACCTCTTCGAGCGCGACTGCTCGGTGCAGCGGCGCCACCAGAAGGTGATCGAGATTGCTCCGGCTCCGTCGTTGGCTCCCCAGCTGCGCGATCGGATCTGCGCGGCCGCGCTGTCGCTGGCCAAGGGCGCCGCCTACACCAACGCGGGCACGGTCGAGTTTCTCGTCGACGGAGATCAATTCTATTTCATCGAGGTCAACGCCCGGCTGCAGGTCGAGCACACCGTCACCGAGCAGGTCACCGGCGTCGACCTGGTCCAGGCGCAGATTCGCATCGCCGAGGGCGAGCCGCTGTCTTCCCCGAAGATTCGCATTCCGAGCCAGGCGGCGATCTCGACCCGCGGCTACGCGATTCAGCTGCGGGTGACCACCGAAGACCCGGCGAACAACTTCTTGCCCGACGCGGGGACCCTGACCGCCTGGCGCGCGGCGACCGGCTTTGGCATTCGACTGGACGGTGGCAACGGCTACACCGGGGCGCACATCTCGCCCGCGTACGACTCGCTGCTGGTCAAGATCATCGCCTACGCGTCGACGTTCGAAGAGACGGTGAAGAAGGCGCAACGGGCCGCGCGCGAGTTCCGGATTCGCGGGGTGAAGACCAACCTCCCGTTCCTCGAGAACGTCCTCGCCCACCCGACGTTCCTCGCCGGTCAGACGTGGACCCGCTTCATCGACGAGACCCCCGAGCTGTTCCAGCTCTCACCCCGCCGCGACCGCGCCAGCAAGCTGTTGCAGTACCTGGGCGACGTGATCGTCAACGGGCACCCGACGGTGAAGAAAGAGCAGCGGCTGCAGCCGACCCGGCTGCTCGAGGCCCGCGTCCCCGAGGTCCCCCGCGGGCCTCCCCCAGACGGGACTGCGCAGATCCTCGCTGCCAGAGGCCCCGAAGGGCTGGCGCAGTGGGTGCTTTCGCAGACCCGGCCGCTGCTCACCGACACCACCATGCGCGACGCGCACCAGTCGCTGCTCGCGACCCGAATGCGCAGCTTCGACATCTTGAAGATTGCCCACGCGACCGCTCACCTCGCCCCCGAGCTGTTCAGCCTCGAGTCCTGGGGAGGAGCGACCTTCGACACCGCCTACCGCTTTCTTCACGAAGATCCCTGGGATCGCCTGCGGAAGCTGAAGGCGGCCGCTCCGAACCTGATGCAGCAGATGCTGCTGCGCGGAGCGAACGCCGTCGGCTACACCCACTACCCGGACAACGTCGTCGAGGCGTTCATCGACGAAGCGGCCGAGGCGGGGGTCGATGTCTTTCGGGTGTTCGACTCGCTCAACGACCTCGACAGCATGAAGGTGTCGATCGATCGCATTCGTCGCACCGGGAAAGTGGCCGAGGTGGCCATTTGCTACACCGGCGATGTCGCCAACCCCAAGCGGCCCAAATACACGCTCGACTATTACGCGGACCTCGCGCGCCGCATCGAGGACATGGGCGCCCACTTTCTGTGCATCAAGGACATGGCCGGGCTGCTGCGCCCTCGCGCCGCCGGGCTGCTCGTCGACCGGTTGAAGCAGACGGTGAAGCTGCCGCTGCACCTGCACACCCACGACACGTCGGGCAACGGGGTGGCGATGCTGCTCACCGCGATCGATCACGGGGTGCACATCGTCGACGTGGCGCTGGCTCCGATGGCGGGGCTCACCAGCCAACCGTCGATGAATGCCCTGGTCGCTGCGCTGCGGGGCTACCCGCGCGACACCGGCCTGACCAACAAGAAGCTGCAGCCCCTGGCCAACTACTGGGAAGACGTGCGCGAGTTCTACGCGCCCTTCGAGTGTGGCCTGAAGAGCGCCACCAGCGAGGTGTACTTCCATGAGATTCCCGGCGGGCAGTATTCCAACCTACGCCCCCAGGTCGCCGAGCTCGGGCTGCTGCCGCGCTGGCAGGAAGTCAAAGAGGCCTTTGCGCTGGTGAATTTGTTGTGTGGCGACATTCCGAAAGTGACCCCGTCGTCGAAGATGGTCGGCGACTTCGCGATCTTTCTGGTGAAGGGCGATTTGATTGTCCGCGCCGACACCCTCGAGGAAGCCGCGCGCCGCACTGAAGGCAAGCTGATCGCCGAAGCCCATCGGCTCGACTTCCCCTCGAGCGTGGTCGGCTATTTTCAAGGACAGCTGGGGCAGCCCCCCGGTGGGTTCCCCGAGAAGCTTCGTGCCGCGGTGCTCAAAGGAATGCCGCGGGTCGAAGGGCTGCCCGGAAAGAGCTTGCCTCCGCTGGACCTCGACGAGCGGGCCCGCATGCTCTCGACCCGGCTCGGTCGGCCCGCGACCCGCGCCGAGGCCGTGTCGCATGCGCTGTATCCGAGGGTGCTCGACGACTTCTTCGAAGCCCGAGCCCGGTACGAAGACGTCTCGATCCTCGACACTCCGACGTACTTCTACGGGCTCGAAGTCGGGCAGGAACGTTGGGTGGATCTCGAGCCGGGAAAGACGCTCGTCCTCTCGCTCGAGGCGGTCTCAAACCCGGCTCCCGATGGAAACCGCACCGTCTTCTTCGAGCTCAACGGTCACGGCCGCCAGGTCACCGTGAAAGACAAGTCGCTCGTCTCGCAGGTGGCCGAGCGCCGCACCGCTGAGAAGGCAAACCCCGCACACATCGGCGCTTCGATGCCCGGAATCGTCATCGGGCTCTACGCGGTGATCGGAGCGAAAGTCGAGGCGGGCGCTGCGTTGCTCACGCTCGAAGCGATGAAGATGGAAACGGTCGTCCGTGCCCACCGCGCTGGGACGGTGAAAGAACTTCCGGTCGCCCTCAAGGCCAGGGTTCAGTCCGGCGATCTGCTGGTCGTCCTCGACTGAAGGGGCAGGGACCTCGACACCCATGGACTCACGCCCGCGCTAAGCGAAGTCACGACGGCCTTCGATGTTTCGCGAACGCTGAAGTTGGCCCGAATAAACGGGAACGCATCACCACCACTTCGCTGGCGCGGACGTTGTTGGACCTGGCCGACGTCAGTTTGGCTCTCGAGTCTCCGGTGGTTCGAGCCAACCGGACGTCGCGTCGCGGGCAGGGAAAGCAGGCGGGTGCGGTGACTTCTGGAAACAGAAAACGTCTTCGAGAAGGGCGGGACTTTGCGCGCTCCACCGAGGACGAACCGCCGACGTGCCCACTCGAAGCTCTTCCTTCCGGTCGGCCAGGCGTTCGAGCCGTTCACGTCATGCACGAGGTCCGCGAAGCATCGAAAAGGCCCCGGACCCCCGCGGTTTCCTCGACCTGGTGTGGGTTACCCCCACTGGTGTTGATTGACCCCCGCCGTTCGACGGTCAGCCTCACCACTGGGGGTAAGTCACACCGCCTCGGCGGCCAATCGGTTTGAAGCGATTCCAGAGGTGGTTGGGGCAAGTTTCGCCAACCCTTTTCCACCCGTTCAATGCAAACGGGCTCCCAAACTTCTTCAATCGCCCCGCACATGCTCGGACCTTCCGATGACCCGCTTTGAAAAGGTGGGCCGTCCCAGGGGGAATTGCCTCACGCGCACCGTCCAATGAGAACGCGGCATTCCTCGACGCCGGGCGTCCGGCTGATCCATGTTCGGCGCCGCGGTGCGCAAGCTCTCTACGACCCTGTTTGGTGAGACGTACACCTTTCCATCGATGAAGGACGTGCTGGCGCGGGCAAACGAGCCGCGGTCGGGTGACGTCCAGGCGGGCCTGGCGGCGCGGTCGATGCGAGAGATGGCGGCGGCAAAGTTGGTGCTGGCCGACGTGACGATGAAAGAGCTGCGCGAGAGCCCGTCGGTTCCGTACGAGCTCGATGAAGTGACGCGGGTGATCGAGGACGACCTGCAGAAGCCGCAGGCCGATCGCGCGTACCGGAAGATCTGCGGCTGGTCGGTGGCGCAGCTGCGCGAATGGGTGCTCGATGCGGCGACGACCGGCGAGCAGGTGTCAGAAATTTCGTTCGGGCTGACGCCTGAGATGGCGGCTGCGGCGGCGAAGCTGATGTCGAACATGGACCTGGTGATGGCCGGGCGGAAGATTCGGGTAACCGCGCGCTGCAACAACACCATCGGTCTCGACGGGCGGATCAGCTCTCGGCTGCAGCCCAACCACCCGCGGGACGAAGTCGAAGGCGTGCTCGCCGCGGTGAAAGACGGGCTGAGCTACGGCAATGGCGACGCGGTAATCGGGGTCAACCCCTCGACCGACGACATCGAGAAGTGCGCCGATATCCTCAAGGCGACCAAGGACCTGATGCGAAAGTTCCGGGTCCCGACCCAGAACTGCGTGCTCGCCCACCTCACCGTCCAGATGGAAGCGATCGAGAAAAAGGGCGCCCCGCTCGACCTGATGTTCCAGTCGATCTCGGGTTCAGAAGGGGCGAACCGGAACTTCGGAGTGAGCGTGAAGCTGCTCGACGAAGCGCTCGATCTCACCCGGCGCGAGGGCACGGCGCAGGGTCCGAACGTGATGTATTTCGAAACCGGGCAGGGGACGGCGCTGTCGGCCAATGCCCACCACGACACCGACCAGGTGACGATGGAAGCGCGGGCGTACGGGCTGGCGCGCCGCTATCAGCCGTTTCTGCTCAACAGCGTGGTCGGCTTCATCGGCCCCGAATATCTGCGCGATGCGAAGCAAATCACCCGCGCCGGGCTCGAAGATCACTTCATGGGCAAGCTGCTGGGCATCCCGATGGGGTGCGACGCCTGCTACACGAACCACGCGAACGCGGACCAGAACGACCAGGAAAATCTCGAGATGCTGCTCGCGATGGCGGGCGTCAACTACCTGATGGGCATTCCGATGGGCGACGACGTGATGCTCAACTACCAGACGACGTCGTTTCACAACAACGCCGCGCTGCGCGAGATCTTGAAGTTGAGGCCCGCGCCCGAGTTCGAGCAGTGGATGGAATCGATGGGCTTGTGGCGCAACGGGAAGCTGACTTCGCGCGCCGGTGACGCCAGCCTGTTTGCGACGGGCCCGCGCCGATGAGCGAGCTCGAAGACCTGGTGCGCAAGGTGCTGCGCGAAGAGCTCGAACGGGCGGGCGAGGATTCCCCGCGCAAGAGCGCTCTGGTCGAGGCGTGCGTCGATGGGTGTGTTCCGAGGGTGGTGAAGGTTCCTCCGCCCCGCGACGCGCGCGAGCTCAAGCGCATCGTCGAGCAGACCCCGGCGCGCATCGTCCAGGGCCGCACCGGCACCCGGTACCTCACCAAGGTCTACGTCGGTCTTCGTGCCGAGCACGCGATCGCGCTGGACGCGGTGCAAAGCGAGGTGCCCGACGACTTCGCGGCGAAGCTCGGCGCGATCGCGCTGGAGACGTGCGCGAAAGACAAAGAGGACTACCTGCTCTACCCCGAGCACGGTCGCAGGCTGAACGACGAGAGCCGGAAGAGACTCGAGGCTGAAGCCACCCGTGGCGTCGACGTGCAGATCATCGCCGCCGACGGTCTGGCCTCGTGGGCGATTCTCGAGCAGGGCGAGGTGTTGGTGGCTGCGCTGGGCAAAGAGCTGAAGGCGGTGGGGCTGAGCGTGGGCAAGCCGATCTTCGTGCGGTTCGCGCGCATCGGAGTGCAGGACGAAATCGGCGCGTTGACCCAGGCGCGCTCGACCGTGATTCTGGTCGGCGAACGGCCGGGCCTGGGCACGGGTGATTCGCTGTCGATCTACACCGCGTTCAAGCCCCGCTTGAACCAGGACAACTCAGAGAAGAATTGTCTGAGCAACATTCGACCCAGGGGGCTGCCCCCGCTGGTCGCGGCCAAAGAGTGCGCGGTGCTGATGCGCAAGACGTTCAATGCGGGTGGGGGCGGGGTGCACCTGGTTCGGCCGGGGAGCGGGCGGTGATTGACCTCTGGCCCCGGCTGCTGGCCTGCCGGCAGATCGACGCGGTGGATTCGCAGCTGGCGAAGGCGCTGGGGCTCGACCCGACGAAGCACAAGAGCTGTGGCCTGGTGACGTGCGATCAAGACGACGCGCTCTACGTGGCGCTGGACCACAGCACCAAGTTCGCGAACGTCGAGGTGATGTTCGCGAAGAGCTTCTATGGGGGAAGCAAGGTGGCCAGCGGTCCGTTATCGGGCGAGGTGATGGGACTGGTGGCGGGCGCGGACCCGGACGAGGTGGCCGAGGCGCTGTGGGCACTTCGCAATTGCCTTCGGGAAGAGGTCCGGTTTCAGACTTTTCCAGGCGACAACCAGAGTGCTTTTCTCGCCCACGTCATAGCCCAGACCGGCAGCTACCTGGCTCCTCAGGCGGGAGTGAGCCTCGGCTCTCCGATGGCGTACTTGATCGCGCCGCCGCTGGAAGCGACGGTGGGGGTCGATGCGGCGCTGAAGGCCGCTCCGGTGAAGTTGGCGAAGTGGATTCCACCGCCCTCGGAAACGAACTTCGCCGGAGCGTTCCTCACCGGTGCCCTGGCTGACCTGAACGCGTCCCGCGATGCCTTCATTGCTGCGGTGGGGGAAGTGACCCGGGCTCCGCTGCAGGCCTCGCGGCGCCCAGACCGATTGCGGCGGTAGCGAGGCCTGCTCCTGTGGGCCGGGCAAGCCGCCCGGGTCTCGATGGAAAAGCTGCCGCCGAGCAACGAGAACCGCCGGGGTTCGGACGCTCGAGAGGGCTGGTGTCGAGGGTCGGATCCGGGCGACCCCAGCCCAGAGAGCCTGTCAGGTCTTCGGACCGGGGAGGGCCGCCTTGGTCGCAATGTTGAGGATGATCGGCAGCTGACGCTTCCCGTACCGGGCCAGCATCTACTTCTCGAGCTCGTCGGCGTTCTTGCTGGTGGTGAGCGCGACATTGAAATCCTTGAGGTAGGCCGCGGTGTCATCGAGGACGGCGGCGGTGCGTTTGGCGTTGGGCGCCTCGTGACCGGCGACCACCACCTGCGGGCCGAGCGCTTTGATCTGGCGCAGGCTCTTCAGCCAGTTTTCGCGGCGACCGGCATCGGCGTCAGCGAGCCAGACGTGAACCTCGCTGTAGGCAAGGTCGCCGACGATCGCGGCCTTGATCGAGGGGATCCACACCACCGTCGCGGCCGCGCTCTCACCGGCGGACAGCGAGATGAGCTCGAGTCGCTGGCCTTCCAGCTCGAGGTGGTCGCCCGCGAACGCTTTGGGAAACACGGGGGCGCTGGTGAGGTTGGCGCCGTACAGCGGCTTCCACTGGGCCAACTTCGCCGGCGCCAGGGCCTTCATCTCTTCCAGCACCGCGGGGGTGGTGATCACCTCGGCGTTGGGAAATTGGGCCTTCACCACTTCGAGCCCAAAGAAATGATCCGGGTGGGCGTGGGTGATGAAGACGGTCTTCAGGTTCTTGTTCGACTCGAGCAGCTGGGCGACGAGGCGGTGGGCTTCGCTGAGCGTGAACTGCGCGTCGATCAACACCGCGTCCTTCTCACCGAAAATCAGGGTCGAGGTGACGAGGAAGCCCTGGGGCTGGGCGGTAAAGACGTCCAGCGTCAAGGGGGCGGCGAAGGCGGCCGTGGCGAGGGTGAAGGACAAGGCGGCAAGGCGGAAAGACTTCATGACGTGCTCCGGAAGTGAGGTGGAAACGACGAGGCCAAATTAGCGGCCCGGCCCCGCTGGACAATGCCGCGCTTTGGAACAGACTGTTTAGCGGGACTAAACAATGAATTTGAACCGGATGGCGGTGTTCGCGGCGGTCGTCGAACGGGGTTCCTTCACCGCGGCGGCGCGGGCGGTTGGCTTGACCAGGTCGATGGTCAGCCAGCACGTCTCAGCGCTCGAAGCAGAGCTGGGGGTGCGCTTGATGCACCGGACTACCCGAAGCCTGGTGCTCACCGAGGCGGGCGAGGTCTACCACCAGGGCTGCCAACGGGTGGCCGACGAGGCCGCGGCGCTCGGGCTGCGTTTGCAGAAGCTGAAGCACGAGCCGGAAGGGAAGCTTCGGATCACCACCCTGGTGGACTACGCGCTGGGTCCGTTCGCAGGCAAGTTGACCGCGTTCCTGGCGCTCTACCCCCGGGTGAGCGTCGAGCTGGTGGTGCGCGACGGGGTGGTGGACCTGGTTGCCGAGCGCATCGACGTGGCCTTCCGGCTGGGGTGGCTGCGCGACTCGACGCTGGCGGCGACCCGGGTGGGTGAGTTCGAGCAGGTGGTGGTGGCCGCGCCGTCCTTTTTGGCGAAGAGCGCCCCGCTGAAGACGCCCGTAGATCTCGAAGGCACCGACTGTCTGGCCCTGACTTTGTTGAGCCACCCCCGCAAGCACACCTTCAAGGACGGTGCGGGCCGCACCCATGTCGCGCGGACGCATGGGCGGCTGAGCGTGGACAGCCCCTCGGCGATGCGGGCCTTCGCGGTGGAAGGCGCGGGAGTCGCGGTGATCGGTCAGTTCATGGTCGAGCGAGAGCTGGCCGAAGGCCGCCTGATTCGAATTCTCGCAGGCTACGCGTTGCCGCGCGGAGGCATCTTCGCGGTGCTGCCTTCGCGCCGAGCGGCTCCTCCCAAAGTCCGGGCGCTGCTGGAATTTCTGCGCCCCCGAAGGTGAGCCCTACGGCTCGTCGTCTTCGCGGTTCTGAACGAAGTCGAGGCCAAAGCGGCCCTTCACGCAGAGGTGACCTGAGGTGACCGAGTTGTCCGAAGGCGAAGTGACGCGAACGATGCGGTTGTCCTGCACCCGCAGACTCAAGGTGCACCCGACACCGCAGTAGGGGCAGATGGTGTCGGTGACGGTCTGCCGGGCTTCGTCCCAGGTGCCGGCCTGGCGCAGGTCGAACTCACTCTTGAACATCAGCGCGCCGGTGGGACAGGCGCCGACACAGTTTCCGCAAAAGACACAGGCCGACTCGGGAATCGGCACTGCGTGCTCGGTCGAGATGCGGGCCTCGAAGCCGCGGCCGGCCACCGAAATCGCAAAGGTGTTCTGCGCTTCCGTGCCGCACGCCTGAACGCACTTGTAACAAAGCATGCACTTGGTGGAATCGAAGACGTAGAGCGGGTTGTCGACCTTCGGGGGCGCAGCGACGGTGGCGGCGCGGGTTCCATCGGGCGCGTCGTGGTGTCCGGGGTGGGCGGCGTCTCGCGCTCCGGCCGCCGACGGCTCGGCGGGGGGGCCAAAGCGCTCGGGCCGGGCGTCGTACTGCTCGGCGTAGGCCTTGAACGCGGGCGCGGTGGACATGTCGACCGACGAGCCGAGCAGCTCGAGCACCAGCTTCCGCGACGTCCGCACCCGGGGCGAATCGGTCTTCACCACCATCCCCGGTTCGGCTTTTCGCGAGCAGGCCGGCACCAACACCCGGGCTCCTTCGACCTCGACCACGCAAATCCGGCAGACGTTGATCGGCGTGAGGTTTTCGGCCCAGCACAAAGTCGGGGTGGAAATTCCCTGCGCCTCGCAAGCGGCGCGCAGCGTGGTGCCTTCGGGAACAGAGGCCGGCTGGCCATCGATGGTGAGCGCAACCTGACGGGCGGGGACGGTCATGACGGGAGCCGGGGCGGGAACTTCTTCAGTGCAGATTCGATCGCGGCCGAAGCCGTCTGCCCGAGGCCGCAGATCGACGCGTCGCGCATCGCCTGCCCGAGCTCATTGAGCAGCTTCAGCTCGTCACCGCGCGACTTGCCCAGGGCCAGGCGCGCGAGCAGCTCTTCTTGCCGCACCGTGCCGACCCGGCAGGGGACGCACTGCCCGCACGATTCGTCCCGAAAGAACGCGGCGATGCGACGCAGCATCGGCATCAGCTGCACTTGATCGTCGAGCACCAGCACCACGCCCGAGCCCAGCGTCGCGCCGATCTTCCGGGTGTCTTCGAGCGTCAGCGCGACGTTGAGCTCTTCACCGCTGACGAAGGTGCCCGCCGCGCCGCCGAGCAGCACCGCCTGAATCGGGCGACCCCCGGGTACCCCTCCGGCGAGGGCAATCAGCGCGTCGAGGCGCGTTCCAAACGGAACTTCGTAGGTGCCCGGGTTGGAAACGTTGCCGCAGAGGCAGAAGAGCTTTGAGCCCGGAGCGCCCTTCGTCCCGGTGCTCGCCCACGCCGCTGCGCCCCCGCGAACAATCTCGAGCGCGGCGATCAGCGTCTCGACGTTGTTGATCGCCGTCGGCTTTCCGAACAGCCCGACCTGGGCGGGGAAGGGGGGCTTGTTGCGCGGCTCTCCCCGAAGCCCTTCGATCGAGTTGAGCAGCGCGGTCTCTTCGCCACAGATGTACGCGCCTGCGCCGCGCCGCACTTCGAGCTCGAACCGAAGCGGGCTGCCCATCAGGCTCGGGCCGAGGAAGCCCCGAGCCCGGGCCACCGCGATTGCATTTCCAATTCGTTCGGCGGCCAGCGGGTATTCGCCGCGAATGTAGATGAAGCCGCGTTCCGAGCCGGTGGCGAGGCCGGCCACCGTCATCGCTTCGAGGGTCGCGAACGGATCTTCCTCGAGCAGCACGCGGTCTTTGAACGTGCCCGGCTCGGACTCGTCGGCGTTGCAGATGACGTAGTGCGGGCGAACGGGGCTGCGAGCGACGGCTTCCCACTTGCGGGCGGTCGGGAACGCGGCGCCTCCGCGACCGAGCAGGTTTGCATCGTTCACCTCGCGAATGATTCCTTCGGGCCCGATTGAAATCGCGCGGCGCAGCGCCTCGTAGCCGCCGTGGGCGCGGTAATCATCGAGGCTGGTCGGGTCGACGAGGCCGACGCGCGCCAGCAGCTTTCCCCGAGCGAGCGCGGGGAGGGGACGGTTGGGCTGTGCCGCTTCGACAAACCCTTGCTCCAGCGCGCGTTGAATCTTCTGAACCGTCGCGTGGCCGAAGCCGCGCTCGAAGCTCTTTTCGCCGGCGACGGTGAGCAGCGCGGCGGGCGCCTGTTCGCACAGACCCAGGCAGGGGCTGCGGGCCCAGCGCGCGAGGCTCTTGGGTCGATGGGGAACCGCGGCGTCCGCCCGGTGGGGGCCGTCGGAAGCCGAGCTGCCAATCGCAGCGGGAAGGTCGGCGCACAGCTTTTCCGCGCCGGCGAGCTGACAGGCGATGTCGTCGCAGACATGCACGAACGCGCTCGGTCGTTCGGTCAGCGTCAGCAGCGCGTAGAAGCTCGCGACCCCATACGCTTCGGCGGGCGGCACTCCCAGTCGCCGACAGACGTACCCCAGGCCGCCCGCGCTGACCCAGCCCACGCGCGCCTGCAGGGCCCACAGCGAAGGCAGCAACAGGTGGCGGCGCGACCGGGTGACCTGGGCTGCCAGCGGGGCTTCGGGAAGCGACGGGCCCAGCACCGCGTCGACCGCGGAATGTTCGGCCGGGCTCTCGGGGCGATCGATGGGGCGAAGGTCCACGAGCCGCTTCTAGCCCGTCGGCCGCAGCGGCGCGCTCAACTTGAGACATGCATGCGGCAAAGGGGCCGACTACACACCCGCCCCATGAAAAAGGTGCTGCTGGTCCTGGGTGGGTTGCTCGTGGGGTTGGTGGCGGTCGGCGCAGCTTTGTTCGGCCCGATGATGATTGGAATGCGGCCGATGGTCGATGGGACGAAGCTGGGCGGGGGCGCGGCCACGATGGTCGTCGACGGTTACGTGGCGATCTTCATGCTCGACGCAGACCCGGGCGAGGTGGCGCTGATCGACTGCGGAAATGATCCGGGCGGAAAGGCGATTTTCGCCGCACTCAAAGCGCGCGGTCTGGGCCCCGAGGCGGTGAAGGCGATCTTCCTCACCCACGGTCACCCAGATCACGTCGCGGGCTGTCACCTCTTCCCCAGGGCAGAAATCTACGCCTACCCGGCAGACGTGAAGGTCGCCAACGGTGAAGAGCGCGCCAAGGGGCCGCTGACGAAGCTGCTTCAGATGCCGAAAGAAAAGGCCGCCCGGGTGACGAAGACGCTGACTGACGCGGAAACGGTCAAGGTCGGCTCGCTCGAGGTGAAGGCCTACGCGCTTCCAGGTCACACCGGGGGCAGCGCCGCGTACCTCTCGAAAGGAATCCTCTACCTCGGAGACAGCGCCGGGGGACGCTCGAATGGAACAGGCATCAAGGGAGCGCCGTGGGTCGTCTCGGACGACACTGCGCAGAATCTTTCCGAGCTGCAGAAGTTGCACGCCCGGCTGAAGGCCGAGAACGCGGTCGTCACCACGTTGGCCTTTGCCCACTCGGGTCCGCTCGACGGTCTGGATCTATTGTTGACGGCCAACCCGTAGCAGCCGCGGTTCGGCTGAGAGTCTGCAGCCCGAAGCTTGCAGCGGTTGGGGGGTGGTATGCGCCGCCTGCTCTTTGGCTCGTTGCTCTGGCTGGCGTGTGAGTCGACGCCGGCGGGGCTGCCTCCGCCCGAAGTCGTGATCATGGTGCCTCCCGAGCCGATCGCCGAGCCGGACTTCTTTCCCCGAGAAGATGCGGGGGTGCCCCAAATCATCGGCCATTTTCGGGGCGTTCCGATTCCGGAACAGGGGCCGTGGACCGGAACCCTTCCCCGGCCCGACGGAACTTTCTCGGCCGCGCCAGAGCGGGTTCTGCAACGCGGCGCAGTGCGGTTTCGGACCGGACCTGGAACCCTGCGCGGAGTCTGTGCGCTCACCGTCGCAAATCAACCCACCGGCTCGCCCCGGGTGCGGGTCGAAGTCGAAGTGCGATCCGGCCGGGTGCGGGTGTTCCTCAAATACCTGGGGGACATCTACCGCACGCTCGATGGCCCTGGTTCAGCTGCGTTCGCTGAAGGTCACGAGCCTGAAATGACGGGCTGAAGCTTCTCGACCCGAATCGCCGCCGCCTTGAACTCTGCGGTGCCCGACTTCGGGTCGGTCGCGTCAATCGTCAGGACGTTGGTGTCTACGTCATCGGGAAAGTGAAAGGTCATGAACGCGAGGCCCGGTCTGAGCCGGGGATCAAAGCGCACCGGAGCCTCGACCGCGCCCCGCCGCGAGCGCACCCGGACCCGCTCGCCATCGGCCACCCCCCAATGCGCAGCGTCCTGGGGACACAGGTCGAGGCTTTCCCCTTTGCGCAGGGGCGAGGGGTAGCCATTGGATTGAACGCCGGTGTTGAAGTCGTCGAGCCGCCGCCCGGTGGTGAGGCGCAGCGGAAATTCGTCGTCGAGCAGGTCGATGGGCGGGCGGTCCTCGGAAGGGTGAAACGCCGCGCGCGGACCCTCGACCGGCTCGGCCCACAGCCGACCATGCAGAAAAGGCGAGCCCGGATCATTCTCGTCCGTGCACGGCCACTGAATCCCGCCCAGGGCTTCGAGCCGTTCCCAGCTCATCCCCCGGTGCATCGGGCTGAGCGCGCGCATCTCGTCCCAGGCCTGCTGGGGTGTCATCACGCCCATGTCGTACCCGAGCCGTTTCGAGAGCTGACACAGAATCTCTACGTCGTCGCGCGCTTGTCCGGGGGCCTTCAGCGCCGCGCGGCATCGCTGCACCCGCCGCTCGCTGTTGGTGACGGTGCCTTCCGATTCGCACCAACTGGCCGACGCGGGGAAGACGACGTGGGCCATCTGCGCGGTCCGGGTGAGGAAGATGTCTTGCACCACCAGCAACTGCAGGCCTGCGAGCAGCTGCAGCGAGTGCAGGCCATCGGCCTCGGACTGGGCGGGGTTCTCACCGACGACATAGAGCGCGGTGAAGTCTTTGCGTTCCATCGCGTGAAACATCTCGGTCAGGGTCCAGCCCTTCTTCGCGGGAATCTTCACCCCCCACTTCGCCTCGAAGGTCGCGCGAATCGCGTCGTCTTCCACGTCCTGGAACCCGGGCAATTTTGCCGGCAGGGCGCCCATGTCGCCGCCTCCCTGCACATTGTTCTGCCCGCGCAACGGGTTCAACCCCGAGCCCCAACGACCGACGTGTCCGGTGAGCAGCGCGAGGTTGATCAGGCCGAGCACATTGTCGACCGCGGTGTGGTGCTCGGTGATGCCCAGCGTCCAGCAGATCATCGCCCGGTCGGCCTTCGCGTAGTCCCGCGCCATTGTGCGAATCAGCTGGGGGTCGACCCCAATCTTCGGGCCCACCGTCTCGGGCGAGTAGCGGGCCACCGTCGCTCGGTACGCCTCGAGATTGTCGGTCGCGTGCGCGATGAACTTCTGGTTGTGCAGCCCTTCTTCGAGGATCGCGTGACCCACGGCGTTGGCCAGGGCGATGTCGGTGCCGACCTCGAGGCTCAGCCACCCGTCGGCCCACTCGGCCGTCGCGGTGCGGCGGGGGTCGATGACGTAGACCTTCGCGCCCCGGGCGATCGCCTTGAGCACGTGGTGGAAAAAAATGGGGTGGGTCTCGCGGGCGTTGCTGCCCCACAACAAGATGACGTCGGTTTCCTCGACCTCGCGGTACGAGCTGGTTCCGCCGCCCGCTCCGAATACCGTCGCCAGACCGACGACGCTTGGGGCGTGTCAGGTTCGGTTGCAGCTGTCGATGTTGTTGCTGCCGACGGCCGCGCGAAGGAACTTCTGGGCGACGTAATTCACTTCGTTGGTCGCCTTGCTGCAGCTGAAGATTCCGAAGGTGCTCGGACCCCGGGCGTCGACCGCAGCGCGGATGCCGCCCGCGGCGCGATCGAGGGCTTCGTCCCAGGTCGCGGGCCGGAGTTTTCCACCCTCGCGGACCATCGGCTGGGTCAGGCGCTTGAGTTTCATGGCGGGGGAATCTACTCGGTTCGGCGCTCTGAAGGTCTGTGGTGAACCGGTGATAATCGACGGTTACGGTAGTGCCTGCTTATGAGCACCTCTGCCCGGCTGACCTTCGATCGCGACAATCGGCTTCAAACGGCGCTCCGGGAACGGATCAACGCCTACTTCACCGAGCGCGGAATCTCGCGCCACGCCGACGGTCGAATGGTGACCAAGACGGTGATTTTCCTGGGGGGTTCTGCCGCACTCTGGGCGCTGTTGATCAGCGGCCTGCCGGGACCCCTTCTGGCGCTGCCGCTGGCCCTGTTCCTGGGCGTGATGCTCGCCGGAGTCGGCTTCAACGTCTGCCACGACGCGATTCACGGCTCGTATTCCTCGCGCCCGTGGGTCAACCGGCTGCTGTCCCACAGCTTTGATTTGATGGGCGCCAGCTCGTACGCTTGGTCCCGCGCCCACAACTTCGTCCACCACACCTACACCAATGTTCCCGGGCTGGATCACGACCTCGAGCCGGGGCCGTTTCTGCTGCTCTACCCACGCGACAACCCCGGCTTCGTCTACCGCTTTCAGCACCTCTATGCGCTGGTGCTGTACTGCTTCACGACGTTGGTCTGGGTCTTCAAGAAAGACTTCGAGCAGATTTTCTCCATTGACCCTCGCACCGGAAAGCGCGAGCCGACGGGGCAGATCGCGCAGGTGATGGGTTGGAAAGTCATTCACCTCGCGCTGTTCATCGGCGTGCCGCTGCTGGTCGGCGGTTACGCGTGGTGGCAGGTGTTGGTGGGGTACTTGGCGATGCACGCGGCGCTGGGGTTGATGAGCGCGGTGGTCTTTCAGTTGGCCCACGTCGTCGAGAGCCCGGCCTTTCCCGAGCCGGGCGGAGTGCAGCATTCGTGGGCCGAGCACCAGCTCTTGACCACCGCGAATTTCGCGCCGCGCAACGCGCTGGCCAGCTTCTTCTTCGGGGGCCTCAATCGCCAGGTCGAGCACCACCTGCTGGCGAAGATCTGCCACGTGCACTACCCCGAATTGGCGCCCATCGTGCGCGCCGTCGCCCGCGAGCACGGGCTGCCGTACCACGAGAATCCGACCTTCCTTCACGCGCTGGGATCGCACCTGCGCACGTTGAAGAGCTTCGGCCGCCCCACCACGGTGCCGCAGCTTCGGCTCGCCACGGATCAAACGTGAGACGCGCGCTCGCGCTGACCCTGCTGCTGCTCAGTGGATGTGCGGTGGTCCAGAAAGTCGAGACGGCGATCGACTGCAGTGGGATCTGCGGCCGGTACCAGACGTGCTTCGACAGCAAGTACGACGTCAGCGCCTGCGAGCTGAAGTGCCGCGACACGTCGAGCATGGACACCGACTACCGGCGCAAGGCGGACATCTGCAACGCGTGCATCAGCGATCGGTCGTGCGCCGCGGCGACGTTCTCGTGCGTGATCGAATGCGCCGCGATCGTGCCGTAGTGAGAGTCACTCGCAGGCCGACTTCACTCCGCCGACGTCCTCGGTGCCGGCCTTGGCGATGAACCCCTTGGCCGAGACGCAGTCGCCACGG